>JAJEIA010000150.1 GCA_022823505.1 Dehalococcoidia bacterium
TTATCGTTGAAACCACCATTCGGCAGGAAGTAATCGCTGATTTCCGGGTCGCTGACTATTAGTCCGACGAGCCGAGGTGAGCCAAGATGGACATACACGCCGTTGTCGAGACGGTGTGTTGGGTCTCGCTTCAAATGATCAAAGAGATCGGACGTTTCTGATATAGCAGTTACACGATATTTGCCCGAAATGTTTCGGTACAAATATGCCCATTGTCGCTGGAAAAGATGGCAATTATCGTACAGAATACGAACGCTATCGTACAAATGAAGTGCCGCCTCACCGGTAGTATAAGGCCTGGTAGCACCATGACCGCGCGTCTTGTTACGAAGCGTTGCAAAAAGACGGAACCACCTTTTCATGTCAGATCGACGTGGTACCGCTTCGGCTTCTATTGCGAGTGCGTCTAACGCACGTTTCAGAGCGGAAACGCAGTCGTGTTGCCATTCGCCTTCACTACAGTTTCTGGTGAGTTCCATTCGTTCAGGTTGTGCATCGTCTATAAGGTATTGAGATGCTGGGCCAGACAGAGCGTCGTTCAATACGTCCGCCCAGTCGCCCAAACCATTGGAACGCACCAATTTGTGCTCTAACCTATAACGATGGCCGGTTACATCCTGTTCGATCCCCGATAACATGGCGAGCACAATGGTTTTGGATATCGCTTCGCCGAGGAGGAGCAGATCAAAAAAGTATGAGAAATCCGAATCTTGTTTGCCTATTTCTGCCCGGTCGAACAACGTATCTATCAATTTAACGGACATGGGATGCCTCGATGGTGGAGCTGGGATGGTGAGTTCAGTTTGCGTCGGGGGCAACCTTCGGGCCGTGCGGCGCATTCGATGCGGATAGATTATTGCTCCAGGGCATCGGTCGTCAAGCGCGTCGATCGTCACTGGCTAATGGGATTTACACCTACACGTCGACCGTTGCGAGCAGATCGTTTTTCAGGTCGTTCCATGACTTGGCACACCGCGACGGACTCACAACCCTTTTCCGCCGCCTCCGGAGGTAAAATTGGGCTATTCCACCAGCAATGCCCTGGTATTCGCCCAATGCCCCCGCACCCCCGCCACATCATTCACGCCGACCTCGACGCCTTTTACGCCGCCGTGGAGCAGTTGGACAACCCCGAGCTGCGCGGCCTGCCCGTGCTGGTGGGCGGGAGGCCCGAGGGTCGCGGGGTGGTGGCCACGGCGTCCTATGAGGCGCGGCGGTTTGGCGTCCACTCGGCCATGCCCATGGCGACGGCCGTGCGCCAGTGTCCCGACGGCATCATCGTGCGGCCGCGCTTCGACCGCTACCGCGAGATGTCCGGCCAGATCATGGGCATCTTCCGCGACGTCACCCAGGTGATCCAGCCCGTGTCGCTGGACGAGGCCTACCTGGACGTCACCGAGGCCGCCGCCGAGCGTTCGCCCATCGCCATTGCCATCGACATCAAGGAGCGCGTCGCCGCCGAGACCGGCCTCACCGTGTCCGTGGGCCTGGGCACCGGCAAGACCGTCGCCAAGATCGCCTCTGACCTGCAGAAGCCCGACGGCCTGGTGGTCGTCCCCGTCGGCGGCGAGGCCGAGTTTCTCGCGCCCCTGGCCGTGGGCAAGCTGGTCGGGGTGGGTCCCAAGTCGGCGGCTCGGCTGCACGACGAGGGCGTCGAGACCATCGGCCAGCTGGCCGAGATGCCCGACGCCTGGTTCGCCCGCCACTTCGGCCGGCGCGGCGACAGCATCCGTGACCGCGCCCGGGGCATCGACATCGACCCGGTGCAGACCTCCCGCGAGGCCAAGTCAATGAGCGCCGAGACCACCTTCGCCGACGACCTGCCCGGCAACTCGGACGAGGAACGCGCCAACCTCCGGTCGATCATCGAGCGTCTGTCCGGCCGCGTCGCCGGCTCGCTGGCCAACAAGGGAATCATGGGCCGCACCGTGACCGTCAAGATGCGCCTGTCCGACTTCACCACCTTCACCCGCCAGACCACGTTGTCGTCGCCCACTGACGAGGAAGCGGCCATCGTGTCCACCGCGTGGATGCTGCTGGACCGGGAGCTGGCCCCCGACCGGGCCTTCCGCCTGCTGGGGGTGGGCGTCTCCGGCTTCACCCAAAAAGACGGCCCCGACGACGCAACGCCGGAGCCTGTGGTCACCCAGCAGCGGTTGATTTTGTAGGATGCGCCGCCGGCTATCACCCGAAATTACGGCCAAACGTCGATCTATTCAGACGTTGCATTGCCCGGCCGTTCGGCCTGTTCCCGCTGTTTCAAAATTTCCCGCAACTCGGCGGTGGTCAAACGCTGCGCAAAGATCCTGGCCGCTTTGGGAGAAAGTCGCCGCGCTATCCCTTCGGACCAAGCCTCCGCCGACTTAGCGATTAATCCCATGAGTCCTCCTTTGACGTTGGGCCACACGATAAGCCAGACCTGCGCCGTCAGGATGGCCATGCCGATGCTGAATCCCTGATCGAACGGACTTTCACCCAGCAATTCTATAGCTATCAGTTCTAGTTCAGTGAAGCTGTGATCCAGCACGTCCGTTAGAATCACGCGACCTGCCCAAAAGCCAGCCCACATCAAGCAGATGCTCGCTCTCGTCAGAACGGCGAAAGTAACTCCGCCGACTTCCGCAATGATCGAATCGTCGTTTCTAGCTCCCTGATTCGTTCTAGCATTGTTTCTGAAATGCCCGAGCTATCTGGCCGACATCGGTATCGAGTTTCGTCAACTTACCGGGTTCTGTGCGTGTCGGGGGCCTGTTCGTCGACGCCGGGCGTGACGCGATCTCCACGCCGCGCCCGGCCCTTGGCGACCACCTACCCCTGGAACGTCCCGGTCACCGGCTGGTGCCCCGCGTTCTCCTCGTAGGGCTCCTCGCGGTACAGCGCCATCTGCTTCATGATGGGGATGTCCTGGATGGAGAACAGGACGACCTCATCGTCCGTGTCGTTGGCGTGCTCGTGCCAGACCCACGGCGGCACCACGAAGAAGTCGCCCTCGGTCCAGTCGAACCGCGTGCCGTCGATGACGCTGTGGCCCTGCCCCTTGTACACCTGGTACACCGCGCAGCTGGTCTGGCGGTGCGCCCGCGTGGCCACGCCCGGCCGGATCATCTGCGCCCAGCAGGTCATGGTCTTGAGCACCGGGCCGCCGGTCATGGGGTCGCTGAACTCCATCGCGACGTCGTCGAAGGGGCTGGCGTCCACCCGAGCCAACTGCTGCAGCGCCTCGTGGGTCTTATCCCACTTGTAGTGCCACAGCGCCGAGTAGGGCGCGCCCGGTTCCTCCCAAGCCGGCCGCAGCGCGCCGGACGCGAACTTGCGCTCCGATTCGGCCACGCCGACGATGGGCTGCTGGTCCTCAGGGTAGGCCTCGTAGAAGTTGGCCCGCAGGTAGCGCACCAGCGGCACGTCCAGCCCGTCCAGCCAGACCATCGGCTCGTCGCCCTCGTTGTTGTGGTCGTGCCACGTCCACGACGGCGTCAACACCAGGTCGCCGGGCTCCATGTAGCACTTGTCGCCCTCCACGGTGGTGTAGGCGCCCGTGCCCTTCAGCACCCACCGGATGGCCGTGGGCGTATGGCGATGGGCCGGGGCGTTCTCGCCGGGCAGCAGCAGTTGCAGCGCCGCCGTGATGGTGTGGGTCGTGCCCCGATCCAGCCCGGGGGTCGCCAGCCGCAGGGTGCGCCGCTCCACGTCCCGGTCCGGCGTCACCAGCTCGCCGCTCTTCATCACCAGCGGCTCGACTTCCTTCCACCGCCACAGGTAGGGCTCCATCTCCGGCAGCGGCTGGCCCTCGCCCTGCAGCCACCCCGGCTTGACCTGGATCCGGCCGGCGGTCTCGTAATACTGTTGCTCCTCCTGCGTGTTCAACCGTTCCGTTGTCGCCATGCTGCCACCTCCTGCGCTCGGTCTCTCGTCTCGTTGGCAAGATTGTAATCGGGTTGCGGTCGCCTGTCATTCCGCCGTGGGCGAGAATCCGCGCGAAGGGCGGTGATACAATCGACTAGAGACCCTAAATCCCTTTCCCAAGTCGAGGAGAATCATGGCCAGACTGCCCGTAGTAACTCGAGACATGGTGCCCGCGGAATTCCACGACGCCTTCGACGAGCTCACCAGACCCACCGGAGGCACCATCACCGGCGGCCCCTATTCCATCGCGATCAACAGTCCCGAAATGGCGCGACGGCGCAGCAGCCTGACCGGCTACCTGCGCTTCGAGAGCACCTTCTCCAAGCGCATCCAGGAGCTGGCGATCCTGGTCACGGCGCGCAACTTCGACTGTCCCTACATCTGGAACGCCCACGCTCCCGCCGGCCGCCGGGAGGGCCTCAGCGACGCCCTGGTGGATTCAATCCGCGACCGGCAGCCCCTGCCCAGGATGGCCGCGGACGAACAGGCCATCGTCAACTTCTGCAACGAGTTCTACGCCAACCACCGCGTCTCGGCGTCCACCTTCCAGATCGCCCTGGAGCAGTTCGGCGCCCAGCACCTGGTGGAGATCACCGCGCTGATGGGCAACTACGCCCAGACCGCCTTCTTCCTCAACGCCTTCGAAGTCGAGCTCCCCGCGGACCGCACCGAGCCCGTTCTGCCCGTGTCCTAGACCGGTTGGTCATCGCGGGCGCAGCGCGGCAATCTCGTCACCGACGCGTGCGGTCGCGCTGACCCGGCCGGTTCGCGATGCGCGTCCTCGTCATCGGCGGCAGCGGCTTCATCGGCCGCTACGTGTCCCGGCGTCTCGTGGCGTCGGGACACACCGTTGTCAGCACCTTCAACTCCCGCCCGCCGGTGGATGACGGCGCGACCTGGCGCCAGGTGGAAATCACCGATCCGGCCGGGCTGGACGCGCTCTTCGCGTTGGCGCGACCCGACGTCGTGGCGCACCTGGCCGCCATGGCCGACGTCGGCACGGCGGAGCGCAACCCCGAAGCCGCCACCGCCGTCAACGCGACTGCCACCCAGGCCATCGCCCGGCTGTCGGAACGCCACGGGGCCCGGCTGGTTTTCGTCTCCACCGAGTACGTATTCGATGGCCAGAGCGGCCCGTACGCTGAGGTCGATACGCCGGCGCCAAACACCCAGTACGGCCGCACCAAGCTCCAGGGTGAGCAGGCCGTGGCGGCGATCGCCTCGCGCTGGGCAGTCCTGCGCACCAGCATCGTCTACGGCTGGCCGGCGCCGGGGCGCCGCAATTTCGTACCCATGCTGGTGGAGCGCCTGCGCGACGGCGAACCGTACCACGGACCGACCAACGTCCATCGTTCGCCCGTGTACGTTGAACACCTGGTGGACGGCATCGTCCGTATCGCCGAAGCGGACCACGCGGGCATCTTCCATGTGGCCGGCGCGGACTGGGTGACGATGTACGATTTCGCGGTTGCCGTCGCCGAGGCGTTCGGGTTGGACACGAACCTGGTGATCCCGGACCGTTCCACCGCGCGAGACCGCCTGGGCCTGGACAGTCGGCGTTCCATGGCCGCCCTGCGCCTGCATCATCCAGGGCTGGCCGACGGCCTGGCGGCCATGCGGTCTGCCGCGCCGGCTGGATGACGCGCAGCGCGATTGCCGGTTACGCTCGCGGACGCTGGGACGCCACCAGCAGGATGGCGGCGAAAACGGCCACCAACGCCAGCGCCAGGAACGCGCCCTGGTAGCTGCCCGTCCGGTCGTACACCACGGCCGACGCCAGCGGGCCTACGGCGAACCCGACCACCTGGGCCGCCCGGCTCACGCCGAAGACACTGCCCAACGACCCTCTCCCGTAGTAGACGGCCCACAGTATCGGCGCCAGCGTGTTGATTCCCGTGCCCACGATGCCCTGGAGCACGGCGAACAGGTAGGTCTGCGGAAGATTGTCGGCTGTCATCAGCACCCACATGCTCGCCGCGGCCAGCAGGTACGCCAGGACGAGCAGCAGTTTGGGCGAGGCCCGCTCCGCCAGCAGTCCGAACGCCAGCGCCGCCAGCGCTCCCGAAATCGACATCACGCTTATCGCCGCCACCGCCGCGCCGGCGCTCAGGCCCTGCTGCGTCAGGTGCGGCACCAGGTGCAGCCCGATCCCCGAAGTGGCGGTTGACACCAAAAACAGGGAGAACAGGATCAACCAAAAGGATGCAGTCCTGACTATGACTCCCAGCCCGATAGCCGGCTCATCGGCGGCCAGTTCGGCCCGTTCGGCCGGGTCAGGATCACCATCGCCGTCCATCCGCAGGCCCATGTCCTCGGGCTGCCGGCGCACCAGCAGCAGCGCCGGAATCGTGCCCACCACCAGCATCGAGCCGGCCAGCATCACCCACGCGGCGCGCCAGTCCCACAGCGAGATGACCAGTTGCACCAGCGGCGCCATCACGATGACGCCGCCCGCGTTTCCCAGCATCACCAATCCCGTGGCCCGGCCCCGGTAGCGCGCAAACCACTTCCCCGCCGTCACCGACGCGCTCACCTGGATCAGCCCCTGGTCGGCGATGCGCACGGCGGTGAACGCCACGTAGAATGCCGCCAGCACCTGCGCGTTGGCCAGATACAGGCATCCGGCCACGACGATCAGCCCGCCGGCCACCAGCGTCACCCGCGCGCCGAAACGGTCAACGGCCCGGCCGGTGAACGGGGCCAATGCCGCGCCCAGCACGGCGCCCAGGCTGGTGGCGCCGGCCACCTCGGTGCGGTTCCAGCCGAACTCCTGGCTCATGGGGACCACGAACACCGTCAGGATGCTGATGGCCGTCGCCGCGTTGGCAAAGGACATGCCCGACGCGGCGGCGACCACACACCAACCGTAGTAGATCCTTCTGGGCAAGATGTTCATGCGTCGAGATGCCGCCACAACGATTCCGGCTGCACAAACTCCCCGTTGCGCCCTGTCGCCGAACCGTCCAGCCGCCTGGACCCCCTATGATATGATTTGCGCGCGGGCGGGCTGCCGACGAACTTCGCCGCCCCTGCCATCGTAGTCCCATGCACGCCCAATAAACGGAGGCTGATTATGCCCTTTGGAGGCAATGACTGGCACGCGCTCCGACAGGAAGAACCGTTGGAGCCCGAGATCCCCATCTGCGACCCACACCATCACTTCTGGGACTTTCGCACCAAGCGGATCCCCTACCAGCGCTACCTGCTCCACGAGCTCGCCGCGGACATGAACAGCGGGCACAACGTGACCTCCACCGTCTTCGTGGAGGCTCGCTCCATGTACCGCACCACCGGCCCCGAGGAGATGCGTCCGGTGGGCGAGGTCGAGTTCGTTCAGGGCCTGGCCGCCGCCTCGGCCAGCGGATTATACGGCCCAGGCCGGGCGGCGGCATCCATCGTCGGCCACGCCAACCTGAACCTGGGCGACGGCGTCAAGCCGGTGCTGGAGGCCCTCCAGGCGGCCAGCCCCAACCGGTTCCGCGGCATTCGCCACTCGGTGACCTGGGACCCGCATCCCGAGGTCGAGAACACCGCCGCCCATAACATGCCCAACCAGATGTCCAGCGACAACTTCCGCGCCGGCGCCCGCGTCCTGGCCAGCATGGGCCTGACGCTGGAAGGCTGGATGTACTTCCCCCAGATGTTCGAGCTGGCCGAGTTCGCCAAGGCCGTGCCCGACCTGACCATCATCCTGAACCACATCGGAGGCCTGCTCCGGGTCGGCCCCTACTCCAACAGCGAGGAGACGCTGGCGACCTGGCGCCAGGGCATCGCGGCGGCGGCCGAGTGCCCCAACGTGGTGATCAAGCTGGGCGGCATCGGCATGCCCCGCACCGGCTTCGACTGGCACGAGCGGGACGTGCCGGCAAGTTCGGAGGAACTGGCCAACGACATGGCGCCGCTGGTCAACTACTGCATCGAGCAGTTCGGCCCGGACCGCTGCATGTTCGAGAGCAACTTCCCGGTGGACAAAGTCTCCTACTCGTACAACGTCATGTACAACGCCTTCAAGCGCCTCTCGAAGGAATACTCGCCCACCGAGCGGGCCGCCATGTTCCACGACACCGCCGTGCGGGTGTACAGCGTGGACGAAAGCTGAGCAATAATTGTCAAATGGGGCACGATACGTGGGCTGGGGCGACCGCAAAGGCTGCCCCAGCCTATGCTATTATTTTCGGGCTGACATTCTAAAATAGCCTGAAAGAGGATAAACAATCGGGCAACGGAGGATACAGATCATGACACGAACTGGTTCCGTGTTCCGCAAGCGCTGGGCCGTGCTCGCGGGCGTAGCGGTCGTGTTAGCCGTCGCGGTTGCCGCCGGTTCCATGTTCGCCGCCAACTCCGGCGAGCAGCCGGTCCAGGAAGCTGCGGCCGCCCAGGTGCAGCCCGACCTGACCGACCCTGGCCTGTACGCCAATCCGGCGGCCTCGATCGCCGAGCCGATTGTCAAGCCCGGTGAACCGCGAATCCCGGCAGCCGCGCCGGCCGTGGCGCTCCCACCAGTGCAGGACGGGCAGGACCCGGGCACGGAGCAAGTCGTACCAGAAGGTTCTGGCAAGCTGTCCGCATGGCTGGCTAACCGTCCCGACGAGATGGGGCCACTCACCGTACAGGACGCGATGGCTCTGGACGATGCGAGTGTGTCTTGGGTCTTGCATCAAGCGGTGTACAAAGACCTTATGACCCAGGACGAAGCCGATGGGTTTTACGAGTGGTTCCAATTGAGGCCAAGCAGCCAAGAAGCTCCGGAATTGCTGGACTACCAACCGCCAGGATTGGAACGCCTCAAATGACCGGGTTTCCAACATCAGGGGATACGGTATGGGAACAGACGATCTACGCCTCTAACCCCGGAGCGATCAATCAATGCCACTGACCAGATTAGTCAATCCTATCGCCACTCTTGTCGTCGCTGTCATCCTGGTAGTCGTTGCGAGCAGCTTGGTGCCGGCAGAAGCCCAGAGTGCCGCGTCCCCTCCTGGTAATATTCAGGCGGTCAATGGGTTCAACCCCGGTGAGGTGCTCATCACCTGGGATTCCGCCCATGGGGCGACACACTACCGGGTGGGTTGCGTGAACATGGACCGGGATTATCCCAGGGCCAAAGCCAGCGTCACGGGAAACTGGCGTCAGGCATTCGTCTACGTGGATATTGATGTCCCCAACCTCAGCCCGGACCGGCCCACCTACACGCTCTATGGCTTACAAGAAGGGGCCTACCACGCTTGCACGGTCCTGAGCAACAGCTCACGCTACGGCCAGCCGACTTGGCCCAATCCACCTTACTGGCAATACATCACTGTCACCGACCACGGCGGCTCCTGCCCTGCCGCTACGGCTGTTCCTGTCGTACCACAGGGAACCCCTCTCTCCAACGCCGAATTGAAAGCCCTGGTCGCACCGGCGCTGGTCAGGATAACTCTCCCAAGCCCGGTAGGTCCCATTCCCGGCGGCACCGGCTTTGTCATCAGTCCTGATGGCTTGGTGGTTACCAACCGCCACGTCGTGGAAGACGATCCTGTAGTGACGGCCAACATGGAAACATCGTCCGGAGAGCGGTTGCAATTCTCCGGCCGGGTCCTGGGGAAGGGAATCCTGGCTGATTTGGCTCTCATACAGTTGAGTTCAAACCGCACATTCAGTCCATTGACGATTGGCAACTCGGACAACGTGGCTTTTGGAGACTCCGTGACTGCTTGGGGGTTTCCTGCAAGCAGTTTTTTGGGCACAGACCCCACCCTGACCCGAGGTATCGTGTCGTCTCCCAATCGTATTTTCGACGACACAAAATGGTTGCAGACCGATGCTGCTATCAACCCCGGGAACAGCGGGGGACCGTTGATCGACCGCTTTGGTAACGTGATTGGGGTCAATACGGCAAAGTTGGCCGGGGACCGGATCGACAACATCAGCTTGTCGATCGCTAGCAACGAAGTGTCCTCACGTCTTGACACTTACCGGTCAGGTGGGCCCATGGAAGCCACTTATCGCAATCTGAGATTCGGGTACGGCTATAGTATGGATATACCGGCAGGTTGGTTTATTGAAGGTGAATCGGGTCAATACCCGCCAACGCTCCTTTCTTCCGGTCTGCTGATACAGACCAGCACGTTCGAGTCCTACGTCGATGATCGCACGGCCGAAATCCAGACCTTCCCATTTTTCGCACCGTATTTGGACAGCACCACCGAATTGTCCGCGTTGGCCGGCTATTACTGGAACTTTGCCTTGCCCCAGGATGCAGCAGACCTGGAATGGGACCTCTTCGAGAAAGTGTCAATCCAGCCGGAGGTGATGGGTGGAGATGTTTTTTTTCGGTTGGAATACCGTGCTCGATACAAGGAAGGAGACTGTATGCGTTCCCATGTGGCTTTGATCAGCGTATCCTCTAGCTTCCCCAATAAGCCATATGGTTTTGTTACAACAAACGCAGTTTGTGAAGAAGTTCTGGCGGCGTACAGCGCGGAGCGCGAAACCATGCTCAATAGCTTCCGCCCCTAGCAAACCGAGGAATCTACCAACCTTACAGGCCGCCTGTTGATGGCGGCCTTTCCAATGGGTCGTACCCACCCTAGTGTTACAATCCCCGCCGGGGACGCGTTTCCCGTACCCCACGGCAGCTGGACACCATGCGCTTCCAAACCCCCACCGGACAGGCGGCGCTCATCAGGAGGTTGGGTTTGGCAATGGACCCCCAGCGCTTCCCGCCGGAGTTTTTCCAGCGGGAGGACGAATCCAACGACGCCGAGTTCTACACCATGCCCCGCCTCGTCGTGCACATCGACGACGGGGCCATCGTGGCAGTGGGTCGGCTCTTCCAGCAGCTCATACCCGAGAACGCTGAGGTGCTGGACCTCATGAGCAGTTGGCGCACCCACTGGCCCGAGGAACACCCGCGTCAGCGCATCGTGGGCCTCGGCATGAACGCCACCGAGATGGCCGACAACCCGCAGCTCAGCGAATACCTGCTCAAGGACATCAACGTCGACCCGTCCCTGCCCTTCGAGGATGGGTCGTTTGACGCCGTGGTCATCACGGTGTCCGTGCAGTACCTCACTCAGCCGGTGATCGTGTTCTCCGAGGTCTCCCGCATCCTGCGGCCCGGCGGCGTGTTCATCGTCACCTTCTCCAACCGCTGCTTCCCCACCAAGGCGGTGCGCGTCTGGCGGTCCACCAACGACGAGGACCACATTGAGCTGGTGGCGTCCTACATGCAGCACGCCGGCGGCTTCAACGGCGTGCGCGGCGGCATCGCCAACCCTGACATGGCCCCGCCGGGCGATCCCCTGTTCGCCGTGTTCGCGTACAAGGAAACCGGTGGCGAAGGCGATACGGGCGGGTGATACACTATCCTCGACATCTTCCGGGGGCTTCTGATGACCACTGCCAAGCCAAAACTGCTTACCGCGGACGACCTGCTCCGCCTGTACAGCCAGGGCGTCAAGGGCGAGTTAATCCGGGGAGCGCTGCACGAAACTATGCCAGCGGGAGTGAGACATGGGGAAGTGGTGGCGGCACTACTTGCGATGTTATGGATGCACATACGACCGGGCCGGCTGGGCCGCGTCTTCGGCTCCGACACCGGCGTAATCCTGGAGACGAACCCTGATACCGTACGAGAGCCGGACGTAGCCTTCGTTTCTGCCGAAAGGCTGCCGTTGGACGTTGAGATCAGCGGTTATTGTCCCGTAGCTCCTGAACTTGTAGCCGAGATCAAATCGCCCAGTGACTCGGAGCAGGAGGTGGACGACAAGGCCACCATGTGGCTGAGCCACGGGGTACGGATAGCGCTGGTGATCAACCCGGAAACCGGAACGATACGGGTGCGCCAGCCGGACTTGCCGGCGGTCATCCTTACCACAGACGACACGCTGGACGTCAGTGAGGTGCTGCCGGGGTTCAGCTGCCCGGTGCGGGAGATATTGGAAAACTAGGACGCCGGCCGGTAGCGGTTCACGATGGGCAGCCGCCGGTCTTTGCCGAAGGCGCGCGGCGTGATTTTCACCCCCGGCGGCGCCTGCCTCCGCTTGTACTCGTTGCGGTCTACGGCCGAAACCACCTGCTGCACCCACTCCGGGCGATGCCCCATCGCCACCATGTCCGCGTACCCGTAGTCGTCCTCAACGTATGCCTTGATGATCGGGTCCAGCAGATCGTAGGGAGGGAGCGTGTCCTGGTCGGTCTGGTCGGGCCGCAGTTCCGCGCTGGGAGGTTTGTCGAGCACCGCCTGCGGGATGAGCGGACGGCCGTTGCGCGTCCGTTCGTTCCGCCACTGGCAGAGTTCGTACACCAGCGTCTTGGGTACGTCTTTGAGCACCGCGAAGCCGCCGGCCATGTCGCCGTAGAGCGTTGCGTATCCCATGGCCATCTCGCTCTTGTTGCCCGTGGTCAACACCAGCCAGCCAAACTTGTTGGAGATGGTCATCAGCACGTTGCCGCGGATGCGCGCCTGCACGTTCTCCTCGGCGACGTTGGCCTCGGTTCCGGCGAAGTGGGCCGCCAGCATCTCGGCGAAGGCGTGATGCGCGGGCTCGATGGGGATACGCCACAGGCTGATGCCCAGGTTGTCCGCCAGTTCCTGCGAATCCGCCACGCTTCCCTCCGACGAGTAACGCGACGGCATGGTGACGCCAACCACGTTCTCCGCGCCCAGGGCGTCCACCGCTACCGTGGCGGTGAGGGCGGAGTCGATGCCGCCCGACAGGCCGATGAGGGCGCGGCCAAATCCCGATTTGCGCACGTAGTCCCTGGTGCCCACCACCAGCGCCTGGTACACCTCCTCCGTGTCCTCCAGCGACCGGCACAACAGCGGGGGAGCGTGCTGGCGATCCGACAGGCGATGCTCGGAGACCTTTGTCAGGCGGGGCTGGCCCACCTCCCCCAGGATTTCCGGATTTTCCTTGCGCGCCCGGGGATCGCGCAGGCGCTGGCGGAACACCGATTCCACGTTCAGGTCGGCCACGATCAGACTGTCCTCGAAGGCCGGGCCGCGGGCGATCACGGTCCCATCCGGAGAGCAGATGACGCTGGCCCCGTCAAAGACCAGTTCGTCCTGTCCGCCCACCGCGTTGAGGTAGGCCACAAACACGCCGTGGTCGGCCGCCCGCGTGGCAATCATCCGCTCCCGCTGGCCGGCCTTGCCGGCGTGGAACGGCGACGCGTTGATGTTGACGATCACTTCGGCGCCGGCCTCGCGCTGCACGGCAATGGGGCCGATCGGGTACCAGATATCCTCGCAGATGCCGACGCCCACCGGCGTCCCGTTGATGACGTAGACCGGGCACTCGTCACCGCGCCGGAAATACCGGTCCTCGTCGAATACCCCGTAGTTGGGGAGGTACATCTTGTGGTACCAGTCCAGGATCCGGCCATCGTTGATGATCGCGGCGGCATTGGCAACGTCGTTCTGGCTGGTCAGGATGTCGGGACAGCCGACGAACGCTGCGATCCCCCGCGTGGCCGCGGCCACGCGCTCCAGCGCGAACGCGCAATCGGACAGAAACGACGGCTTGAAGAGCAGGTCCTCGGGTGGATACCCCGTGATGGCCAGCTCCGGAAACGCCACCACGTCCGCGTGCCGCGCACGCGCCTCCTCGATCAACTCGATGATGCGAGCGGCGTTGCCGGGGATGTCGCCGACGGTGGGGTTGAACTGGGCCAGGGCCAGTCGAAGGGTGCGTTGCATCGCCGTATTATAACGTAGGGCCGGCATGGAGCCGGTTGCGTTCCTGCTATAATCCGACGGCATTCCGGTCGGGGTTCAGGTACGCCGGCCAGCAGGCCGACGCAATCCCGTGAATCTGGCTTCCGTTCCTCATTGCTGCCGATCCCACCCGGCCGACCGGATTGGCCCGTCCGTCCCCGGTTGATGCGCTCCCTGCAGACCCGCGCCGTCCGGGCGACCCCCTTCTACTACGGCTGGGTCATCCTCGGTCTTTCGGGGGTTGCCTCCTATTCCTCGCGTCCCCTGATGTCCGTCGCGGTGCTGACGGTGTTCTTTATCCCCATGTCCGAGCAGTTCGGCTGGACACGGGCCGAGTTTGCCGGAGCGGTCAGCCTCGGCGGCGTGGTGGGGGCATTCGCCGCCCCATTGGTTGGACCGGTGCTGGACCGGTACGGCGCCGGCATGGTGGTTGGGATTTCGTCCGGGATCGCCGGAGTGTGCGCGGTGATATTGGGCGCGGTGACCCAGATCTGGCAGTTCTACCTGGTCTACGTACCGGGCCGGATGGTCTTCTCCAGCCCCCTGGAACTGGGCACGTCGGTGGCCGTGAGCAACTGGTTCATCCGTCGCCGGCCTTTCGCGCTGGCTCTGAACCACGTGTCCCAGGGGTCCGGTCTGGCGGTCATGCCGCTGGTGGCTCAGGCCATCACCGGCGCGTGGGGCTGGGAAACGGCGTGGTACGCGCTGGGGGCTTGGACGGTTGTCATTGGAGTCATACCCACGATCTTGCTGATGGCGCGCCGGCCGGAGGACCTGGGGCTTGAACCGGACGGCGGGAGCGGCGCGCCTCGTGCCGGCCGGCAAAGCGGTTCCGCACGCCGGCCCCAGGGAGTCCAGGACGAGATCAACTTCACCCTCCGCCAGACGATGCGCACCCGGGCCTTCTGGCTGATGGTGCTGTTTTCTTTCGCCAGCTTCATCGTGCAGGCCGGCGTTTCACTGCACCAGGTGCCGCATTTCATCGATCAGGGAGTGCCAGCCTCCAACGCCGTATGGACGGCCAGCACCTTCGCCATTTCCCAGGTCCCCGCCAGCATCTTCTGGTCGGCGCTGTCGCAAAAAGCGGCGGCCCGGTTCATCATGCTGGGATCGGGGCTGGTGGTGTCCTGCGGCGCCATAACCACGGCATTTGCGGGCGGCATTGCGATGGGAGTATTCGGGGCGTTCATCCTGGGGTTCGGCGTCGGCGGACTGCATATCATCGCCCGCCTGGTGTGGGCCGACTACTTCGGGCGCCTGCACCTGGGAGCAATTCGCGCCTGGGGACTGGCGGCGCAGGTGGGCGGGCAGGCGCTGGGACCGATCGCCGCCGGTTTGGCGGTGGACCGGGTCGGCAGCTACCAGGGAGCGTTCCTCGCCTTCGGCATCAACCTGGCGGTGGTTTCCGTGCTGATGCTGACCGCGACACCGCCCGGCCGGGAAGCCGCCGACGGGGGCCAGGAAATCAGCGCGGCCGGATAGCCGGCCACGGCCATCAGGTCGGCGCGCGGCCTACTCCCACGACCGCAACCTGATCTCCTCGCTGGTGTCCATGTCGGCCTGCGCCTCGTCCGGCTGGTCGTTGAACAGGTAGGAAAGCGACCGCCGGGAGTAGTAGTTGTCGTCGTCCGGGTCCAGCCGGATCGCCTCGGTCAGGTCGTCTATCGACTGCTGGTACTCTCCAACTTCGTACCAGGAGACGCCGCGGTTGAACCATGCGTCGGCACACGCGGCGTCCATTTCAATGGCCGCAGTGTAGTCCGCGATGGCCCGTTCGTACACGCCGTTGCGGCTGTACCGGTTGCCCCGGTCCACGTATTCTTCGGCGGTTTCCGGTTCCGGAGGCTGGATGGGTGCGTTCCGGGAAGCCACGTTTCGTCCTACATCACGGGTTGCCCTACATCACCGAGCGGACCAGGCCGCCGTCCACCAGCATGGTGGTGCCCGTGATATAGCTGGAGCGGGAAGAGGCGAGGAACGCCACGAGGTACGCCAACTCGCGGGGTTCGCCGATGCGCTTCAGGGCCGTCTGCTCCGCTCGCTGGGCCAGCGCATCCTCAATTGGAATGCCCTGGGTGCGCGCCCGATCCTCCACGTTCTCCATCATGCGGTCCGACATGATGCTGCCGGGGCACACGTTGTTGATCAGGATGTTCTCGTGCCCCAGGTCGTCGGCCAGGTTCTTCATGAACCCGATCACGCCCATGCGTGTTGCCGCTGAAAGAGCCAGATTGGGGATGGGAGTGTAGACGGTGCTGGCCAGGATGTTGATGATCCGGCCGCCGCCCTGGGCGCGCAGGTGGGGCAATGCCTCCCGCGTCATTCGGGCAAAGAAGAACAGCGACCGGTTGGCCGAGACCTGCCAGAGCTCTTCGGTGGAGTCCTTGGCGTAGGCTTGCGGAGGCCCCCCGGAGTTGTTGACCATGATGTCAATCTGCCCGAAGTGCGCGGCAGAGTGCGCGACCAACTCGGCGATGGTCTCTTCGTTATCCAGATCGCCGGCGTAGGTGAAGATATCCGCGCCCGTGGCGGCGCGTATCTCGTCGGCCGCCTGTTCCAGCGGACCCGGATTTCGCGCGCACATTGCTACCCGCGCGCCCTCTTCCGCCAGCACCTCGGCGCACGCGCGGCCCAGTCCTCGACTGGCGCCGCCAATTATCGCGACCTTACCGTTCAGTTCCAGATCCATTATCCGGCCTCCTCGATTGCTGCACGGGATTATAACAGCCGCTCACGTGTATCCAGTCTGTCATCGCGAGGAGCGTAGCGACGTCGCGATGACAGACTGCGTAAGCATGAGGTACCGACCATGCGGTCACCGTGCGGGAATGGTGTACAATCGCCACCGCTATGGGAGTAACTCAGATCGCACAATCGACCGGCGCCGAGATCGAGACCGCAGCAGTGGAATTCGCGCGGGGCGCGGGCGATCTGCTGGCCGGTCATTTCGGGCGCGCGCTCAGCGTCGAATACAAGGACAAGGCCCAGCAGGACCCGGTCACCGCCGCCGACAAGGAGACCCAGGCGTACCTGGTCGATAAGATCACGCGCCGGTTCCCGGAACACGGCATCTTGGGTGAGGAAGACGACGCCAGCGCCGATGGCGAGCGCACCGCCGCTGATTTCCTGTGGGTGCTGGACCCTCTGGACGGCACCACCAACTTCATGAACGGTTTGCCAGTGTACGCATCGTCGATCGGCGTTCTGCACCGGGGACGGCCGCTGGCCGGCGCCGTGTACATCCCCTGGCCCACTGCCACCGCGTCCGGCGTGGTGGTCCACTGCCATGCCGGGGGTGGCGCCTTCGCCGACGGTGAACCCGTCTCGGTGTACCAGGCGGAAAAACCCCGTGGCGACCGCCTCATCGGACTGCCCGGCTCTTTCGGCGCGTCAACCCGAGTTGGCAAGGGACTGAAGGGACAGCCGCTGGGTCAACTCCGCGTCACCGGCAGCATCGCCTACGAGCTTGCCATGACCGCCCTGGGCGTGATGCAGTTCGCCGTCATCGGCGCGCCTCGCATGTGGGACATGCTGGGCGGCGCCGTGGCCGTGCAGGAAGCCGGCGGCACCGTGATGACCCGATTGTCGGGCCGCAAGCAATGGCATCCCCTCGATTCCCTGGTGCCGACCTGGGACGAGCAACCGCCCACCATGGCCGAGCTGCGCAAGTGGGTTGCGCCCCTGGTGGCGGCCAACCCTACGCTCGCTCCGCTGATCGCACACAACCTGCACAGTCGCCGCCGTCCCTTCCGGCGCATGTACCGGGGCGTCAAGAAAGCGTTGGGCGGCGGACAACGCCGATCTTGACCGAATGTAATTGCCTTGATAGGATGAAGTTACATCGCCCCTTGAGAGTACGCTACGCTCCCCGATATCATGAGCGAGCCGAAATCCTGGGGCATATTTTATTTGGCGGTGGCTTGCGATGCGAGTCGCAATCTTGGTTGATGGCGGCTTTTTCCTGAGGCGGCTACCCCGTCTCACTGATCGGAATATCCTGTCTGACCCGGACCGGGCCAGCCGCGAAGTTGGCCGGCTGGTGGATGGTCATCTTCGAAGAATCAACGAAGTTGCGTGTGCCGCAAACCGTTATGCTCTTCTCTACCGCCGCTTTTTCTATGATGCCCATCCTTACATCAAGCGAGGGCACCTTCCGGTCAGCAAGCAGGCTGTGGATTATGCGAAATCCAGCCAGGCAACGTTCCGGTTGAGTTTGTTCGATAGATTGCGCAACCGGCCTAACTTTGCTTTGCGGCTTGGTGAAGTCCGTCGCGATCGGCAGTGGATAATCAGCGAGAAGGCACAAAATGACTTGCTTGCCGGGCGGCGCACCGTTGGTGATCTGACCGACTCCGACTTTGTGCCGGGATTTCAACAGAAGGCTGTTGATATGCGGATTGGGCTGGACATAGCGTCGATCACGCTGAAGAAGCAAGCAGATACCATCGTTCTTGTCACCGGCGATAGCGACTTTGTGCCAGCCGCCAAACTGGCCCGCCGCGAAGGAGCCCGGATCATCCTGGATCCGCTCTGGCAGCGGGTAGACCCAGATTTGTTTGAGCATATTGACCAATTGCACTGCCCGTTTCCACAACCGGGCATACAACACTCAGCCTAGTGGTTGCCAGCATCCGGCGCAAATTTTTACCGTATTTCTCCGTCCTTTGCAGCACATCAAGATGTTAGCAGCCGAAAACGGTGCCAGCAGGACGGTTTCATGCTCCGTCGGGCGCTTGTCGTTGCCCCAGCGGGACACCCCCGCTAGACTGTTTCCATAAGTTTCCCGGCCTGGTCAGGAATCGACACGATGTCAGTTCGCTACGGCGTCAGCCTGCTCACCGATCCGGAGTTCACCGCCCGCGCCTACCGCGCCCGGCAGCTGATCTGCGGTCAGTTCGCCTGCTGGGCCGCCGAGATGCACATGCTGCACATGCTGATGTCCGACTACTTTCCTTTCGCTGGGGCAGATGACCACAACGCCGAAAATCAGCTGGCCGGAGAACTGGAACGGCTCGCCGAACGCTACCGCCGTGTTTCACCACGTTTCCCCCTGTTCAACCGCGGCATCACCACGACGCGCAACGCTGACGACGATGGCAACATCTGGCTTGATTTCTCTCCGGAAGTGGTGAACGAATCCCTGTATCGTCTTCAGTCAATGGTGGCCGACCTGTTGGAGCGCAATCCCTCCGTGGTCGGTCCCCGGTGCGCCTTTGGCCCCGATTTCCCGCCCCAGATGCCTTTACTCTCTCATGCGAACCTGCCCGACTCGGTCTTTGACAGCGCCGTCGAATTCGCCCGCTCCGTCACCGACGAACTCAAGGTGTCGCAAATCACCCGGGCCTGGCGACTGACCCTGACCCGCTTCGAGTCAAACGCCGCCGGCGACGACTGGTCCGGCGGACGGTGGGCGCCCGACCTGCAGTGGCGGGTGATCGGCAGCTACAGCCTATGATGCCCGGCGTCCCCGGCTCGTCATCTCCCCATGTCCTCGCGGCGCGGCCGACCCCGCCGGCGCATCCGCGACCCTGAGACCCGCGTAAATCGACCGATCCTGTTGGCGGTTCCACAGAACCTGTTGACACCGGCGAACTGCTGACTGAAGACTAGAGCGCGAGGAGCCGTTGGGAGATCGGACTTCCACCTCGTCCCGGTAATCGAAACGTAAAACCGTTAATGACCATGAATATTGCTACGATGCTCGCGTCATCCCTGGTCGCGGCCATTGTCATGGCTGGCATTTGCGCCGTCATCCAGGCGGTGGTCAAGGTGCGCGCCCATCGCCAACTGACCCGACTGCACCGGGAACTGGATCAGGCCCGGCAGGAACATATCCAGTCGATGCAGCTACAGCACCAGCGTCAGTGCGAGCTATCCGCCCAACTTGGCCTGGCCGAGCCGCCTCTGCCAGAGGTTTTACAGCCCCAACCGGAACCCGATCCCGGGGCCAGGCGACGGTTCCGGATTCCGGTCCGTCTCCCCTTCCGCCAGAACGGGTCTATATTGGAGCAGGCGCCTCGCGGGTCCTCAGCCTTCATCGTGGGCCGTTATGGCGCCAGCTTCGCCGCCTCAACCGCGTGGAAAACCTCTTCGGGCAGTATCCTGCGCCTGGCGAGTCCGGTCACGAGCAAGGTCCTGGCTTTTGGCCCCCGCGTTGTGGGCTTCGTGCCCAGGTTCGCTGCGGCGGGTGGCGGCGCCACCGGCTCTATCGCGGCCAGCACGGGGGTGCGCTTCGCGCTGGGCGCGATCTCCATTGTGGGCCTGGTGATAGGTCCCCTCCTGACGGCGTGGGCTGTCTATCGCGAGTTGCGCAAGGTCCGCAGGGCTCACCGCGAGCAGACCGACACGCTGGCCCAATTCAGCGCCGATCTAGAGGAGATGTCCCGCCGCACCGCCGAACTGGAAGGCCAACTCTCGGCTTGGGATCTAACCGTCGTGCCAAGCGACTCAAGCCCGACCCGAGAACCGTCTGTGCGCCAAAACCAGTCAGAAACCGCCACGCAAACTTTCGGCGGTACGGATCCCGGCCGTCAGGGTCCCTTTGCGACCAGTCAACCTTCTAAAGTCGCACTCGGACTGAATCCCGTGCCAGAATTCTTCCGACTGCCCGAAAAACGCGCCAAACCGGACTGACATCTCCGGTGTGATGGCAAGCTTGCCTTGGGCAATCAGCGAAATTGTCCTGGAGGATACTCCGATCGCTTCGGCCATTGCTTTCTGTGAGATCCCCATTGGCTCCAGATATTCTTCGATGAGGATTTCGCCCGGGGTAATCGGATCGCTCATGATTCCAACCCGTTCGCTGTGACCATATCGCTAATGATAGTCTCGGATCGTTACTTGCTCTGGCCCTGCTTCCGTCCAATGGAAAACAATCCTCCACTGGTCGTTTACCCTAACTGAATAGTACCCCGCGTAGTCTCCCCTGAGCAATTCCAATCGATTGCCCGGTGGAACCGCCAAATCGCCTATGACTCGCGCCTGGTTGGGCTGGATCAACTTCCGAACGGCCACCCTCGAAATGGCGGTGAATCGACGGCTGTTCCCAGTCAGGAATAATTCCTAGGTCTCTCGGTCGCCGAAAGACTGGATCATCGTGAGTGCTTAGTGCATCACCAGTCCGCCGTCCACGTTGATGGTCTGGCCAGTGATGTTCCGCGCCCCCGGGCTGGCCAGAAACGCTGCCATGGCAGCGATGTCTTCCGGTTCGTTGGCGCGCCCGATGGGAATGTTCGACGCCCGCTGGGACTGCAGCTCGTCCACGGATATTCCCATCTCCGCCGCCCGCTGTTCCATGGTGCTGGTCGACATTGCCGTGATGGTCGAACCGGGACAGATGGCGTTGACGTTGATGTCGTAGCGCGCCAGTTGATGGGCCGCGATCAGCGTCATGGAAATGACGGCGCCCTTGCTGGCGGCATAGGCCGCATTTGACGTGCCCCGGTAGCCCTTGCCGGCGATCGACGCGATGTTGACGATGCGCCCGCCGCCGCCCTGATCGATCATCTGCCGGGCCGTGCGCTGCATCACGAAGAAAGCGCCGCGCGCGTTGACCCGGTGGATGCGGTCCCAGTCGTCCATCGTGATGTCCATGATGTCCAGGTAACGCGTTACGCCGGCGTTGTTCACCAGGATGTCGACCCGTCCCAGCGCGCTGACGGCGTCGGAGATCACCCGGTCGATGTCGTCGCCATCGCCGATATCCGCCGCGATGGCAACGCTGTTGCGGCCCGTGGCCCGCACGTCGGTGGAAGTTTCCTCCACCGCGTCCGCGAGGATGTCAGTGACGGCGACGTCGGCCCCGTCGCTGGCCAACGCCAGCGCGGTTGCTCGACCCATACCACGCCCGGCGCCGGTCACCAGCGCAACCTTTCCTTCCAAAGACATGATGATCCTCTCCGTGTAGTGCGGTTAGCGTTCCGTCAGCGGCTCCAGCACGTCCAGGAGCAGCGCTACCTCGTCCAAGCTACTGGCGATGCTGTCAGCGTGCAGGAACCGTTTCCGCTGGTAGAAATTGCCGTGGAGATCGTTGGCAATAGCCCGAAGGGTTCGGATTCGGTCGTCTCCCGCCAACTTGCCCGCCTGATAGAGCACCTCGCCAAAATGCTCGTGCTTGTCGTATTGCCAGCCCTGGGCGGTTGCCACGGCCTTGGCCATCCATGCCGCCGCGCCCCAGCCTTTTTCCGACGCCTGGTGCAGATCGTCGTCGGCCAGGTATTTGCGGCTCCGATCCAGGAATTCCCGAGATTGGAGCCGGTAGTCTTCGATGGTCTCGCCCATCCGATCATAAGGCTGCATGGGAGACATTTGTACCATGATTGTTGCTCTCGGTCTTAGTTGTTACTGAAGTATAGCACTCGACATGTATCATGGTCCTGGCTCTGCGGGCCAACGCGTTGCGCGGTTGGGCGCTGTCATGCTCGCGGAGGGCACTACAGCGTTCGCAGCAAGTCCTGGTAGTTTTCCCGTCCGGTGCGCCGCAATCGCAGTTCCTCGGTGACCTCCAGGTCGCCGGAGTCTTCCAGGAGTTCCACGTGGGCGACCACCTCCGTCAGCGCGGCGAAGAAGTTGCCGCCCTCCAGCTTGCGTCGCTCGAACGTGCGCCGGGTCACGTCCTCCAGGGGTTGCGGCTCCGGCCCCGCGGTGACCAGTATGCGGCCCAATCGCCGGGCGTGGAACCGGATGAGGTCCGATGCCCGCTGCGCCGTCTGGAAGTTGAACTTGTGGTTGTTGTAGAGCCGGTGCGCCGGCAGGATCGCCACCTCGGTGCCCAGGTCGGCCACTCGCTGCAGCGAACGCAGGTAGGTCAGCAGGCCGTAGGAGTCGTCGGGATCCTGGTAGTGGACGGGAAGGTTGCGACGCACCTCGCCGCTGTAATCGGTCTTCATCGTGGGATGCGGACTGATCTCGGGCAGCACGTGATCGCCGGTGAAAACGATGTCGCTGCCGGCGCCGTTGCCGATGACCGCGCAGATCTCGTCCGGCGAGTGCCCCGGGGCGTGCATATAGGTCAGCATGCCCTGTTGTTCGCCGTGGGTGATCGGGTGCCCGACATGGTGAGTGCGTCGCGACGCCATGTATCGCTGCCGCTCATCGGAATCGGACGGCGTGAACCCATTGGCTCGCGCCGTGGTCCACATCGCTTCCTTGATCGGCGAATTGGTCGCCATCTGCAGGTCCCGGGGATCAAAGGGCAGCAGCGGCTGGTAAATGTCGTGCGCCCACAGCTCCGCTCCTGACTGCTCGATGACGCGCGCCACGCCGCCATCATGGTCGGCGTGTCCGTGGGTGATGATCACCCGATCGATGTCCCTCACCTCGAGGCCCCCAAGCGCCATGCCCGTTCGCAGGAGGTCGAAGGACGCCTCGGCTCCGGGATCGATGAGCGTCAGCCCCTCGTTCTCGAAGATGTACGCCCAGGTCGGACCGGTATGGGAATGCCCTTCCTGCGGCACGGCGACGGTGTGAATGGTTCGCCCGTATCCATCGGTCAGCCGCAGGGTCATGCCGTTGCCGGCCGAGTCCCCGTTGCGGAGGACATCTATCTCGGTGAAGTAATCGGGCATACGGGAATTCCTCCTGGAGCGCGAGCGGGAATAGTGCTCAATACTATACGGCGGGCATTATAACCGCTGGGCGGGCACGGTGGGGCGGACTGGTGCCGGCGACCGCTGGCGCATGCCAGATGCACCCCGTCGGAAATCCGGCGGCCCCTGCTATAATGCCGGCGTCGGACCGGCAAGACGCGGACGCCAGGAGGTTGCACGATGCGATTGGAAGGCAAGGTAGCGCTGATCAGTGGAGCCGCCAGCGGCGTGGAAGGCGAATTGATGGGCTTCGGGGGCGCGGCGGCCCGGATGTTCTGCCAGGAGGGCGCCAGGGTCGTATTGGGCGACATCAATACGGAGGGCGGCGAGCGCACCGCTGAGCAGATCCGGGCCGCTGGCGGTGACGCCATCTTTGTGAAGCTCGACGTGACCCAGGAACAGGACTGGATCGACGCCGTCGCCGCCACCGTGTCCGCGTACGGGACTCTGAACGTCCTGGTGAACAACGCCGGATCCGGCGCCCGCTACACGGTTGAGGAGACTACCGAAGAGGCATGGGACGGCCAGATCGACGTTCACGGCAAGGGCACGTTCCTCGGAACCAAGCACGCCATCCCTGAAATGCTCAAGGCCGGCGGCGGTTCCATCGTCAACATTTCCTCGATTTACGGCCTGGTGGGCAGCCCCACCTCCACGGCATACCACGCCGGCAAGGGAGCAATCCGCCTGCTTACCAAATCGACGGCCATGCAGTACGCCGCTGACAACATCCGCGCGAATTCCATCCACCCCGGCTACTGCCGCACGCCTTTGACCGCGCGAAGCTACGAGAACGAACGGCACTTCACCTGGATCAACGAGCAGATTCCCATGGGAAGGGTGGGCAACGCCGACGACATCGCCTACGGCATCGTTTTCCTGGCATCGGACGAGTCGTCGTTCATGACCGGGTCCGAACTGGTCATCGACGGCGGCACCACCGCGCAGTAGGCCGTCTCAGGATCCGAAAGGAGCATGGCCCATGGCGGTATCCAAGGACCGGGTCCTGTTCAAGGAGCACGGCGTGCTCGTTACCTACGAGCGGTTCATCGAGCCGGAAGGCAAGGAGTATCGCATCGAGGACATTCTTGCGGTTGACATGGAGATCGTCGAAGAGGAGTCCGACCGGCCTCCGATCCGGTGGTGGCGCACCGTGGGGGGCGGGGGGATCATCGGGTTCGCCGTTGCGGCAGTTGGCGGATTCGCCGGCGCCTGGCTCACCATGGGCATTTTCGTAGTGCTGGTGGCGGTGGCAGTCACCTGGTGGAGCAACCGCATCCGCTCCAACAAATTCAAGGTCTACCACGTCATCGTGACGCTGCCCACCCAGCGGGAGGACCGGCAGGAGCATCGGATCATATCGTCCACCAGCCGGTTTTTCAGCGAGCGGCTGAAGGTCGCGCTGGAACGCGCCATGGTGGAAAGGCCGGCCCGGTTCGAGAACCGCTAGGCGGTTCGGCCGGGAACCGGGACGGGACCTCACGTGTAGCGGACCGGGTTCCCCTGATTTGTCATAAGGGTTGCCCACTTGAAATTACAAACCCGTCATTCCTGTGAAAGCAGGAATCCATTGACCTTATGGTGAACGAATCTGGAACACTGTTACAGAATTCGGCCACTGGATTCCCGCTTTGCGCGGGAATGACGAGTGTAAAGGCTTCCAACTACGTAACTCCTATGTCATTGCGAGCGAAGCGTGGCAATCTCGTCAGGGCGACCGACGCAGCCGCTGGAAAGAGATCGCCGTGTCGCCCCTCGCCATGACAAACCGCGTAAGCATTAGAGGTGGGACCGGAGGCAGCGGGTCGGAGGTCAGCCGTCCGCGCTGACGTCGATCACCACCTTGCCCACGGTGGCCGCCCGGACCGCCTCGTGGGCGCCGGCCGTGTCCTCCAGCGGGAAATGCGGCCCATCCATTCCGACCAGTTCCCCGGATGCCAGCCAGCGGTTGGTGTCGTCAACGCCCGTGCTCTTGGCGTCTTCCGGCATATCGTAGACCAGGACGTGGCGGACGTTCACGTTGCTTACGGGGAAGTCGAAGGGCGGAGCCGGCCCGTCTCCGGCGGCGTAGATCGCAATGCTGCCGCTGCGCCTGATGATCCGTTGGCTGACCGCGAAGTTGCCTGAGTAGTCGACCTCCACGATCAGATCGACGCCATCGCCGTTGGTCAGTTCCAGGATCCGCGCCGCCGTGTCCTCGGTCCGGTAATTGACGGTGTGGTCGGCGCCGGCCTTTCGGGCGATCTCGGCCTTGGCGTCGCCGCTCACCGTGCTGATGATGCGCTCGGCGCCGCCCAGACGGGCCATCTGCAACGCCATGTTGCCCACCGCTCCGGCGCCGCCGGGCACCAGGACAGTCTTCCCGTCCAACGGCCCGTCGGCGAACACGCAGCGGTGCGCCGTGAGTGCGGGTACGCCCAGGCCGGCGGCGAGGGAGAAGTCGACGTTGTCCGGCATCCGGACGGCCCGGTTCGACGGCTGCACCGTGTACTCCGCGGCGGTCCCGAAGGAACGTCCGAACTGCGATTGGTACAGCCAGACCCGCTCTCCGATACGGCTCTCCGGTACGCCCTCGCCAACCATGTCGATGATGCCTCCGCCATCCTGGTTGGGTATGACGCGTGGGACGTTGATCCGCGCCGTCGTCCCCTGTCGCCGCTTCCAGTCCGACGGGTTCACCCCGGACGTGACCACGCGGACCCGTACCTCGCCGGGCCCCGGCTCCGGGTCGGGCATCTCACCCACCTGCAGCACCGAGGCGTCTCCGTTTTCTTCATACCAAACCGCTCGCATTGCAGTGCCTCCGAGTTACGTTTGCTTTGCTTCAATCATTCCCGAGCTCCGCTCACCGGCGCTCGGGTGCGCTCCGAACGCATCTGGCCTCCGGGTCACCGGGGCGTGTGATACTGCCAGTAGTTCGGACCGTCGGGCCAACGGAACCGTCCGCCGTTAACCAGACCGGTGTAGGACGCATCGCTGGTGGTATGCACCGTAAACGCATGGTAGGCGCCCCGCTCCAGACGCTTGACGGTGTACTCCACGCGCCCATCAGTTACCGTGAAGTTCCGGGCATTCACGTCTGAGAAAAGGAAAGCCGCCCGCCACTCCCCGGTGGCGCTGGCCTTGGCTTGAGGGTAGTCGCTCTTCATGTTGACGTATCCGATGCGGTAATAGGTTGCATCCGGAACAGCATCCCAGGACACGATGACCTCACCGGCGTTGGCCCCGTCACGCACCGCGAGGTTCGTGACCGGCGGAGGGATAGTCAACTCCGAGGGCGGGGCAAGAGACGGATCGGGCAATGTCGCCAACCCATAACCCCAGACATTATCGGCTCCGGCAATTCCCCGTTCTGCGGCAGCCAATTGCAGGTAGCGGGTCGCCTGCGCGGGCCGGAAGTTGGGAAACCGCTGGAGGGCCAACGCGGCCAGGCCCGCCACGTGAGGAGCCGAGGCGCTGGTTCCGGCGAACCAACAGTTCGTGCCGTTGCCCAGTGGAGTGGGGGCAACGACAGTAGAGCGGCCGCAGGAAACGCCGGTGATGTCAGGCTTGGTCCTGCCGTCAAGGGTCGGACCCCGGGAGCTGTAACTCGCGATCGATTGGGTATCCCAATAGTGAGTTGCTCCCACCGCCAGCATACCCGGTTTCCGGCTTTCCGCCGGGTTGCCTATCTGGTGGCTTGGAGAGTGGTATTGCAGACCATCCGGATCGTCAATCCACGCGATCAGCTGTATCCACTCTGGAGCGTCCGCGCATGTATTCTTGCGTATCGCCAGGAAATGTTGCCCAGCCTGTTGGGCAGTCGCGGGTTCAATCGAACGCAACCCAGCCAAGGGGTCGCTTCCCACACTCCCGTCTTGCACCTTATCATCGGTTCCAACCAGCACAAATTGGTTAGATCCGGGCAATGCCTTGAACAGCGCCAAATCGAGGTCGCAGTCCGCGCCTCCCCATTCGTCTTCCCACCGCATGAAAGCGGCCACCTGGTCGCCTTCTTCGATGGTAAAAACATTGCCTTCGTCTTGTGGCCCGAACTCATGCCAACCATCGTTGTCAGGATCTTGAAACGTGCCGTACCAGACCCGCTGAGCGTCGTTGCCGGCGCCGACGCTCCACATGACGCCTTGGGCGACTGACTCGTCAATGATCCGCAGCGGGCTGTTGCTGTAGGGCGACGTACCGTCGCCGGGGCCGTCCGGAGAATAAGACAACGAGACGTTGATGACCCGCACCCCTTGGTCTGCCATCCAGTCAACGGCGTTGCGCAAATCTCCCGCGGAATAGGGGTTCGCGATGTAGAGCGCGGCGTCCGGCGCGACGTCGATCAGGGTCTCGGCAACCGCCGTGCCGTGGTCATCATCCACTTCGCAGTCGACAACGCGGGCGGACGGCGGTTGTGGCCCCTCAAAAAAGCACCGGGCCGATACGCTCTCGGGAAGTTCGCCTCCCTGCAATCGGCTGAACCCTTCAAATCCGCTGTCGATGACGCCCACCCGGACGCCGTTGCCGCGGTAACCGGCATCATGCCAGGCGTCGGCGCCGTGCAGCCCCACCCCCTGGCTGATTGCGTTATTTCGGCTCTGGCTCTGACGGGGCGGTATGACCGTATCGACCCGAAGCACGCCCGGCTGCTCCGAAGCGTCGCCAACCAGCGATGGCGGGACGTGCGCCTCGATGTAGTCTTCTCCCACGTTGCGCACGTATACGCTGTTGTCTTCCAGGTACTGGCGCACGGCATCGACGTACTCCGGCTCGACGTAGAACGTCACCAGCACCGGTTCGTCAGACTGGCCCAACACGGCGCCGTTCTCACTGGCCGGCCGGCGCACGGACTGGGATGCCTGTGCCAGTCGGTTCAGGTTCGAGTCCAGGTTGGGATAAGCAGGCGGTTCCTTCTCAGTGGGCGGCAAGTTGATTTGCTCCTGGGCCTCTGGCGTCTGTGCGCTGACGCTTTCGGGGACGGGCTTCAGGGATATGGTCTGGCCTGGTTGTTTCGGACCACCGGCAGCGAACAGGATGCCGGCCGTTACTGCTGAAGCTGCCACCACTGCCACAGTAGTCACAACCAACCAATTCTTGCGCGATAGCGTGGCGTTGCGTCTCATGTCTGAAGAATCCTCTCTGGACGCTCGCCCCGGTGACGGGCAAAGGAACTCTGACGACAACCAACCATGTCGTCACCGCCGTCGTCGCCGGAATGCGCCCAAGGCCAGCAACCCCAGGGGACCGGCGAGCAACGCGGCGGATGCCATCTCCATTGGAAGGCTGCGGCCCGCGGAGCCCGGCGGTGGAGCGCTGCAGCCGCCGCTCGAAGGCGCTGCCGGAGCCGGCGCTGCGGAGGTGGGTGCCGGCATCGGCGTGTAGGTCGGCGCCGGCTCGCCGGTGGGAGTCGGAGGAGCGGTGGCCGGCGCGGTTGCCTGGGGAGCGGGGGCCTTCTGGGCTGACCCGGCCGGTGTTGGTGTCGGCCGGCGGGTCGGGATGGCCTGGAACGCCGGCAGCGCGGGTGTGGACAGTTCGCGAGGCGCCAATCCCAGCGACTCCCGCCACTCGTTGTCCAGTTCTATGATGGTGAGCCCGTAGGCGGCTTCCAGCGATTTTTCGAAGTTATGCGTGGTGCGTATCTCGGAGAACAGCCGGGTCATTTTCTCCGTGCCGTAGGTGTCCAGCATGTAGGTCACTGCGGCGTGACCCAAGCCATAGTTGCGCAGCGTTTCGTCCGGTGTTCCGGCGTAGGTTCGCAGGCTGGCCAGGGGGGGTACAGCGTCGTTGCGTATGGCCGTATTCACGTAGAAGTCGAACTCCGTCTGATCGCCACCTTCCGAATACACCGCCAGGCCCTCGTTCAGCCAGGTGTGAACCTGGCCGTAAGCGGTTCCGGCGGCATCGGCAACCAGGAGATGCGTGAATTCGTGCGCGGTGGTGCCGAGTATGTTGTCGCCGACGAACACGTCGTTTGAGCCGTCCACCAGCAGCGTTCGCTCGGTGGTGAATGCCTGCCCCAGGGTGCGCAGTTGCTGCGCGGCCACCCGAGACTTGGGCGGCAGCGCCAGGCGCATGTCTGCGTAGTCCGAATAGACGACCAGGTTCATGGGCTCGATCAATTCAACCCCGAGGATCGGCCCCATCTGCTCGTAGGTGTCGGCTGCAACCTCCAGGACTTGGTTGGCCCGGTCTTCCGACTGGTTCGTGTGACGGTAGTAGTAGACGTTAATCAGCTCGTCGGGGCCGTCGGAGACCTTATCCCAGTCCAGCCCCCGGTTCAGGTACACCAGGACCTCGGGCTCCGTCTCCAGCCGTTGGCCGTCGGCGGTCCGGATGTCGAAGTAATACGAGAGCCGGGTCCCGGTGGGAATGAACTCGTTGGCTGTTTTGCTCTGGAACAGCGCTTCGCCAGAGATGCGTTCGCCCGGCTCAAACTCCACGGTGCGATACACGCTGCGGCTGGACTGGCCCAGCTTGCGAACGTAGACCCGTATTTCCTCGATGGGGCTGGAACTCTCCGCTTCCAGGTGAAAGCGCAGCCCGTCGGGAAACTGGTTTTCCACCCCCTGGTCGAGGACCGTCACGGTTCCCTGGGCGGCGACGCGCTCGTGGCCGGCCAAAGACGCAACGATGACAACGAGCAGAAGGGCGATGGCGGCGACCCACTTTGTCATTGTGGCAACCTCCGGTCCTGGGATTCCATACCGCATACGCCAGGCTTCGCCGTTGGGATTGCGCTCCCGCGTGGCCGGCCCGGTCTCACGCTCCCCGGTTTTCCCGGTGCCGAGACGCCGGCGAGCCTCGCAACTCCCAAATCAGGCTGCGATGTTCAGTGCCCGGCGGGCGTTTTCCAGGAGCACCTTGGGGATGACATGATCCCGCATCTGCAGGTTCTGGAAGTCCGCGAGCCAATTGTCCGGCTGGATGAACGGGTAGTCGGAGCCGAACATCACCTTATCCTGGAGGCGAGTGTTGGTCTCGCGGATCAGCGTCTCCGGTATGAACCGGGGCATCCAGCCCGACAGGTCCAGGAAGACGTTGGATTTGTGCAGCGCAACGGCGATCTGTTCGTCGATCCACGGCCACGCCGGGTGGGCCATGATGATGGTCATATTCGGGAAATCGGCGGCCACGTCGTCGAAGCATGGTATGGGTTGGCTGTATTTCAGCTTGAGACCGCTGCCGCCGGGCGTCCCCGAGCCGGCGCCGGCGAACCCGGAGTGAAAGAGCACCGGGATCCCGAGGCCGTCGGCCACCTCGTAAAGCGGGTAAAACCGCGTGTCGTTGGGGAAGAACGCCTGGTGAATGGGATGCAGTTTCAGCCCCTTCAATCCCAACTCTTTCACCGAGCGCTCCAGCTCATAGCAAGCCGCCTTGCCCAGCCACGGGTCCACCGAGGCGAACCCCATGAACTGTTCGGGATGGGAGTTGACGATGCTGGCCACCCAGTCGTTGCTGTCCGGCTTTTCTCCGGTGTTGGTGGTGGTGTCCACCGAGAAGATCACGCCAAACAGGTCCAGTTCGCGGAACTTGTCGGCCATTTCCGCCGGATCCTTGGGTGGCGGCGGCGCGCGGAAGTAGCGGAGAAGCTCCGCCTCAATCTCGATCTCGGGCAGCCCCGGTTCACGGGGCACGTGGATGTGCATGTCGATGGCTTGCATGGTAGCGCTCTCCCGGGGAACGTGCCGTGGTACTCCAAATGTAACTGTTCAGACTTGCGGGAAAGGGTCATTGCGAGCGAAGCGTTGCAATCTGGTTGGCGTAGGGGAGTGCTCTGGGGCACATGTTGCTACTACTGCATCGAGATTGCGACGGCGCAAGCGCCTCGCAATGACAACCCGCCGGATTCTGAACTCTTACCTCTGCATTATTCAATAGTAAGTGGCCGAACTGTGCTACAATCGTGCAACGGTCATTATTGATAGAGCAAGAATAATGGAACCCGCGAACCTAGTGACTTATACCGATTTGTGGCAGGTGCTGGGAATTTTATCCGGCATCTGGTTCGCATTCCTCTCGTTGATCATCTCGCTGGCCGTCGCCTGGTATGTCAGGGACAGCAACCGGCGGGACAAAGAGAACGACCGGAGGCGCAGCGAAGCGGAGAGCAATAACGAGCGGCGGCACCAGGAGTTGCTGAAGGCGATCAGCCTCCTCTACCGGCACGTGCACGCCGACGGCAGCCCGGCCATCGTTCCACTGCCAGACGTTGATCCGGTCGCGCCCGCTCCGGCTGACAACTGACGCGCGCGCATATTATTTCGCCGGCAGGCCGGCGGCGAATTCGGCTCCGCGCGCCACCCATCCGTTCAACCCGGCGTCGGAAATCAGCCCTTCCGGTTGTACCAGAACCCAACCACGCATCGGGCGCCCGGTCATGTCCATGACGCCAGCGTGGGGATGGGCTAACGCGTCCTCGTAACCCTCCGGCCCAACCCTCACAATCAAACCGTTGTCGGTCACGCAGCAGCACATGTTGCCGGCCAGCATGAAGGCCAACCCGCCAAACATGTTGCGCTCAATAATATCGGAGCGTCCGGAAAGTGTTTCCTTGACGCGAGTGGCCAGCGCTTCGTCGTAGGCCATGGCCGTTTCCGGTCAGGGTTGTCGGCCCATGTAGCCGATCATCCTATCCTGTAAGCTGGCGTCCTCGGATATGGCAACCTCCGGGCCGATGAAGCCGGCCTGGCGGCCCATATCGGCAAAGCCGCCGGACACCAGCATCCCGTGAGCGAACTCCACCATCTCACCGTCCAGGGTGGTGTCCTGCCCGGTGGCCCGGGCCAGATCCCAACAGTGGACGAGCTGATCCAGCACCGTGCCCGTCATGATGCGCGCCACCGGCATCTCTCCGAAGGGAGTCGTTGCCGTCTGCTCCAGGGCGCCGGGGTTGGCTGCAAGCTCCAACGCGCGATCAACTGCGGCGTGGTAGGCCCGGATCAGAACGGCGACGTCGGTTTCACCCTGATAACTGCTCTCGGCCTCGTTGGGGCGAATGTCCGGCACGTCGCCCGTGATGCAGCCGGCCGTGAACTCCAGCCCACCGATGAGGTGGTTGAACAAGTCCAGCACGCTCCACTGGGAGCAGGGCGTCGCGTCCGGAGCCTGGGCCTGGGTCACGCCGCTGGCCACTTCTTTGGTGCGACGCGTAACCCGTTCCAGCTGGGCCACCGGGTCAGGCGTTGGCGCTTCAGTAGTCACGCTAAAACACCTGCGGGCAGTCGCGGGTGAACACGCTCCACTCGCCCTTCTCCGCGTCGTAGCGCGAGTTGACGAAAACCTTCCAATTGCTTTCGTCCATTTCGGGGTAGTCGCTGCGATAGTAGAAGCCGGGCCACCGGGTCTCCTTCCGGTGCAGCATGTGACGCAGGTGCGCCTCGCCGACCCACGCGCGGTGGATGAGCTCGTGGCAGCGCAGCAACTCGTGGCGGTTGCGGGCGCCCAGTTTCTCCAGGTCTTCCCGGAACATGCCCAGCAGTTCCAGTCCCCGCAGCATGGTGGACTCGTTGGTGGTGAATCCCGCCGACACGCCGGCAACGTATTCGTCCATCAGCTTCTGGAGGCGGAACAGGCCCTGCCGGGGCAGCAGGTAATTGGGGTTCACCTCGGGGTTGGAGGACGCGTACTGGTTCTCCTCGAAGGTGACCATGGGCGCCCAGACCTGTTTCTTGAGTTCGTCGATCTGGCGGTCGTCCGTCCTGGGTTGGTTGGGGTTATCCATGGCATAGATAACGGCTGACTTTCCAGCCAGCCGTCCCTCGGTGAACGAACCGGATGAGAACTTGTGCGGACACGCGCCGACGCCGTCGCCGGCGGCGAACAGGCCTTGCACGGTGGTCATCTTGTTGTAACCCCAGTGGTATCCGTCGGGCGCGACGTCCTCGGGACCGCTGACCCACGCGCCGGACTCGCCGCTGTGGCTGCCCATGATGTACGGCTCGGCCAGCACCACCTCGGAGGGGCGTTCCTCGGGGGCGATGTTGTGCGCCGCCCAGAGGATGGCCTGGGAGATGGTCATGTCCAGGAAGTCTTCCCAGGCTTCCGCGATGATCTCCCGCTTGCGGTCCTCGTCGCCGGCGGCCAGGGCATCGATGGCTTCGGGTGTCTTGAGCTGGATCGGGCCGTTACCGGCCTGAATCTCCGTCCAGAGCAGGTGGTTCCGCAGCGGCGTCGGCGTGGGGAACGCGGAGCCGTAGGGGTCGTACTTGGTAAGCTCGGGCAGCCGGTTGATGAAATAGTTCTCGCCGGCCGCGTTGGTCAGATCGGCCCGGAAGAGCTGCGACCATGCGCCCACCGGGCCATAGGAGTCCTTGAAGCGGCTGGGAACGAAGCGGTGCTCCATCTGGGTCATCTCGGCGCCGACCGGGATCACCAGACCGTACACCGAGCCAGTGTCGAAGATGGAGTACCAGGTGCGGCCCATGCCCTCGCCGACGCTGCGGGGACGGAACAAGGCGGTCGCGCCGCCGGCGGCGCTGATGACCGAGCGGGCCTTGAAGATGTAGATCACATCCTCGCGCACGCCGAAGCCCACCGCCCCGGCGATCCGGTTCGAGTCGTCCGCATCGGTGAACAGGTGGGAGATGAAAACACGCTCGAAGTGGTCTTCGGGTCCGATGACTTTCTTGGTGGCTTCCGAGACGAT
>JAJEIA010000061.1 GCA_022823505.1 Dehalococcoidia bacterium
TCCACGTTCCCGAGGAACTGGAAGGCAATCCTGCCCTGCGATCCCGATACGTGGAGGTGTGCCGGTCCCTCTTCGTGGCCTACGCTCGGCTGATTCAAGGTGCGACTGCCCATCTCGAATCTCGCCAACCGCAGCGCGAAAACGAGAGCACTGGGGCCTACGCTCTGCGGCTGCGTCGCCAGGCCACCGACGCCTGCCGCGCTGTCTTGCCGGCGGCGACCCTCACCAATGTGGGGGTCACCGCCAACGCCCGCACGCTGGAGCACGCCATCAGCAAGCTGATGTCCTCCCCGCTGGCTGAGGAGCGTTCAATCGGCGCCGAGTTGCGCCAGCAAGGGCGTTCCATCACGCCAACCCTGGTCAAGTACGCCGATCACAACCCGTACCTCGCCGAGACGCGCGACCCGGCTCCCAGCGGCCGTCCGCAACCCCATATCGAACCACGCTGGTCCGTCCGCATGCTGGACTTCGACGCGGACGCTCCCCGCAAGCTGTGCGCCGCTCTGCTATTCCGTCGCGGCGACAGCTACGGCGACGCTTTGACCCTGGCCAACCGCATGTCAATCTCCGACTGCCTGGACACCGTCAACGAGGCCGTTCGCAACATCGGTCCCCACGACCCGCCTCCGCGCGAATTCGAACTCGTTGACTTCACTTTCGAGTTCGTCTTCGACTATGGAGCGCTCCGCGAGTTCCGGCGCCACCGCATGCAGACCTATCTGTCCCAACGGCTGACCGTCCTCAATGGCTACGGCATCCCGCCGCTGGTCGAGGAGGCCGGCATGTCCGGCGTGTTTGAAGCGACGATTGCTGAGGCCGACGAGCTGTTCACAACGCTGGCCGAAGAAAGCGCGGTCCTGGCCCAGTACGTCGTGACCCACGCGCACCACCAGCGCGTGCTTTCCAAGATGAACCTGCGCGAGTGCTACCACCTGTTCAAGCTGCGGAGTTCGCGCCAGGCCCATCCGGCCATCCGTGGGCCCGTGACGGAAGCCATGCGCCTCGCCGTGGAGGCGCAACCGGAACTGTTCCGGCACCTGCCCCTGCGCAACGCCCCGGACTGGTGGCCGTTCCACCGCGCGTAGGCGGGGCGGAGCTCAGGGATCCGAACAGTCCCTGGTGAACCCGCAGTTGCGGCAGATGATCTTGCAACTGCGTTCGTGCATCCGGTTCCCGCAGATCTCGCAGTCCAACCCATCGTCACGCTTCGGAGGGGCCGGAGCTTGCGGTATGGTTCGTCGGTTGCTCATGTTCCGTCACCTCCCTCTCCAGATCGACGGCGGCACCGGCGGCCCGCCTATGATGCGAGCGCTCAGGAACTTCTCGCCGGTCGGCACCGTCGGCCCGTGCCGTTCGTCCGGCAGCAGCGCCACCTCATGGAAGCCGAACATCGATTGATCCAGCTTCAGGTCTTTGACGCCGCTTCCGTCGTTTTCGTTCACCACGATGCGGTCGATCAACTTGCGGTCGTCGTGCCGCAGTAGCCAAATCTGGTAGGTATCAGCGGGCATCCCGCTCACCATCAGCACGCCCTGCGTACCCGTCGGGTCAACCATGAGGACGCCACGGGCCTCGGTTTCCGTTCCCATGGGAGAGGTCATCGAGAGTTTTTCCGTCTCCGGCTGCGCGGAAAGCACGGTGGCTTCCACCATGCCGGCCATATCCTTCTTGACCAGGTCCACCGATTCGGATTCTTGGACCGGTGTCGCGTCGACTGGCTGCGGTGCCGTGAACCGGCTGGCATTTGGAGCCAGGCTCGGGGCGCCGCCCGTCCGACTGACCGAGATTGCCCGGCCGTTGCCGGCGTCTGGACTCGCATCTGCCGTGCTCCGCTCCTGCACCGGATTCGCCACCGCCGCGCTGCTCTCAGTGGCGGACACGGTCGTCGATGCCGCGACTGCCGCTTGCTGCCCTTCCTTCAGGCTGCTTATCTCCTGGTGCTGGGAAATCATGAAACCCACCGAGGCAGCCAGGAACAAACTCAATGCACCAACCGCCACGGGCGCAATCCACTTGCGCAGTCGGTTCATCGACCAACGCGGGTCCGGCGCGACGCGTCGCACCGCCTCCGAGCGACCCGTACGGCCTACGGAGCCGGCCAGCACCCGCTCCTTCAGGCTCGCCGGCAAATCCACTTCCGGCGCCGACGCTGTGAGCCGCGCCGCGGTTTCCTGGAACCCCAGCAGCACCTCCTGGCAGTGCGGGCACCGGATCACGTGGTGGAACACGGACTGGAACTCAGCGTCGTCCAGCGCGTTCAGCGCAAACGCCGCCAGTTCCCCCTCGGGGTGCTCCGATCCGGCGTATATTTCGCCCCGGTCGTCAGGCCACATGTGCTTCCAACGCTGCTTTGAGTTTCTGCATGCCCAGCCGCATTCGGGTCTTCACCGTCCCCAGGGGTATCCCCAGCATGTTGGCAATTTCCGACTGGCTGTACCCGTGCCAGGCCGACAGATACAGCGGTCGGCTCTGCTCTATGGGAAGGGTCGACAACGCCTCCCGCACCAGGCTGGCATCAAACCCGCGTTCTACCTGTCGTTCCACGCTCATTTTCGCGTCGGGAATCCGATGCAGCGCGTCCAGCTCGGGATAAACCGTATGATCCGTCGTGCGCCTCCGCGATCGGTACATGTCCACCACCTTGTGGTGTGCCACGGACATGATCCAGGTGCTGGGCGCGGCCATCTCCGGCCGGTAGCTACCGGCCTTCTGCCAAATGTTGGAGAACACTTCCTGGACGGCGTCTTCGGCCAGCGCTTCGTCCCTGAGGACCGATACCGCCAGCGAAAAAACCCGCTGGGCGTATCGATCATAGACCTCTTCCAGGGCTCGTTCGTCGCCTGAGCCGATTGCGGCTATGCGCCGGGCGTCCTCGCTATGTGCATTATCTGACACCACCCCTCCAAAATTATCAGGGGTTCATCATCGCCTGGTTATCAGTATATACGGACTCGATGACCGCCCGGATTGCCCCGTGCCGTCGTTGCCCAAAAAGCCCCTGGTCGTGGGTTCAGGACGTCACACCACGAGGCTGTCGAATATCCCCTGGATATTCGGGAGATTTTCCAGCGACCATATCAGCTCCAGCGCCTGCTCGCACTGCTGCTCGGTGATCGTCGGACACGCCAGGCGCCGGAACTTGGCGTCCACGTCCGCGTCGCTGAGCGGATTTTTCCCGTGTCCCTTGGGAGACCTGGTTTCCGCCACCTCGGTTTGTCCGTTGTTCTTGATCACCTCGATGCGACAGTTGTACTCGGCGGGGTATTTCTCCGTGAAGTCCTCGCTTTCATCTATCCGCATCTTGTTGATGATCCCTCGCAGCCCGGGATCCGCGATGCGGTCCGGAGCAAACGTGGCCGGCGTCACCTCGCCGTCCCTGAGCCCCACCGCGGCCAGGAACGGGATGCTGTGGTCGGCCGTTTCGCGCGTCTTGGGGTCCCATTTCTCGGGTTCAGTGGACGCGCTGCTGACCGCCGATCGATACGAATGGATCTTGATTGACGCGATGTCGCTCACGTCCACCCGCTCGTGCAGTTGGATCGCCAGATCGATTGGCGCCTGCGTATGTATCTGCGAAGGGTAGAACTTGAAGATCGTGTCCGTGATCCGGAACGGCGCGTCGTCCCCGCCCATGGCGTCAATCTCGATCGGGTAGCCTATTGCCTGTTCCCACAGCCCCTTGCGACCCTCGAAGGGCTCGAACGGCCCGGTCATGCCCTCGGCGGCCAGTTGGGCCGCGAAGATGCCGGCCCGCGTTGCTGCCGCCGCCGCGCAGCCTTTCCACATGGAAAGCTCACCCATCCTGGTCACGCGCAGCGGCACGTTGGGAACCACCGCCAGCGATATCGCGTGGCCCATCTGTTCCTCATCGAGCCCCAGGATCTTTCCGGCCGCGCAGGCTGCACCGATCACGCTCAGGACACCCTGGTCCCACTGGTTGTCCGGTACGTGGTCGGCGATACGGCAGAAGGCTTCGTAGGCCAGCGCGATCGCCGTGATCAGCGTCCGGCCGTCAGCCTCCACGCTGTCTCCCACCGCCAGGGCCGCGGGGATCATGTCGCTGGGGTGCCCGCCGCCCGGCGAGAAGTAGGAGTCGTTGCAGTCCAGGTACCGCACCATCACCCCGTTGGCGAACCCGGCCATGTCCAGCGAGGAACGGTCGTAGGTCCCCAGGATCCGAGCCGAGGTCTTGCTCGTGACGTCGCCGGCCAGCTTGCGGGCGACCTTCGCCGGCTCGCTCAGGTAGCCGCCTACGGCGCAACCCAGGGTGTCGGCAACTGTGCGCTTGACTTGATGCACCACCTCGGGCGGCAGGTCCTCGTACGTGAGATTGCAAGCGTAGGAGCTCAACAGCTCGGTGGTGCGGTCCATATGCCCCGTTACCTCTCTTTTTCGCGTATGCCGGCAGACCCGACGCCAACCATTCTACCGTCCGTCGGGTCGCCAGCGCGCTTGACCCCGGTTCACCGAATCACCGCTTCTGCGATGCGTTCCATCTGGGCGGTCATTTCCTCTTCGGTCTCGCAGTGGTCGGGACGCACCACCACCCGGTTGGCCCCCGCGTTGAGGAAGTCCTGCACCAGTTGTCCGTCCGGAGCCTGGCCATACACCGAGATGGTCAGCGATTTGGGATCGCGCCCCCTCGCTTCCGCCAGTTCATCCAGCTGCTTTCTACTGTCTTCCACCTCGGCCGGCGTGATCCGGTTGGGCAGCCAGCCGTCGCCCCAGGTGGCAACCCTCTGCAACACCCGGCGCGCCAGCCCGCCCAGTATTACCGGCGGGTGAGGCTGTTGAACCGGTTTCGGGTTCGATTTGACAGCCGGGAAATCGTAGTACGTCCCGTGAAACTCCGCCTCGTCCTTCGTCCACAGTTCCTTCATCACCTCCACCGCTTCACGGGTCTGCGTCCAGCGATGGTCAAAGTCACCGCCGAAGATCTCGGTTTCCTCCCGATTCCAGCCGGCTCCGATGCCAAAGAGGAACCGGCCGCCGCTGACCCGGTCCAGCGTGGCAATCTCCTTGGCCAGCATCAACGGGTTTCGTTCCGGCACCAGCGTGATGCCGGTCCCCAGCTTGATGGTGCTGGTGGCGCCGGAGGCCCGCGCCAGCGCGATGTACGGGTCGGCGAAATGGGCGTAGGTCCATGGAATCTCGCCTCCTGAGGGAAACTGGCTGGCGCTTTGCACTGGTAGGATAGGGTGTTCGGCGTACCAGATCGATTCAAACCCCAGCGACTCGGCGGTCCGCGCCATGAAGGCCGGATCAAGTGTGTAAGCCGGCAGGGGTATGGAAGTTCCAACAGACATAACGATTGCTCCTTGTGTGGCCGGCTCAGCGCCGAGCGGGAAATCGGTCAAGTTGGTGCGGCCAATTCAAGATCGGCCTGTCGCTGGTGATGAGACGATGGCCTTGAAGCGCGGTGGCTACGATAATGCGATCTGCCGGATCGCCGTGCATGTCAGGCAAAGTGCTGGCCCGCGCCGCGATGGAGCTGTCAACCGGGATTTCCACAAATCCATCTGATGATAACCGTTCATGCCATTGCGCAGCAGTCCTACCCGTAGGAATACGCCCTTTTTGTAATAGCATTCCGATTTCCCAGATTGAAATCGCTGAAAATCCGGCTTCGCCTCGAAGGATGGCCATTGCAATCAGCAGGTCAGCTTGGTGACCCAGGCTCGGATTGTTCGTGAGCAACCAAATGATTACGTTGGTATCAAGCAGCGTCAACTCAACCTTTCTTTGCTGCGGTCAACTCAACCAGAGGCTTTTCGTCGTCAAAGATTACCACCTTGCCGTCCGCACTCTCGGAGACGGCCGTAATGATTTCCTCTAACTGTGTTAGGAACTCATCGGTGTCGAGCGTGAGCAGTTTGTGCCGATGCAGAATCGACACGTCGACTAGCTCCGGCACCCGGTACTCCGATGGCCTGACATCATCGGGCGCAGTGAACCAGGACGCTGGCATTGGCCCGGAGATGTTCCAATCATCATCCGTCTGAACGGCCGGATCTGTGTACCACTCCACGGGCATCGGGCCTTCTATGTTGCCGAGTATCTTGATGTCTTTGAAAGCTCCCCGTGAGGGATTGGATATCTCCACGTAGCGCGTGAGCTTAGCCACCGGACGGCCGGATTCAGTGACAACCAACGCGCCTCCGCGTTGGTAGATCTCGGAAACAAGCTCCAAGCACCGCCCCTTTAACTCAGCGGCGTCGAGCGTGTGATAAAAGGCCGGTTTCCCGCGCTGTTTGTTCATTACTACCACCACCGATCCCTGGCCAGCTGCTCATTTAGCTCCCGCGCTCTTTCCCTGCGGTCCCCGTCGAGCAAGTTGATCTTGATAGCTCGCTTTGTGGTGAAGTCAACATTTTGGTTCAATCGGTACAGATGCCATTCTACGCCGTTCGTCAGTACCCCAAATCCTTTCCGCAGATCCTGGGTATAGCCAGCCAATTGCTCAATGCTGTCGGGATTGCGCAAATCGTCCCAAAGGAACTTGGCTTCGATGACAACGACAGGAGAACCGTTGTGATCGTACAGTAGATAGTCCGCCGTCCGCATCCACTGGCCGGACGGCATCGGAGCCTCCACTTCGCACTCATCGTAATCGTGGATGTTCCAGCCCAGCCCTTTCAACACCGGATCAATCAGAATGTAGCGCGTCGGCCATTCGTTGATCGGCCACCTTTTCTCCTTTGGGAGTTTTGCCAACTGAGTTTTGATGTGTCCGATGGCATCCGCCACGCCGCTGATTGACATCGCCGTTTTCTCCAAAATCCCCGTTCATCTTCGTCATTTAATCATCCGCCGCCACCGCCTCCCGAGCGCCCACAATGGCGTCGTAAACTTCGGCGCCCTGACCCACGACCACGTCCACGTCTTCCGGGAGCAGGAAGCTTTGCTGAACCAGCGTCTCGGCGTACTCGCGCACCCGCGCCAGGTATTCGTCCCGCGAGGCGTACCGCTCTTCGATGGACGGCCTGGGGTCGCCGGACGCCATTCGCTCAGCCCGGCTCACCGCGAAGGGGATGGCCCCTCCCACCACTGTGCCGCCCGGCGACAGAACCTGTCCGGCTCCGCCGATGTCGGGGTGGCGCACGTTCCATCCCGTGTATGTTGCCAGCGGCACCGCGACCGCCGGCAGCCGGATGCCTCCCACTTCGTTGCCGTCGGAATCCACGGCTGACACCAGGGATGGATACGTTTCACCGACGCCAGGCGGAATCACCGACGGAACGGCCCGGTCCGGTCCGAAGTCCAGCCGCCGCATCACCTTATGGTGCTCCGGGAACTCCACTCCCGGGAGCGCAGCAAACAGATCCGCCAACACTCCGGCCCCAACGATGCTGCTGTCCGCGTATCGGGGATACCCATGCGCTGGGGGAAGCGCGTTATGGGTAACCCAATTGTCCAGGTGCACCAGCGCCGCACGCATCAGCGGCCGATAATCAACGTAGTTCAGCGCGTGTGTGCCCCTCGCGCCCGTATCCGGATTGGTATCGGAGATCGGCAGGTTGGCCGGCCCGTGCTGCGTTCCGCAGAACAGCCAGGACCGCACGTTGTCGGGCAGCGCGGCATCTCCCTGGCAGTCGGCGGTGACGTGCGCCAGCGCTCCGTGCCCGCCCCAGTACTCCGACGAGGTGTTGGTGTAAATCACCTTGGGAGCCACGCCCCGGCGCGTCACCTCTGCCAGGATACCGTCCTCTCCACCCGGTTCCAGGTCCAGGAAGGGAGGAAGGTTGTTCACGCTACGGTTGGACAGGCTCGACGGCTGGCCGAACCGGACGTTGAACTCGCCCATCTTGCCGCCGGCCACGTTGGGCAGCATCCCCTCGAACACGATCCTGCCCTCCTCGTCGCGGTTCAACCCCAGGTGCAGCATCTGCCGGAGGAATCGGCCGCTCTGGCTGCGTCCGTAGGCGTAGGCCCGACCCAGCGCGCCGGCCAGCGGATTGGCCGTCCCCAGGACGTCCGTCTTGCCATGGCGGAGCCAGGCCACGATATCCCGCGTGGCCAACAACCCCAGACCGACCACCGGCGCGTGGGAAGTCTCGTACACGACCCGATACACCTTGCCGGCATCGAAGCCGCCTTCCAGGGTCACGTGCGCCGCATCCGGCACCCGCCTGCCGTCCACCAGCCGGGCGAATGCCCACTTCTCGCGCGGAATGACCGTCTCCGGAGCATCCTCGTGTTCCTGGACCGTCAGTACGGAATCCCAGCTCTCCAGGTGGTTCGTCGGATACGGCCGGTGATCCCGGTCGGACAGGAATTGCGTGCTGATATGCGCCAATGGTTGGAATGACACCACGATCCTGCCCGATACCGGCGAACCGTCGGTGTTCAATGCGTTGGGTACGTTGCACCGGAACAGGCCCGGCGCGTCGGGCACGTCGTGTTGCCAGCCGCACCACACCAGGCTGTAGCCCTGGTTCATCAGGAACCCGTTGCCCGGATGCGGGTCGGCATCCGGCGGCCCGTCCGGCGCGCTGTTCAGGTTTTTCAGCGCCAGTTCCTTGCCCCGGTTCAGCACGTCCAGCAGCAACCGTCCATTTCCGTGGTCATTGTCAACTGGCTTGATGATGCGAAAATCGGAGGAGAACTCCACCATACCGTCAGCGTTTCTAGGCGCCAGCCCAATGTCCGCGATGACGGTGTTGTCAGGATGCACCGGATCCGCTGCGAAGTGCGCCAATCCGTCAATCTGTTCGTAACTGCCGGCGGCGCCGAAGGTATGTCCCTCGGCAAACGGCTTCCTCGTCGTGATTTCCAGTCGGACTAGCGCCATTTCAATTCACCTCAAATAATCCCGTCCATCCTGTTCATCCATGCAAAACCCATTTCACAGGATTTCGCTGGTGTCCACGTCGAGGTCCGTTGGCGGCTCGGCTCCGGTGTTGTCTCGCCACCATTGCGCGAAGGGGTCGTCGCCCATCTGCTCCTTGAGCCGTGCCAGGTGCGCTTTCACTTGCACCAGCATGGGCAGTTGGTGGTCCGCTACCAGCTGATGGGTCCGCGCCACCCATTCCAGCGCGTCGGGCAAATTCCCGCGCTGTTCCTCAACCATGCCCAGCTGGCCATAGGTCCGCGCCGCCCGCAGCACGTCGCGCACGTTCTCGAAGGCGATGCGAGCCTGGTCGTACCAGTAATATGCCTGGTCCAGGTCGCCCTGCTCGTGATGGACCACGCCCAGTTGCCGCGCCTCCACGCCCACGCCCCGCACGTCGCCCATCTGCTCCCGGTACTCCATGGCCACCCGCAGCCATTCGTCCGCCTCATCCGTGATGCCCCGCGCCTGCGCCAGGGTGCCCAGGTGATGGAACTCGACGATCATCTGCTCGGTCATGCCCAGGCGGTCGCTCAGGCCCAGGGCCTGCTGGTACCACGATTGCGCATCCTCGAACAGGTATTCCGAGTGGTCCACCGTGCCCAGCGAATGGAAGATGTAGACCGCGGTTTCCTCGTCCCGGTTTTCCTCCACGATCTCCCGCGCCCGGTGGTACCAGCTTCTCGCCTCGTCGTATTCGAACCGCAGGTGGCACGCCGAACCCAGCGCCCGAAAATCGTTGACCATCTCCTCGTAATCCGGCAGCCGCTGGTGAATGTCCAGCGCGCGGGAGTACCACTCCTTGGCGGCCCCGTACTGCCGTTGGTGGTGCCGCACCTGCCCGATGGCGAAACACGCGTCGGCGATCGATTCCTGGTCCTCGCCGCCGTCGATGATTTCCAGTCCCCTCTCCAGCCACTCCGACGCGGTGTCGTATTGCCTCCTCCGCGTGGCGATCAGCCCGTTCTGGTGGTAGACGGCCGCGGTGCGCGGGTCCGTCTCCCCGTCCGGCTGTTCCAGCAGGTAGTCCAGCAGTTGCCGGTTGAACAGGTCGGCCCTTTCCAGGTCCATCCGCTCAACCGATTCCATCGCGTCCGTGCCCAGCAGGTACTGCCAGAATTCGATGGCGCCGTTGCCTTCCGCCTCGCCCGCGGTGTGCCCGATGGTATCCAGCAGCTGGCCGCGCAACCGCCGCAACTCCGGGAACCGTTTCTGCATCCGGTAAACCTGCGCCAGAGGTTGGAACAGCACTTGGGCGTTGTCCCACTGCCGGTATTCCAGCGCCAGCCCCAGCGCTTGGGTCAGGTTGCCCTCCTCCGCCAGCACCGCCGTCACGCCGGTGTCCTGGTTCTCGTAGAGACTTTCCATAAAGTAGTCCGCCGTATCGGCGTACACCCGGACGAACTCCGTTTCCAGCTGCTGAATCCCGTTGCCGGACACCTGCCGACCCAGTTTCCGTCCCAGGAACCACGGCAGCGACGGGTTGATCTGGTAAACGCTGGGGGAAATCGATTCCAGGAACCCCGCCGCATGCGCCGCCCGCAGCATCGTCCGGCACGCCGCATACGAGCGGCCCGAGGACTGCATCCCGCCGTCCGGCGAGAGCAGGCTCCGCGACGCCCCGGCGGTGAGGTCGTCTCCCAAAATCTGCCCGTAAGCCCGCTCCTCGGTGATGTGCGACAGCACGTCCAGCATGACCCGACGCTGGAACAGCGACAGGAACGGCAGATGCGTCCGGTTGCGCCGCGACATCCGCGAGAATGCGTACTCCATCGAGGCCGTCAGTTCCGCCCCGCGCCCGGCCTCGCCGCCTTCCGGTTCGCTGTCGATCAGCCTCGCAATCTCGCTGACCACCACCGCTGCGGGAACCTCCTTCACCGGGGGTACCGCGATCTGCATCGCCAGCGGATGCCCGTCCAGAATCCCCAGCAGTTCGAAGAAGTCGGCGTCGACGCGCCCGGCCGGCACCTCTGCCTGGTGCATGATCTGGGCCACCAGCGCCAGCCGGTCGGCCCCGGTCAATCCCTCCAGCGTCAGGGACGCGTGCGGAACCGTAACCCAGTCCTCGTTTGCCCGCCGGCCCAACAGGAGCGCGTTGGTCCCCACGGGCCCCGTGGTCACTTCACCAAGAAACGCCGCCAGTTGCGGCAACTCCGATTCGTCCAGCAGGCCGGGGGCCTCGTCGGGGAAGCCCGCGACGTTTTCCAGGTTGTCCCATACCAGCAGCGACGGGTTTTCGTGCAGGTACGCCGTCACCCACCGCCTTTGTTGCTCCGCCGGCATGTCCGCGAAATCCAGACCCGACACGGCGGTCCCGATTTCGTGGACCACGCGCTCCAGGCCGGCCGGCTGTGACGTCTCGAACGCCGTGTAGAACACGCCGCCCGGGTACGCAACCCGCGCCGGCTTCAGGAACCAACGGCACAGCGCAAGGGCCAGTTCCGTCTTGCCCACGCCGGTGTCCCCCGTCAGGTGCACCACCGAGTGCGCCTTCAGGGCCCGTTCCAGCTGTCGCAGTTCCGCCTGCCGCCCCACCAATCCGAATTGTCCGGCCACCGGAATTTGCAGGTCGTCGGTCGGCGCTTCTTCCGGATGGATCACCGGCGCCGCCAGCGGGTCCGGCTGAACCTGTGCGATCACCGGTGGCTGGTGGGCCCGCGACTGGTAGACGCACGGCAGGTGCCAGTCCCAGAACACCCGCCGGCCGTACATCGTGACCCGCTCCGGGGTGTCCATCAGCCCGCGCCGCACGGAGGACGCCGCCTCCGTTACGGTGTAGCCCTGCGCTATGCGGCGGTAAAACGCGGACACGGCACCTTCCGCGGCATCCGGATGCAGTGGCACCGGCAGCACCGCGACCTGCGCAACGCCGGCCGCGGCCAGCGCTATCGCCGTCTCCGCCCAGCCGGTCAGGGGCGGAAACTCCTCCTGGACCCCGGCCGTGACCAGCGCGATGTTGATTCCACCGGAAGCCAGGGCCTCGCCCAGGGCGGCCGCAGTGATGGCGTCGTGGCTGCCGTCGTCCCGCTCCAGGACAATCGACCCGTCTTCGGCCAGCGTCGCCCCGTCAATGTGCGCGACGTGATAGTGGTGAGGGTTGCGCTCCAGCAGCCCCGCCAGCGCGTCCAGCGTGGCCGGCCTCGGATTGTCCAGCGAAACCTGGACGTTCAAGCCCTCCAACGCGGCCACCGTGGCATCGGCCAGGCTTCCCCCCGCCGCGACGGGTTCGGTCAGCAATGCGCCGGACTGTGGAACCTCCACCGCCAGCGGGCTCGTGGAGAGCATCAGCACGTGCAGCGTGTCTTCCTCCACCGCTTCCGCACCCTCGGCCGGCGCCGTGACTGCGGTCTGCCGCACTACTCCCACCAACCCATTGATGAAATACCCCAGCGACGGGTCGTTCATCAATTCCCACGGCAGGGTCATGAAGCCGGGCCGCGCGGACACGATGGTCAGGACTCCCCGCTCGTCCCGCCCCATCACTTCGTCCAGTATCGCCCGGCTCTCGCCCTCCGCTCCAAAGGCAGACTCGAAAAGCAGTCGGCCCAGGTTACGCATCGCGAGCTCGACCGCTTCAATCTGGGCAATACCCCCGGGCGATTCGCGTCGGAATTCCGTGTGATACCGGTCCAACGCTCCGCGTTCCTCCTCCGAGAGGTCTACGCCGAACGCCACCGGCGCCGCTTCGCGCACCTCACCCGCCTCTTCAACCAGTCGCACCTGTATCTGCCCCGCGTCGAACAGATCGTGGATTTCCAAACTAGCGGCCATATTGGAGAATTGCTCCTGTAAGTCCTGGAACGGTCGGTGGTCTGGCTCCGGCGCCCCCCGCTCGGGCCAATGCGGCCCGAACGTCTCACGGAGGCGGGACACGTGCCGTCGAAGTGAACGTCCCAGTGTAGTGGTTCGAGGGCGCCGACGATTGCTGGTTCGCAACCGATGAAGCGAATTTCGGCAAACGTCTTGCAACAAAGCAACGAGGTGACGGCTCCGAGCGACCCGAGGGGTCACGGCGAGTTGTTCGTGCGTTTACCGGCCCGCACGGTCCCGTTTCAACCCGGTCGTGTTGCCACTCTGTGCGGACTCACATATAATTCGTTACACTTTTCCGACTAACCAACCGACCTCGATTGCATCGGCGGCATTATACAACAATAATGCCGCCGTTCATTCCCCAATGACGCACGGATCACCGCCATGACTGTATCTGCCGACGTTCGGCGTTCCTGGCTGCTAACCCCAGTTTCGCGGTCGGAACGCGTTGCGACGGCGCCCTCCGCCGGAGCGGATGTGATCGTGCTCGACCTCGCTGAGTTCGTGGCGGAAACCGACAAACCGTCCGCCCGTGAGTCCCTTCGCGAATGCCTGGTGCCGGCCAAGTCCACCGGCGCCGAGGTGTTCGTCCAGATCGATCCCGAACTGATGCTTGCCGACCTCAGCGCGGCCGTGTGGCCCGGGCTCGATGGCATCGTGGCCTCCCGCGCCGAAACACCCGAGCAAGTCCACGCCATCGACGCCATAATCTCCGACCTGGAAAGTCGCCGCGGCATGTTGCCAGGCAGCGTCGAACTGGTCCTCTCGTTGGAAACCGCCCGGGGCAACCACAACGGCTTTGAGGTAACCACCGCCAGTTCACGCACCTGGGGCCTTTCTCTCGGGCGCGCCGATCTGGTCATGGACCTGCGACCAGAGCCGTCGGGCGAGATCCACCTGATGCAATATCTCATGCAGCGGTTGGTTACCCTGGCGGCCGCCACCGGAACCGTTCCCCTGGGTGCCTGGTGGCGCTTCCCCGACCGGGGCTTGCTCGCCACGCCTGCAAACACCCTCGCCGCCGCCCAGCGTGGGCGCTCCATCGGGTTCAAGGGCTCCTTCTGCGTTGTCGACGACCAGGTGCCTTCCTTGAATGCCGGATTCACCCCCTCGGAATCCGAGGTCGCGGTGGCGCACGACCTATGCGAGGTTTACGCATCGGCCACCGCTTCCGGCGTTTGCACCGTGGTGTCCGTGGACGAGCGCGTGCTCACCCCAGACATCGTCCAGCAGGCCGCCAACACCGTGGCGTGGGCCGACGCCTGCTCTGCCCGTGATCGTATCAAGGCCGCCGCCGTCGAAGGTATTCCCATTCCGGTCTCCTAGGAGTTTCCCATGTCCAGCCCACTGCGCCGGTTGAAGCGATCCGGCCTGACGATGCCCATCGTCACTCCCCGCTTCATCGACAACGCTTGGCATCGCGGCTGCGACTACATCAACATGGACCTTGAGGACTCGGTCCCTCCGAACCTCAAGGACGTCGCTCGCAACCTGGTTCGCGAATCCATCCCGGTGGTCAATAAGGGGGGCGCGGACGCGGTCTGCCGCATCAATCACGACCTGATGGAAGCAGACCTCAACGCTGCCGTCTGGCCGGGCTTGATGATGGTCAACTACCCCAAGGCTGAGTACGGACACGAAATCGAGCGTATGGACGAGATCATCACCCGGCTGGAGGCCGAACGCGGCATACGGCCCGGCACCGTCGAAATCGGCGCCAACATCGAGACCGCCGTCGGCGTCGCCAACGCCTACGAGATCGTGACCGCCAGCCCCAGGATCATGGACTTCGGCGGAGCCGCGGGCTACGACATGTCCCGCGACCTCGGCGTGGAAATGTTCGTCGGCTTCGACCAGTTCGTCTACGGTAAGGGCGAGGTCGAACTCGCTGCCCGCGCCGCCGGTCGCGAACCCCATGCCGCCCCCTTCACGCCTAACATAACCGGTAGCGTCAGCGACCCCGACCGCGCTTTTGCCGAAGCGGACGCCTCTCGCAAGTGTGGCTTCCGCATCGGCGGTGGCCTCCATCCCGCCGTGGTTGAACCCCAGATCCGCGGCTTCGCGCCCACCGAGGACGAACTCTCCGACGCTGAATGGGTCCTCCAGGAGTACCGCAAGCTCGATCGTACCGGAGAGACTTGGCACCAGGTCGACGTGACTACCATGGACCGCGAGGGCCATCCGCGCCCCATGTCCGCCGATTCCTACCTGGGGCGGCATCGCGTGATCGATCGCTACGAGGCTGCCCGCGCACGGGAACTTCTGCAATGGCGAGCCTTGTGCCAGGAACGAGACCAGGAGAAAGCCGAGGCAGTCGCCCGCGTGCGTGCGGCCGAAGTATCCGAATCCGAAAGCTGACCGGGAGCTTTCCAACATGCCCATCCTTGTACGACGTTCCAACCTGATTGTCCCGGCCGCACAGTCGCGGATGGTTAGTCGCAGTTGGATGCACTGCGCCGACGCCGTGACCATCGATCTTCAGGACGGCACTCCCGCCGCTGAGCTGCCTCAGATCCGGAAGGTGCTCCGTCAGTTCGTGGCCCTTGCCGGCAAGGGCGGCGCACAGGTCTTCGTTCGTGTCAACGCCGATTTTGCCTACGCCGACAGCGATGCCGCCGTCGGCCCCGGTTTGACCGGCATCGTGCTCCCGGGGGTGCAAACCGGCGGTCAGGTCGCCGAGGCAGATGCGACCCTGGCCGACCTCGAAAAGATACACGGCGTAGCTCGCGGCTCCCTCGAGATAACGCCCTCCATTGAGAACGCAGCCGGGGTCTGGAACGTCCGCGAGATCATCACCGCCTCGTCCCGGGTCAGGCAGGTAGCCATTGACGAGGCCGCCCTCGCCGCCTCTCTCGGTGTCACCCAGTCATCGGAGCACGATCCCTTCGTGTTCGCCCGTGGCCGTCTGTGTATCGAGGCCACCGCCGCCGGTGTGCAGCCCATCGCCGTCGCCGATCCCATGGGTACGCAAACGGGGCATCTCTCCCACGAGGAGATGGTCCAGATCGCCACCGATACCCGCAACCTCGGTTTCAAAGGCATGGTCTGCGGGCATCCGATGTGGATTGACGCCGTGAACGAGGCGTATACCCCCGCGGAATCCCTGGTCGAATACTATACCCAGGTTCGGGAGGTCTTCGCCCAGGCGTTGGCGGCCGGCACCGCCGCCGCTCCCTTCGCGGGGCGCATGATCGACGTACCGGTGGACGAGTGGGCCAAAGACGTGCTCGCCATGAGCGCCGCCTGCGCCGCGCGGGACGCCGAAAAGCAGGCCGCCCTCGCCGCCGCCGAAGCTTCTTTCGACCCCTCGGTGCCCGTCATTGGATAACCTTCGCAGCTACTGCACTATGTCCGCGCGCGACGGGTTGGCGTAAGCCTATCGATCATCGAAAAGCTCACACGCGTACCCAGTTTCCCTGGAATTGCCATGGCAGTCGCGTTGTCGGAAGCCTGTACATCAGAAGTCTGTACAATCGACAGGCTCGCGAGAACGGTAATCCAGTGGCCGAAATCGTTACCAATGTTCAGACCCGTTCACTGGAATGTGAATGGATTCCTGCGAAAGCTGGAATGACGGGTTCGTGATTTCAGGCGCACAATCCCAATGACATTGCGAACCCAGCGTGGCAGTCTCGTTGGCGGAGGTGCCGACTCTTGGTCAAAGAGATCGCCACGCCACTAGGCTACTGGCGACGACAGACCGGGTCCGCCTGAGCCGCCCCCTTTGCCCCGCGTAGCGTCGGGTATCCTATAGTGGCTACTCGCGCGGGTCCTGTGCGCCCTTTTTGACAATGTCGTACCCGGCCGCACCTTTCAGGAGTTTCCCATGATTTACATCGACGACGAACTTCGCCGCCGCATCGATAACGCTCTGGCCGACCGTTGCCCCATGTTCATCGCCACCGTGTCTACGGACGGCGAGCCGCAGATCAGTATGCGGGGCAGTGTGCTGGTGTTCGACCGGGAGACCCTCGCGTTCTGGGAACGCGGTTGGCGCAACTCCGCCGCCAATATTCAGAACGGTTCCAAGGTCGTGTTTTTCTATCGGCACCCCACCGAGCGCGTCAACCTGCGTTTCTACGGCACCGCCACCATGTACCGCGAGGGCGCGATCCGAGACAACGTCATGTCCCGCACCGTCCAGGGCGAACTCGACCGCGACCCCGATCGCACCGGCGCCGCCGTGCTCGTGCGCCTCTACCGCATCAACCAGCTTTCCGGTGAGGTGCTCCAGGAAAGATGAACCGCATCATTACCGTTTCCGTCACGCACCTGGCCTCCCACGTTCTGCGCATCGAGCCGGGACGGCCGTGGTATACGAACCTTCTCATAAACTCAATTGCCGCTGGCCTGATCGTCGGCGGCTCCGCCGCTCTGGCGGTCGCCGTCATGTCGCTCATTCCAGGGTGGGGTGCGGTTTCCCTGGCGACCACGCCAACCTTCTGCATCGCTACCCTGTTGTCCGCCACGGTGGTAGCCGTCAAGTCCTGGTCCCATTGATCGCGGTGCTGTCGGGGCCATTTCCCGCTGATTGCCGCGTGCCGTCAACGCTCACGCGTACCCACTTCCACGCGGTCTGTCATGGGACTTACACGCTCGAGATTACAAACCCGTCATTCCTGCGAAAGCAGGAATCCATCCACTCTAAGGTGAGCGAATCTGGGACACTCTTAAGGAATTCGGCCACTGGATTCTCGCGAAAGCGGGAATGACGAGTGTAAAGGATTCCAACTGCGTAGGTCCTATGTCATTGCGAGCGCAGCGTGGCAATCCCGTCGGGGCGATGACGTGGCCGCAGTACCGAGATCGCCACGTCGCTTCACTCCTGGCGATGGCATACCGGACACGCGTGAGCGGCCAACGACCGCGCACCGATTGACTTAGAATTCGCCAGGATAGCCATCGCTGCGACGTTTTCTACTCAGGGGATACCCTTGCATGGGTATCAAACGCGATCCACTTGCCGTGTACCTGTCTCCGCGCACTCATCAGTGTCGTCGCAGATCCATTGGCAATCCTACGCAGCGAGACCCGGTCCCCCTCTGACGGCATGTGGTACACGACACGCTCCATCGAAGCCTCCCGCAGGATCCCTTCGAACCGCGCCCGGCCCTCGGCGGGAATCTGGTTGAGCGTGTGGCAGTGAAACACGCACAACGCCGCATTCTCAGGCACATCCCCCAGCGCATCCGGTAGCAGTTCTAACGCGTCACCCTGCGATACCGTCGGCCGCGACCGTAGCCACACGTCCCTCGCAGCGGCCAGCAGGGCTCCGCGGCCCGCGTGCTCCGGCCAGACCAGCGCCTGCATCCATCGGAATTCTTCGTCGTCGCCCAGATTTACCGGCGCCAGGTCGATCCCGCGCCTGAAACTCACCCGGGGAAACGTCGCTGGCAAACTCGGCAACCCGTCCCGGTCGTCGCAATCAATAACGACACCGGAGTCGGCCGGCCCGAATTCAACGCCGCTTGAGTATCGGTACCGGTATCGGTCCCAGTTCAAGTTCAGACCCGCGCTGGCTCCCACGTCCAGCACAGCCAGGGGTCGGCCCGGGTTCTCAAGAGCAATGGTCAGGAAACCCGGCATCAGATAGGCGCACCGTCCGACCTCGTTGGTCTGCACCATGCGGGTTTCCAGGTACTGGACGACCCGCTCACGATGCTCCAACGCGAACTCAGTGAACGCACGTGCCAAGTCCGGCGCCGGCGCGCCTCCCACCCTCGCGCGGCGGTAGTGTTCCGCCAATTCGGCGCCCGGAAACGAGGCCAGCGTCCGCTTTACCGCCGCGAAAAACAGGTTGGGAATCGGCTGGCCCAAGCGGCACATTCGCGCCAAGCCTAGCAGAGCCTCATCGCCAGCCGCGGCCTCCGAGAGTATCTCGTAAGTCCGGGAGCCGGCCCCATCGTCCGACTCCTCTGAACACTCTTCCACGGCGAACTGCCTGAACCGCTCCGCCAGCGCCCGCTCTGTCCGCAGCGCTGGCGGAACGTGTTCAATCGCCCGTTCCCCGGGTTTTGCTGGTGCGTCAGCCAGCGCCCACCACCAACGCGTCGGCGGCCTTCACCCCCTCGCCGGCTGGCAGCACCATCAGCGGGTTGATATCCAGTTCGCCCAGCGAACCCTCCAGCTGCGCCGCCATCTGCGAAACGCTCACCAGCACGTCGGCCAGTGCGTCAACGTCCGCCGCCGGCGCGCCGCGGAACCCACGGAGCAGCCGCGCCCCCTTCACCTCGTCGATCATTTCCACCGCGTCCTCCCGCGTGATCGGACACAGCCGCAGCGCAACGTCGTTGTACACCTCGACCATCACGCCGCCCGTCCCGAACAGCAGGATCGGCCCCAGCTGCGCGTCGTAGGACACGCCCACAATTGTCTCGACGCCACCCGACACCATCTCCTGTACCAGCGCCCCGTCAACCCGCGCGTTCGCGTCGTACCCGCGCGCGTTGGCGGTGACTTCCGCGAAGGCTTCCCGCACCGCATCGGCATTGGCCAGGCCCAGCCGAATCGCGCCCGCCTCCGTCTTGTGCAGGATGTCCGCCGAGTTCACCTTCAACGCTACCGGATACCCGATCCGTTCCGCCGCTGCAACCGCCGCATCAGCGTCTTCCGCAATCTCCTCCCGCGTCGTAGTTACCCCGAACGCCCTGATCAGCCCCTTGCTGTCGTACTCCGATAGCGCACTCCCTGCCGTCAATGCTTTGGCAGCGGCCGTTTGCTCCGCCGTAAGTTCGCCGGTAGCAGCAAACCCCCGCGCCAACCGCTGCTCACGCCAGTCGTGGTAGTCGTTCAGGTACCGCACCCCCGCCGCCAGCTTGTCCGGCACGTAGAACACCGGGATGCCCGCCTGTCGCAGCATCGGCAGACCCGAGTCCGCGCCCCGCGTGCCCGTCCACAGGAACGCCACCGGCATCCTGCTGGCGTCCCGCTGCGCGATCACCTGCGTCGCCTGCGCGTCCGCGCCCGCCGACGCCACCACCAGCGTACCCACTCCTTCGTCCTCCGCCATGAACGACATGATCGCCGGAAAATCGTCGCTGTTGGCGAACCCCGTCACGTCCGACGGGTTGGCCGCCCACCCGAAGCCCTTCAAAATGTCGTTGATCCCGTCCCGCGCCCGGTCCGACAGCGGCGGCAGATCCAACCCGGCCTGGCCGAACATGTCCGCCGTCAGGCTGCTGATACCGCCCGAGTGCGACACCACGGCGACCCCGCGCCTGGATGGCCGCGGGCACCGCGCCATCATGTTGGACACCTGCAGCAGGTCGTCGTAGTCCTGCACCCGTATCACCCCGTACTGCGCGAACGCCGCCTCGTAGACCTCGTCCACGCCCGTCAGCGCCGCCGTATGCGATCCGGCCGCCCGCGATCCCAGGTCCGAACGGCCGATCTTGATCAGCACGATCGGCTTGCCCCTCTCCGCCGCCAGCCGCGCCACCTCCAGGAACTTCCGCCCGTCCTTGAACCCCTCGACGAATCCGGCGATCACCCGCGTGTCGTCGTCGTCCAGCAGGTACCGCGCAAAGTCACAGAAGTCCAGGTCCGCCTCGTTCCCCGTCGACACGACGTAGGTATACCCGATCCCCTCGTCCACCGCCCGCGTCAGGAACGGCCCGAAGGCCGACGCCCCGCTCTGGCACACCAGCCCGATCGGCCCGCTCAACCCCGACGCGCCTCGCGACGACGCGCTGGCCCAGATATCGTCCTTCAGGTTTGCCAGGCCCAGGCAGTTCGGCCCGCTCACCCGCATCCCCGACTCCCGCGCGAACCGCCCCAGTTCCACCTGCAGGTCCCGCCGGTCATCCACGGCACGCTCGGAGAACCCGGCCGAGATCACGATGGCCGACTTGGCGCCCTTCTCGTGGCTCTCCCGCAGCGTGTCCAGCACCGCGTGGTACGGCACCACGATGCCCACCACATCCGGCGCCTCCGGCAGCGCCGACACCGATGGATAGCACTGCAACCCCTGCACTTCTTCGTACCGGGGGTTCACCGGATACACGTTGACCCCATTCTCCATCGAACCCATCGCCGCCGCTACAAACCGCCCGCCGTATTGCATCCGCGGCGTGGCCCCCACCACCGCAATCGATCGCGGGTTCAGCATCCGGTCAATCGAGGCCAGCTGTGCATCAGTCCAGAAATCCATCGGTGTCTCCCCTTAAATGCAGGGGCGAATAACCATTCGCCCCTCGCGTCCAATATCAGGATCAAAAATCCCGTCTATCCCGTCCATCCATGCAAATCCGGCGCTTATGTCTCCCCAGACCGCCGCGCGTCCGCCCGCCAGTCGTCCGGGCTCGGCCCCCGGTCGATCAGCACGTCCACCACCGCCGGCAGACCCGACGCCCGCGCGTCCCGCAGCGCGTCGGCCAGGTTCCGCGAGTCCGCCACCTGCACCCCGAAGCACCCGAACCCTCGCGCCACCGCCGCGTTGTCCGTCTCCGCGAACTCCGACGCGATGTACTGTCCCGGCGCCTGGTGGTGCCGCACCATGCCCAGCGCTCCGTCGTTGAACACCACGCAGATAATCGGCAGGTTGTACTGCATCGCCGTCGACAGCGCGTTCACCGTCATCATGTACCCGCCGTCGCCCGTCACCGACACCACCGGCCGCCCGGGATACGCGATCTGGAGCCCAACCGACGCCGGAAGTCCCCAGCCCATGCCCGCCGTGCCGCCGGGGCAGAAGAACGTGTGCGCCTGCTGCGACTGGAACAGGTGCGCCATCCACGTCCGGTTGTTCCCCGCGTCCAGCGCGTAAACCGTGTCCGCCGGCATCGTCTCCTGCAGGACCCGCACCAGCCGCTGCGGCAGCACCGGCGACGAGTCGGTGTGCAGCCCGGCGTCCTCGTAGAACCCCGCGTCCGTCTTCCTTCCCGGCAGCGCCCCGGCCCACTCGCTCCGGTTGCCCGACGTGGATCCCGACGCCTCAGCCGACGCATCCACCAGCTGACCCAGGATGCTCCCCGCGTCGCCGATCAGCCCCAGCTCCACCGGGAAGGTCCATCCCGCATTCCGGTCGTCGATGTCAATCTGGATGATCCGCTGCCCTCGCGGGTTGAATATGTTGGGCCGCTCCCGCACCGTGTCCTGCGGGCTCAGCTTCGCCCCCACGATCACCACCGTGTCGGCGTCGCCCACTGCCCGGTTCGCCGCCTCCTGCCCATAGACCCCGACCATGCCCACCGACAGCGGGTGCGTCTCTGCGATGGCCGACTTCCCCTTGTAGCTCGTCGCCACCGGCGCGTTCCACTGCTCGGCCAACTGCTGCAGGGCCCCGTGCGCCCCCGCCATGTGTACCCCGTTCCCCGCCACGATTACCGGCCGCCGTGACTGCGCCAGGATCTCCACTGCCTTCTCGATGTCCGCCGGCGCGGCCTGCGGCTTGGCCGTGTTCAGGTACCCCGCCGTGTCGTGGATGAACGGCGGCGACTCCAGGTCGACCTCGCCCGCTATCGACGCCGTCCGCATCAGCAGGCAAGTCGGACCCGGCCGCCCGCTCATCGAGTGCTTGATCGCCAGCTGCGCCCCCAGCGCCGCCTCCTTGGGCGACGTCGCCAGCGTCGTGTACTTCGTCATCGACCGGAAGATGTTGTGCAGGTCGATGCTGCCGTACTCTCCGGCGCCCGACTGGTTCGCCGGATGCTGCCCCACGCCGCCGTCCGACGTGTCCGTCAGCACCAGCATCGGGCTGCTGCTCAGCATCGCCTCCATGATCCCGAACGACGCGTTCGACCCCATGAACAGCCCCTGCCCCATGATCACCGCCGGCTTCCCGGTCGCCCGCGCGTACGCGTCCGCCATGATCGCCGCCGTCTGCTCGTGCCGCGTCAGGTACGTGTTGATGGCAGGTTCCTTCCCCACCAGGTTGGTGAAAATCTGCCCCGTCCCGCCGCCCGGTATCCCGAACACGGCGTCAATCCCCGCCTCCTCCAGAAACTGCACAATCAACTCATGGGCCTGCGGCATGGTAATTCTCCATTGGATACGTCATTGAAGTGTGAGGTCGTTGTCATTCCGAGCGAAGCGCGGCAAACTCGCCAAGAAATGGAGCGCTTTGCAAGCCAGCCGAGTAGCGCCGATGATACCCAGCACCCGCCGGCCGGTCAACAAACGCTGTCGACTCGACGCGCCTTCGCCCCAAAGCCGTCATTCCTGCGCAAGCAGGAATCCATCGCGCTCAAGATATGACATAGCGCCGTTGACCGGTCCGATTGTAGTGCATAACATTTCACCCATAACCGCTTCCGACGCGAGGAACTGATGGCAAACACACCAGAGAACGGACTGTTTTGGTTTCCTGATCGAGAGGATCACCAATTCCCAGGGACGATCCAATATGAAGAAAACGGCAGCGTCACGTTGGTAACTCTTCAGCGGTTCGAACTTCCTTACAGGCACTATTTCAGTAATGCTGGCAGCGACCGCTCCGTGATCTGCGGCAGAGTTGGGAGCGACAGCATCAAGTTGCTCAGATGCTCAGCGGCTCCCGACATGCCTCGACGCCAAGATTCCCAAGTCATCCTAGAAACCACTTGGACCTGCGCAGATGTATTCAAGGGAGACCCTTACGATGGGCAATTTCCCAGCCACATCGTCGCCATCGAGATTCAATTCGCCTCGCCCCGATACTGGTTGCCCGAACACCCAGAAACCGACTTGGTTCGATCGAGTCATGCAGGCGAAATGGGCGACGACTACGAGCGATTGCGAACGCCCGCACATTGGGATCTTGGTACCGTATCACTGGCGCCACCACTGTCGACGACCGCGCGAGCGCCACACTATAGGAGTACCGGCCATCCCACGGCTGAGAAATCGTGCGTCCGAGTGGATTTTGACTCGCCCCAATCTTTCGAGAGTGCGACGGATTGCGTGTTGAGCCTGCAGGTTCTCATCACCGTCGCCACCGGCAGACCAGCCCAGATCGATGCCCTACGCATTGTCGAGGGGGAAGTCCATCGGTCGATCCTGTCGGCGAATTACTCAGGGATTCTGCGTGTCCTGGGCCAGCCTTTCAGTCATCGCAGACTGATTCACTTCCACGAATTCGACGGAACTCTCGGCGTGGCCCAATGGCTGAACTCACTTCGCAACCAGACGTCACTGCGTAATTTGATGGTGACGGACATATACCACGAACCAGCGTTCATCACCGACAGAACTAACCATCTGTTGATCGCGTGCGATGTCTTCATGCGGCATCGCAGCGGCGACGCTAGCCACCTCCTCAAGGGTGTTTTGCTTCATATGATTGAACTGGCTGGCGATCCGTTCACGACAGCCATAGGTGATACTCGCGAGTGGGCCAAAGCTGTCAACAAATTTCGAAATAACTGGGGTGTAGCCCACTTCCAAAAATACGGAGAATCATCAGACGGTGACGACGAAGCGGCTTTCATGAACCACGGGCTCTACCTACTACTCGTCCTGTGCATCCTTCGTGATTGTTTCAGTGACGATCACCAATACTCCGAGCACCTGACTCATGAGGTAGCGCGACGCATGGTCGCTCCCAAGTTGATAACCTTCTGATTGCCCCAAAGTCATGGCACCCCGCCCCCGCCGTCGCCGCGGCCGGAAGCTGGCAGGACCCCATGTTCTGAAACCCAAATCGCGATCGGTGCACACGCGTTCTGTCCATCCCGGTGAATTCCCTGTCCACGCAACAGCGACCGCCCGCGAAAATGTACAATGACAGTGGAGGCACCACCAACATGGCTAACAGCGAATGGCATCGGATCCCCGTCCATGAAGTCCCCCGCGGTCAGCTCGTCGCCGAAACGCAACGCCTGATCACCGAGTACCGAAAGCGCTACGCAATGTCCAGTGCCGAAATGGCGGCATTGGTGGACAGCGACGCAATCGTGCCCGACATCGAGGTTATCAAGCGGTATCACGCCTACCACGGGCTAAAATTCCTCCTCGCAACGTCCCACACGACTGGAACCGCTCGGACCACTGCCAAAACGCTCACGGCGTCATCGTAGGGTGAACGACATGACCATCACAGAAACCGTTGCCGGCCTCCCGGTTCAGCATTTTTCACTCGCAGACTTGCCCAAACTGATCGCCTCCAACCGGCGGGAGATCGAGGAATACGAGCAGCGCTACGAGCTGGCCAGCGCGAAGATGGCCGAGCTAATCGACCGCGACGCAATCGTACCCTCCATCGAGGTCATTAAGTGGTATCACACCTACGCCGAGCTGAAATTCCTCCTCGCAACGACCCCCACGACTGGAACTCCTGGGACAACTACCAGCACGTCCACCACCGCCGGCTGAGCGAGCATCACTTCGTAGTCGGGTATCAGGATACGCTCGTCGTCCGTCACTTTGAGCCACTCCGGGTCGTCCGCATCGACGGCTACGTTCGTTGCCATAACGGCGTGGTCTTGGAAGTAACCAAGGAACTGCAAACTAGGCACGACAACGCCGGTCGAATGTCTGTCCGATGCTACCTTTATCGCTACATAGGCGTTGTTGCGGGCCGTGATCTGCTTCTGAAATACCATAACCTGCACGACGATCCGGATCACTACGTCCACCGCGTTTATCATCCTGAAACGGGCGACGAGATTTTCAACGAAGTACTCCGGCGTGATCAGTTCCCCACGTTCCCGGAAGTTCTGGACGAACTCGCGTTTTTGGCACAGGACCTGCCCGCCGGGTGAAGATTCCTGTCCCCGGTCGCAGCTTCGCCCGACTTCTCTCCGCGAAATTGTGCTACGAACCGTCCGTCCACGGCGGCAAGGCGCGCCCCAAATCAGCCTCTTCGATTATCTGACACCACCGCCCTTACCATTTCCCGAACGCCTGTGCTACCATAGCCTTGCAGGCGAAAAATCCCAGGTTCCGACCAGGTTCCGAGCGTTCACGGCCAATCAGCACCAAGTCGCTGCCGGCCTCTGTGGGAGACTGCCGCCGGTCGATCTAACCGGCGTAGTCGCCCTGGCCACCGGGCCCGCCACAGCCCGCCATGCCCCGGGCATGGGCAATAAGAGCAAAAAACCCCAGCGCACCACCTCCGGCCGTAGGGCTGATACTCGCTCGGAACCTGGTCACCACCCGAAAATTCATCGCCTGCATCATCAATCAACAGGAGGCATCCCATCGCAAAATAACCCTGCTTTCTCCGGTCGGCAGCGGTAAACGCCTGTGCCCTGCCGACGCTACATCGTCCTCTGAATACGGCCATCATCAGACGGCGCGTCTCAGGGACCCAATATCCGTCATGCCCGCGCAAGCAGGCATCCATTACCCCGGCGACCGTAATCCGGTCCATCCGGTTCATCGATGCTGTGGCCGTAGGTTGATCGCGTCGATGTCCCGCCCTGTTATCCGGGCAATCCATCAGACCTATACGCACAGCCATGACTAACGCCGAATCCACCACTGACCAACACGCACGCGTGGCTTGGCAGTTGCTCGAAGATGCCCGGCGGGAAATCGCGACCGGCGATACCGTCCAGGGTTCAGAAAAAGCTTTGGGGCGCCACCGGCCAGGCCCTGAAAGCCTATTGCGAGAGCCGGGAATACCCCACGGCAAATGCGCTCACAATCGCCACGCCGTCTTTGAACTCGCCGAAAAGCTGGACAATCCTTTCGTCCGGGTGACCTTCGGCGTCGCCGAGTCTTGCCATCCCAACTTCTACAATGACTGGATGGAGCAGGAACAACTGGATGGCTACCTCCCCGATATCGAAGCGTTGGTAAACATAATCCTCGACTCCGCTGCATCCTGAGGCCGTCAAATCACCGTTCCCTCCCCGGCGCCCGTACATCCGGTCCATCCATGCCATAGGCCCCGGTTGACCCCACTCCCACGCTGCCCTATCATCCCGGCAAGATCGACGGCCGTTCCTTGACCGTCATTGCCAGCGAAGCGTGGCAATCTCGTCCCCACTCGGACCGCTGGTTGCCCGCACAATCACTAGAGGTGCAGCCATGCGTGGATCCGAAGCCGTTGTCAGGGCTCTCGAACAGGAAGGAGTACGTTACATATCCGGATTCGCCGGCGGCGGCCTCGCCCCGCTATGGGGTCCCTTGCGCGCCTCCTCGATCCGGCCCTTCGCCGCCCGTCACGAGCGACTCGGCGTCGAGATCGCCGACGGCTACGCCCGCGCCACCGGCGAGGTCGGCGTCGCCATGACCGGCACCGGGCCCGGCGCCACCAACTGCCTGACGGGCATCGCCGGCTGCTACGCCGACAACGTCCCCGTGCTGCTCCTCATGGGTCAGCACCCCATGCGGAACCTCGGCCAGGAATGGCAGCAGGAGGTCTCCGCCAACATCTTCGACGGCCTCTGCAAGTGGCGCGGCGCCTTCACCCGCGTCCAGGACATCCCCCAGGTCATGCGCCGGGCCTTCACTGCCCTGCGCTCCGGCTCGCCCGGACCGGTCGTCCTCGAAATGCATCAGGATGTCCTCACCGCCGAGGCCGACGAGTCCGTCCTGGCCTACACCCCGGTCGGCACCCCCGGAAAGTCCGGGCCCTCCGATGCCGAGGTACAGCGCGCCGCCGACATGCTGGTCAACGCCAGTTTCCCCATCCTCAACGCCGGCGGTGGTGCCCTCAGCGCCGGCGCCGCCGACGAGGTCCGCGAACTCGCCGAGATGCTGTCCATGCCCGTTGCCACCACCCTCATGGGCAAGGGCGTCTTCCCTGAAAACCATCCGCTCTCCCTCGGCGGCGGCGTCTATCCCCGCAGTCGCTACGCCTCCGGCGCGGCCATCCATATCAACCGCAAGGCGGATGTCGTGCTCGCCGTCGGAAACTCCTTCCGCCAGCCCAACGGCACCGACGGCCGGCCCATCCCCGAAGGCGTCAGCATCATCCATATCAACGCCGACTCCGCCGACCTCAACAAGACCTACCAGGTCGACCTCCCCATGCTCGCCGACGCCAAACTGGCCCTCCGCGCCATCATCGATGCCGTCCGCCAGCGCATTGGCCCCAACGGCGGGGGCATGAAGCAGGAAATCGTTGACGAGATCCGCGCCTGCCACGAAAAGGCTGAGGCTGAGTGGATGCCCCGTTTCACCGATCCCGAGTCGCCCACCAACGGTTACCGTGTCGTCCACGAGCTACAGCAGCTCGTCGACCCGGACCGCACCATCGCCCTCCATGACGCCGGTGGCAGTCGCGGTTACGTGGTCCCCTTCTGGATGACCACCCGACCGCGCAACTTCGTCGCCATGGGTGGTATGGCTGCCATGGGTTGGTCCGTCGGCGCCGCCATCGGCACGAAGCTCGGTCGTCCGGACCACCTCGTCGTCCACGTCCTCGGTGATGCCTCCTTCGGCATGACCGGAATGGACCTCGAGACCGCTTCCCGCATGGGCCTCCCCATTCTCACCGTCGTCATCAACAACGGCGGCACCGGTGGTGGCATGATGGGCATGGAAGACCCCAATGGCACTCCTCCCGAAATGGCCGTACTGGGTGGGAACTTCAGCGTCGTCGCCAACGGGCTGGGCTGCTACTCGGAACGCGTGGATAATCCCGAGGACATCCGTGGCGCTCTCCAACGTGGCATCCGCGCCACCGAGGAGGGACAATCCGCCCTGGTCGAGGTCATGATCCGCCCTCTCCCCACTCCGGAGTTCCCCGACGACTGGTCCCTCTGATCAGCGCCTGTCGGTAGGGGCGAGTGCGCGCTTACCCCTACCCTTGTCAATATCCCACAACGGGGCGGGTGGAAACCCGCCTCTATTTCCAACCCACGAGCATGCAAAACAGGAGGGAACGCCATGCAAACCGTGAGTATCGACCGCTCCAAGCGCCTCAGGCAGGAACCTCAATTCGGCCACAACCGCTGGCATCCGGACATCCCGCCTATCGTCGAGGTTGATCCCGGCGAGGAAGTCGTCCTCGAAACCCGCGACGCCTCCGATTCCCAGATCCAGCCCAGCATGACCGAAGTCGATCTCGCCGGGCTCGACGCCAAGGTGGGCCACCCACTCACCGGGCCGGTCTACGTCAAGGGCGCCGAGCCTGGCGACCTGTTGGAAATCGAGTACCTTGACATAACCGCTCAACCTCGCGGCTGGACCCGCAACCGCCCGGGTGCCGGCTTCCTCCGAGACGTCTTCACCGACCCATACCTGGTCCATTGGGACATCGCCGATGGCTGGGCAACATCGGCACAGATCCCCGAGGTCCGTATTCCCGATGGCTCCTTCATGGGCACGGCCGGCTTGGCGCCCTCTCATGAGCAGATGGCCGCCTGGGCCGCTCGCGAAGCCGACTACGTGCGCCGGGGCGGCACCGCCGCGCCGCCGGACCCCGAGGACGCCGTGCCCGCAGGCGGTCAGATCGCCAACGAGGGCCTGCGCACCATCCCGCCCCGCGAAAACTGCGGCAACGTCGACGCCAAGCAACTCACCACGGGTTCGCGCCTTTTCGTCCCTGTGGCCGTTCCCGGCGGCCTCTATTCCGCCGGCGATGGCCACTTCGCCCAGGGCGACGGCGAGGTCTGCATCACGGCCATCGAGATGGGCGCCACCGCGGCCGTACGTTTCGCCGTGCACAAAGGCGAGGCCGCCCGGCATAACATAACCTTCCCCAGGTACTCTCACCCCGGCTACTTCCTCCCGCCGGAATGGGCCGCACCGCGCAATTTCACCGCCACCATCGGCTATCCCATCCGCGCGGACGGTACCCAGGAGGGTGAGGATGGCCTCACGTTGGCCGCTCGAAACGCTCTCCTCAACATGATCGCGTTGCTGCAGGAGCGCGGCTGGACGGCTCAGCAAGCCTACATAATCTGCAGCGTCGCTGTGGATCTCCGGGTGAGCAACATCGTGGACCTGCCCAACGTTACCGTGTCGGCCTTCCTCCCCGAGGACATTTTCAACGGATAGCCGGCCGACTCGCATCCAGGCCATTAGTGAAGGCGTCCCGGTTGTGGACGCCTTGTTCGTGTTGAGCGATAAGGCTCAGCGCAGTCGGGTTTCGTGTCTGCGGCCACTTTACGCAGACAGCAAAACGCCCCGACCATTTGCCACCGGCCGGGGAGTTCCGCTGCTCCACGCTCGCACGCGGAACGGGTGCGCCGACGGACCAGCTCGCCTTTGGGTCGCCGGCGGCCCACCTGCGTCGCGGGTGACCCTGGGGTCGCACCGCGACGTGGTTTCGATTAGTTGGTGCGCTTGACTTCCAGGATTTCACCCGGAGCCAACGCGACCCGCTTTACGTTGATGCCCATCTTGAGCATCCAGTAACCCAGCGTCGCCTTGCTGACGCCCAAGGTGTCGGCCGTTGCCGTCAGCCCTTGATCGTTGACCAGTTCGGGGAGCAGGCGCTCCAAAGGCTGGTCAAATTCCTTTTCTACGCGAAGCATCAATTTGGTTTTGCGTGCCATGATGCACCTCCGTCGGCGTACCTGTCGATGTACATTCACCGGCCAGCAGTGCAGGTATCCTGTTTTGCCGTTACCGACATTGATTTGCCGCTACACTACCGACAGATTTGACGAATGTCAAGCGCAGCCAAAGAACAATCCTAAAAGTTTTTTATATTCTTTTAGAACGTGCCTGGTTACGTGCTTATTTTGACACAGGGCCGACCGAGTTGCCAGAAACCTGGAAACCGAATCCGGGCAATTTCGGCCATTTTGTACCAGCGCCGTGGATCACGGTCCGGCCAACCAGGACGGCCCCATCCGAGCTGGCAGTTGGCGCTGCCTCCGTGATCCATCTCGTGCATCGGATGTTGCAACCGGATCGATGGCTTGCTATGGAATGCCAGTGTACTGCTTGTGCAGGAGTGATTGGCAATTACTGCGCTACCGGAGAATGAGGAATCCGTGTATTATCCGTTAGTACACTGCATGTACGGCGGTCGGTGTCCACTGGCCGCTATTACCATCGGGTAGTAGTGTAATAACGACTAAAAATGTATCCATGTGCCGCGTATTACACGTGTTCGCCGCGACTACATCGATCACGAACGGTAGTACACCCGATGCCGCAATGTTCAGGTGTACACCGATTGGGTTACATTTCCTGTCTTTAACCGCCCAGGGTTCATTACATGCATGGCGCGTACGGGGATTGTTGGTACATTCTAAGTACACGCGCAACCGCTTCGCATTAATCCGGTTGGGCTGGCGGGTAATGCGTTCAGGACCCATCTGCGGTCCTATCCTGTCATTCACAGGTCCTCGCGCGTACCGGCTATCGGGCGGCCTGTGATCGCGAGCGCGGGGTGGAAATGCGTCGGGGTGGAAGGAGTGGCCGCCGAACGGAGATCGCTACCTCGCTTTACTCCTACCGATGACAAGCTGCGTACCCGTGTGTTCCCGGTTCCGGTTGACACCCTGGATAGCCCTGCATACCCTTGCCGTCGGCCGCGGTCGACCACTTGAGCGGCTCATTCGGAGAGCGACTGTGAATATCCCAACCCTGCGCGACGTGTATCGCGCTCGTGCCACGATTGCCCCTTACTTCCCTCGTACGCCGCTGACCTATTCCGCCGCACTGAGCGGATTGTTGGAGGCGGAGGTCTATCTGAAACACGAGGAGCATCTGCCGCTGGGTGCGTTCAAAGCCCGAGGCGGCATCAACCTGCTCGCCAACATGGACCCGGCAGATCGGCAGCGTGGTGTAATTACCGCCAGTAGCGGCAATCACGGCCAGTCGATCGCAAGTGCCTGCCGAGCGTTCGGAGCTCGTGCACTGATCGGCCTGCCAGTGGGCGCAAACCCGAATAAGGTCGCGTCAATGGAAGCCCTGGGCGCGGAATTGATCTTCCACGGGGAGAACTTCGATGAGGCTCGCAGGTACTGCGAACGGTTGGCTGCCGAAGAAGGGTACCGATATGTTCATCCGGTCAACGAGCCCGAACTTATCGCGGGGGTGGCCACCGCCAGCCTCGAAATCATCGAAGACCTGCCCGACGTGGATGCCATGTTCCTGCCGATCGGTGGTGGCAGCGGCGTTTCCGGGGCGTGCATCGTGGCACAAGCGCTTAACCCCGAAATCCGGGTTATCGCCGTCCAATCTGAGGCGGCTCCGGCCGCCTACCTGTCCTGGGAGCAGGGGCAATTGGTGCAGGCCCCGATGAGAACTTGGGTGGAGGGCACGGCAACGGCCGAGGGCTATGAATTGCCGCAGCAAATCATGCGGCACCGCCTGCATGACTTCGTGCTCGTCAGCGAGGACGACATCCGCAGATCGGTCGCAATGCTGCTGGAAAAGGCGCACACCCTCGCCGAAGGGGCCGGCGCCACCGCGTTGGCCGGAGCCGCCAGCCGCAAGGACCTGGTGCGCGGAAGGACGATATCGATAACTGTCAGCGGCGGCAACATCACGCTGGCGCAGCTGCGCGAATGTATCGACCTCTACCTGGGAGATTGATTACCTCTGCTCCAGGAAACGAGCCAATTCGTCGCGCCGGAATTCCGGTAAAGCGCGTTCGCCGTTTCTGTCGATCAGCCACAGGCCGTCCGAAGGCTCCATCATCTGGCCGATCTCCCATCCGCTGACCCCCACCCGGTCCAGTGCGCGCAGGGCGGCCGGCACGTCGCCGGCCGCCATGGTCGCGAGCAGCGCGCCGGAGCCCAGCAATCCCAGGGGGTCTATGCTCAGCGCGTTGCAAATAGCTTCGCACTCGGGAAGCAGAGGCACGCTTTCCGCTTCGGCCACCAATCCCAGGTTTGACGCGGCGGCGATCTCTCTGAGCGCGGTGATCAAGCCGCCTTCGGTCACATCGTGCATGCTGTGGACGGTTCCGGTCTCGAACAGCGCCCGAGCCGCCGGCAGAACGCTGATCCCCGGATCGTCCACATAGCCCCCAGCCTTGTCCAACGAAGGTCGGTCCAAACCGCTCGCAAGAAGATGGTCAGCGTGTTCGCGCGCGAGTATCGCGGTTCCCTCTATTGCCACACCGGTGGTAACGATGATGCTGTCACCATCCAGAGCGCCGCCGGTTGAAACCAACCGTGAGCGGTCCTCCAGCTCGCCCAGCATCGTCCCCGCCACAATCGGCCGCGTAAGACCATCGGTAACCTCCGTGTGCCCTCCGATGATTGCCACGCCAATCCGGCGACATGCTTCGGACATGTCCGCAAAAACGCCCTTCAGATCGTCGGGGGTGCAGCTGACCGGCAACAACACGGTAGGCAAGAACCACCTGGGAGTTCCGCCTGTGCACGCCACGTCGTTGGCATTCACCTGGACCGCGTACCAACCAGGTTTTTCGGCCGCGAAGGTTATGGGGTCCGATTTCGCGATCAGGACCCGGTCGCCCATGTCAACCACCGCGCAGTCTTCGCCCAGCTGGGGTCCGACCAACACCCGCGGGTCGGGTGTGCCTAGGTCTGAGAGCAATTCACGCAGGAGATCCGGAGGCAGCTTGCCTGTTTCCAACTGCGTTACCTCCTGCGGTGGCGATTTCGCCGGATGTGGACAGTTTAACAGAGGTTTCTCCCTGGCAGTTGCACAACTCTGCAATTGGGGTGCGTCCGGTTGATGTCCGCAATCAATCACGTGGCTGATTGTGAATTTCCGCGGTCATTGACCCGGCTTTGCCACGGTCATTGACCCACCATGGAAGCGTGGTGGTGTTGCTAATATCAGGTTGTCGTTTGCCGGTCAATCACCTCCCTGGTTGCTGAGTAGAGCGCGGTGTGGGGACA
>JAJEIA010000016.1 GCA_022823505.1 Dehalococcoidia bacterium
GTCGTCGGTGGCAGTAGCCTGGAGCTCGAAGTCGAAGGTGCGGCAGATACGCTTGCGCAGGGCCATGCCCCAGGCCCGGTTGATGGCCGCGCCGAAGGGTGCGTGGATCACCAATTGCATGCCGCCGCTCTCGTCGAAGAACCGCTCGGCGACAACCCGGCTGGCGGTGGGCACCACGCCGAGAACCCGCTTCCCTTCGATGAGATAGGCCACCAACTGGCGGGCCACCTCGGACGACACGCCCGCTTCGGATACCAGCCATGCCTCGGCGTGTTGCTGGTTGTCGAGAAGCCGGTCGATGCCCTCGCGAAGTTGCGTGATCTCGTCGGAAAGCTCCCGGGTGCGGCCCGGGGCTTCGCCCAGCCAGAAGGGAATGGTCGGCAGGTTGCCATGGGCGTCTTCGACCCGAACCCGCCCACTCTCCACGCGGCGGACCTTCCAGGGAGTGTTGCCCAGCAGGAAGATGTCTCCGGCCATGCTCTCGATGGCGAAATCCTCGTTGACGGTGCCCACGAAGGTCCCATCCGGGTCGGCCACCACATCGTAGTCGGCGTTGTCGGGGATGGCCCCGCCGCTGGTCAGGGCGGCGAGGCGGGCTCCCCGGCGCCCCTTCACCCGGTGATTGATGCCGTCCCGGTGCAGGTGAGCGCCGTTGCGCCCCTGGCGTGGTGCGAATCCCTGGGAAAGAGAACCCACCACCTGGTCGAACCGGTCCCGGGGCAGGTCACGGTAGGGGTAGGCCCGCCGGCACATCTCGAACAACGCGTCCTCGTCCCAGTCTTCGGCGGCGCAGGCGGCCACCATCTGCTGGGCCATCACGTCCAACGGCCAGGACGGAATGACGAAGGTGTCCAGGTTGCCCCGCCGCAGCGCCCGGGACAGGGCGGCGCACTCCATCATTTCATCCCTGGTGAGAGGGAACAATTTGCCCTTCGGCACGCCGCCCACGGTGTGTCCCGACCGGCCCACCCGCTGCACCAGCAATCCGATGGAACGAGGCGAGCCAATCTGGCAGACCAGGTCGATCTCACCGATGTCGATGCCCAGTTCCAGCGAGGCAGTGGCGACGCAGACCTTGACCTGCCCGTTTTTCAACTTCTGCTCGGCGTCCCACCGGGTGGCTCGGGAGAGACTGCCGTGGTGGGCAACCACCGCCTCATCTCCCAGGCGCGCCGAGAGCTGGTGGGCCACCCGTTCCACCAGCCGGCGGGTGTTGACGAATACCAGCGTGATCGCGTGGGTCTCGGTGAGCCCGGCGATGGCGTCCAGCGTCTCGCCCCAGATTTCGTGGGTCGCGATGGGACCGAGTTCCTGCTCGGGCAGCTCCACGGATAGATCCACCTTGCGGCGGCTGCCCGTGTCCACTACGACGCAATCAGGATTGCCATCAGCGTCAATGTGCCGGTTGCCCACCAGGAAGCGCGCCATCTCCGACAGGGGTCGCTGGGTGGCGGACAAGCCGATGCGCGTGATGGGCTCCTCGGAAAGCTCACACAGGCGCTCCACCGACAGGGCCAGGTGGGCGCCGCGCTTGTCGTCGGCCACGGCGTGAATCTCGTCCAGGATGAGCGTATGGACATGCTTCAACCCGCGCCGCCCGCTTTCCGACGTCAGCAGGATGTACAACGACTCCGGGGTGGTGATGAGGATGTGCGGCGGCCGCTTGGCCAGCTTTTGACGTTCCGATGCCGGCGTGTCGCCGGTGCGCACCGCCGTGGTTATCTGCGGTATCGGAGCCCCGGTCTCTTCCGCCAGCGCCGAAATCTCGTCCAACGGGGTCGCCAGGTTTTTCTGGATGTCGTTGGACAGCGCCTTCAGGGGCGATACGTAGACCACCTGCGTGGCGTCGGGCAACTCCGCGTCCATGCCCTGCCGCACCAGCTGATCGATGCAGGTCAGAAAGGCGGTGAGGGTCTTGCCTGACCCGGTGGGGGCGGCGATGAGCGTGTGCCGTCCCTGGGCGATGGCCGGCCAACCGGCGGCCTGGGCCTCCGTGGGAGCGTCGAACCGGCTGCGGAACCAGCGCTGAATGACTGGGTGAAACGCGGACAGGGACATGGCTGGGATTTTAACACAGCGCCGCCTGCGCGGAGACAGGGTCCGTGTCAGTGGGCCCGGCGATGCCATCCCCGTTGACGGTGTTCAGACCGGCGCCTGGACGTGACTGTCGGCGGCAGGCTCCCACCGTCGGGTCGTCGCCGGGCGTGGGTAGCGGCGGTCCACGGCATCTCCCATGCGGAGTTGATCCGCCGACCGGCGAAGTCATGCCAACGCTGAAACACGCGGCGGTTTCGGCGTTACAATAGCGGCGTCAACCAACGCGATCTCAACCAACTACAAGGAGGCCAGAAGCATGACGACCGTAGGAAGCGGCAATTACACCTACGAAGTGGTGGAGAACTGGGCGAAGCTCCCGGGAGGCGACACCTTCGCCATGGTCAGCGCCATCGCCACCGACTCCCAGGACCGGGTGTTCGCCTTCCAGCGCAAGGACCCGCCCATCCTCATCTTCGACCGGGAGGGCAACCTGCTGGATAGCTGGGGCAACGGCGCCTTCACCTTCGCCCACGGCATCTACATCGACGACGAGGACACGGTTTACCTGACCGACCGGGACAACTCCGTCTGCCTCGTCTACACCATCGACGGCAAGCCGATCCAGATGCTGGGCCGCCACGGCGTACACTCGGACACCGGCTGCGAAAACCCGGGCGACCTGTGCCCCCGGTCCGCCGGCCCATTCAACTACCCGGCCGAGCTGGTCCCTTCCCCCTCCGGCGACCTGTACGTGGCCGACGGGTACCGCAACGCCCGCGTCCACCGGTTCAGCTGGGACGGCCAGCTCAAGCAGTCATGGGGCGAACCGGGCAAGAGTGAGCCGGGTCACTTCCACCTTCCCCACAGCCTGCTGATCCACAACGACACGATCTTCCTGTGCGACCGGGAAAACCACCGGATGCAGCTCTTCAACCTGGACGGCGAGTTCATCACCATCTGGGACGACATCCAGCGGCCCATGGACATCTCCGCCGACAGCGAGGGGAACCTGGTGGTCAGCGAGGGCAGCGTCAACGATTCCTCCGCCCGCGTCAGCGTGCTGGACACTTCCGGCAACGTGCTGTCCCGGTTCGATTGCCGCGGCCCCGGCCACGGCAGTTGGGTGGACTCCCGGGGTGACATCTACGTCGGCCTCAGCGACGGTACCGGCATCGACAAGTTCGTCCGCCAAACGTAGGCTGGATGACCAAGTCGTCGATCGGCAAACCAGGACGGCGGGGAGTGATCCCCGCCGTCGTTTTTGGTCAACCTGCCAATTGAGACGTTCGGCTGGGTTTGCTCAGTCGGCTGCGATTGCGGACTTCGCGGCCTGCTTTTCCATGAAGTCCTTTATTGCATCGGCGTACTCCGCCCGGGGGAACTGCTCTCCATTGGGAACCTTCATGCCGTCGCAGAAGATCTCCAGCCGGTTGCCGTCCGGATCCAGAAAGTAGAATGAGCGACTGCCGCTGCCTTCCAGGTTCCCGCCGGCCTCGATGCCGTGGGTCAGCGGGCCGCTGACAATCTCCGCGCCGTGGGTGTGGATGTGGGCCAGGGCCCGCATGAACTCGTCCCGGTTTTCCACCTCGAACGCGACCTGCTGCACCAGCCGGGCCCGGCCGGGCACATTCTCCGAAACGTCCACGCCCTCAGGAGCGGTTGCGATGACGAAATCATGGTGGGTCTCGTCGAACCGCAGGAAGGCCGTCTCGGCTCCGTCGGGTCGCCGGCGGCGAGAGGTCACCTTGCAGCCCAGCACCTTGGTATAAAACTCGAAAGACCGTTCAAAATCGGAAACCAGAATCCCAACGTGTCCAACGCGCTTGATCTGAATGCCCATAACGATTTCCTCCTGTAAAAAGATCGTGCAGTTCCGCGACACCGACAGATCGTTTCTCATGCCGACGTAAACTGCCGAGATTGGACCTGATTATATGACCTGGAAATCATCTCGTCTGCACGCTGGGCCGGTCCTGGATAGCGTCGGCAGGATTTTGACACCGCAGGGCAATCGCGTCTTCAACATATTCGGTACCATCGCGTGGACGGGAACCTGGCGAGTAATAACGCGCAGACATCTCCGCGCCTGGAAGTTTCAGGTGCCCTCCCATTGCCCAACCGCCCCGCATCGAATCATCCTGTCCATCCCGTTTATCCTGTTTATCCCGGTAAATTTCACCGTTCATCGCCGCCAATGTCGACCCCGGCGCCATCGCCATTTGAGACACGATTGCCCTGTTTGATATTGCTCCTTCCCTGCATCTGCGAACGGTTTCGGGTACAATGCTGCTTTCTCATTGACCTGCGGTATTGATGCGCCTGACAAACCGAATTCATTACGCTTGGATCATCGTGGCCATTGCCGCGATGATGGGGTTCATCACCTCTTCGGTGCGGTTCGCGGCGGCGGCCCTGGTGCCCCACCTCAGCGATCCCGCAGCGGGATTCGGCTGGAGCTACGGCGCCATCAGCCTGGCGTTCAGCCTGCAGTGGATAATCTTCGGGCTGGCCAGCCCCTATGTGGGGTGGCTGGGGGACCGTTACGGCGTGCGCTGGTTCCTCCTGGTCGGCTCGGTGCTGTTCATCATCGGCATGTTGCTGACCGGCATCATGAACAGCCTCTGGCAGTTCTACCTCTACTTCGGCGTGATCCTGGGCGTCGCCTCGACCATTTTCACCGTGTTGCCGGTGTCCGGCATCACGCTGTGGTTCCGGAGGCACCTGGGAGCCGCGATGGGAGTCGTCTGGTCCTTCCAGGGCATCGGCGTGGTCGCTTTCCTGTTCCTGATCGGCGCGGCCTTCGGCCAACTGGGGATCAAGTGGATCTTCTGGCTCCCCGGTATCGCCGGCGGAGCGCTCCTGCTGGTGTTGGTAAAGTTCTTCTACAATTCGCCGGGGGACATCGGCATACGCCCCTTCGGCGATCTTGGGGATGAGCCGGTCCGCAGGCCCCGAAGGGACGAGACCGCCAAGGTAAGGGCCCGGGTATTCATCCAGCAGGCCAGGCGCACCACCACCTTCTGGAACCTCATCGGCATCCACTACTGGGGATGCATGGGCCACCAGATCATCAACGTGCTGATCGTGGCCATCGCCGTGGACCGAGGAATGGCCCTGGAAGCGGCCGTCGGCGTGCTTGCCGCACAGCAAACCGTCGGTGTGGTCGCCCGGGGCGCCGTGCCCATCGTGGCGGAACGGTGGGGCTGCCGGCTGGTCTGGGTGGTGGGCATGGCCCTCCAGGTCTTCCCGCTGCTGCTCATCCTCTTTTCCAACGACCTCTGGGCGTATTACCTGTTCGGCGTACTCTTTGGCATCGGCCAGAGTACCGAGGTGCCCACGTTCCCCATCGCCAATCGCCAGTATTACGGCAACGTGCCCCAGGGCAGCCTCTACGGATGGCAAAGCTTGGGCAGCGGCCTCGGCATGGGTTTGGCCCCGGTGTGCGCCGGCCTCCTGTGGGACTTCACGGGGACCTATCTGGCGCCGCTGCTCATGTCCCTGGGGTTCAGCACCCTGGCCCTGGTCCAGTCCTGGCTGCTGCCCTCGCCCCGCGTGCGGCAGATCCCCGACTGGGAGACCCACCTACCCGCGAATCTGCGGCCCGCCGCGTGAAGCAGGGCGATAACCGCCGAGTACGACGTACTTCGGAGGCCGGTCCGGTATCGTCTCAGGCGGGCATCGGCGCGCAACCCTGGATCGGCGCCGATCCTCTTGCCGGCGAATCTAAGCAAGGCGCTGTTGCCGGCCCTTGCGCCCACCGGCCCGTTCTCCGGGCAATCACGTATAGTGGGGCATAACCTCGGATACGAACAGTTCCAGTGACCGCATGGTCTCCTCGTGGGACAGGTGACCCCACTGGAAGGCGGCGACGAAGTAGTTGGCGCCGGTTTCAAGGTAGTCGTCCATGTAGTCCCGGATGGAGTCGGGAGAACCGGCAACGACATTGAACCCGCCCCCGCCCGGCGCGGCGTGCTCCTCCAGGCCGGCAGAGCCGGACCTGCGTACCGTGGCGGCTCGGGAGGTTTGCGCGTCCCGATCCGGCAGGTTTGACGGCCGGGGGTTGGTATTGCCACCTGAGAACTGGGTCAGGCCCCGTCTTTCCACCTCGAGACGGCGCGGCGCGGCCAGGTTCCACTTGTACTGTTCCCACGCCGGTTGGGCGATGGTAGCGGCTTCATCATCGGTCTCCGCCAGATACAGGTGGTTGACCAGCCCTATCTTGGGCTCTTCACCCTGGGCGTTCAGCGCGCCGGGGCCCTGGTACTCGTCCCAAAGCTGGAAATACCGTTCCACGTTCGCCTGGAACGAATCCAGGTTCCCCACGATGATCGAGTGCATGCCGTTGACGGCCGAGGTCTCCACGTTGCGCATGTACCACAAAGGCGGGTGGGGGTCCTGCACGGGCCGCAGGCGCATCGGCAGGTCATCGAAGTTATAAAACTCGCCCTGGTACGTTAGCGAATCGTTGCCGAGCCCTTCCCGGACCACCGCCAGCGTCTCCAGGTACCTTGCGTAGTTCGTCTCCACGTCGCCTTCCTGTCCCCAGAAATAGGCCTCGATCACTCCGCCGCGGCCCACACCGATGTCCATCCGCCCGCCGCTGAGGTTGTCCAGCATGCAGATCTCCTCGATCAGCCGCACCGGGTGGTGCAGCGGCAGCACGTAGACGCACGGCCCGAGCCGCATGGTCTGCGTCCGTTCGGCCGCTGCCGCCAGAAACACGTTCTGCGACGGCGCCAGGCTATGGACCGCCGGCGTGTGATGCTCCGCCAGGTGATAGGAGTAGAAACCGGCGGACTCCAGCCGCTCTATCTGATCCAGCCGTTCCCGGTAGATCTGGTCCAGCGCTACGCCGGGAATGGGCTCGATGTGATCAAACACCCCAAACTGCAATGCCATGGATGCGCAACCTCGTGTGTATCAACGTTCCGTTGATGGCCTGGTGTGACCTGGGCGAAAATCCGCCAGCCTTTCGACTCTATTTTCAACGCCTCTATTGTGTCAAACGGTTTGGCGGCTCACGCGTACCCCTTTGAACGACCACCGGCGTAGTTTACGTCGACGCACAGGATATACAGGATCGATGGCCGATTGTCCGCGTCCCCGATGCTGGGAGGCCGCTGTGATCGGAACGCCGCGACGGCATTGCCAGCATCCCATTCATGCTGTCCATCGATGTGACCCGTTTGACCGCATCTCCGGGCCGGTGTTCGGACCGTGATCCGGAACTTTCGCGCGCGCCGCCGGGCCGGTCGTCGTCCATTTGGAGCCCGCAACTTCTTCCCAGGGATGTCCTTACCAACGAGAAATACTCATCAGAAACAAACGACCAATGTTTGTGAAGATTTCGTGAAGTCGTTCCCAACATTTGTGAAAACATTGTGAGCAAACCGCCTCACATGTCTATTTGGCGTTTATAACGCCCGCCGACTACTGATAGGATGGCGCAGCCCACCGCACTCCGTCCCCGCACAAGCCGCGCCTGATCACGCCGGTGGATTTCCATGAGCCGCTGTTTTCATTGGATGCACGCCGGCCAGATCCGGACGGCGCCGCGCGAGGGACGGTGCAGCCCACGTGGGTAATTTCTACAATCAACTCCAAATCGAGGATGGCTATGATCACTATGCAAATGGATGCTGCCGCAGCAAACACGGAAACACTCAGAAATGAAACCGATACCCTGAAAGATCGGCTCGCCAGGTTGACCCAGGCGAACATCGCCATTGCTGACAACGCGGACACCGAGGGTGCCCTGCAGGAAGTCGTAACCAGCGCTTGAAACCTCACCGGCGCCCGGTACGGTGTGCTCCTGATCTCCAACGCTCCGGCAGGCACTCGCGACATCTACACCCACGGCATCACCTCCGACCAACAGGCCGGCATTGCTCGGTCGCTCCAGGGGTTGGACCTCCCGCACGGTCTCGACCGTGCAGCGGTTCCGGTCAAGCTCAATCACCTGGACAACCGCGCTCATTTCGAAGGTCTGCCGGCGGGCCACCCGCCTGTGAAAGCTATTCTGGGGATCCCCATCAGTCATCGCGACGAGCGCGTCGGCGCCCTGTTCCTTGTGGGGACGGAGGGAGAGCCGGGGTTCACCGCAGATGATGAGCGCATGGCGGCGATGTTCGCAGCCCAGGCAGCATCCATAATCTCCAACACGCGCAGATATGAGGACGCGCGCCAGGCAACCGCGGACATGGAAACCCTGATGGACATCTGTCCGGTCTCGGTCTCCATCTTCGACGTACGATCGGGCCAATTCTCCTATATGAACCAGGAATGCTTGCGCATATTGGGCAATCTGGGACTGCCCTATGACCAACTGGACCAGGCCTTTGCGATCTTGAAGTTCACGCGGCCTGACGGGAGAGAATTTTCCTTCGAAGAACTACCGGGCACCAGGGCGCTTCAAAAAGGCGAGACTGTTACCGCCGAGGAAATAGTCGTCCACCGTCCGGACGGCACGACTCTTACCACCCTGGTCAATTGCGCACCGCTCTTCTCGGCTTCGGGAGAAATCGTGTCGGCGATCACGGTATCGCAGGACTTGTCACCCCTGCAGGACCAGGAATTGAGACGGGCCGAATTCCTCGAGATGGTCAGCGAGGAGCTGAGAACGCCCTTGATCAGCATCAAGGGCTCCGCTTCCGCGCTACGAGGGACAGTCGATCCGACGTCTCCCACCGAATCGCTACAGCTGTTGCGCATCATAGATCAACAGGCGGACTTGATGCGCGGTCAGATCAATAGCTTGACCGAGCTGACCCGAATCGAGACGGGGACACTATCCGTGATCACCAAGCCAGCGGACGTTTCGCGCCTGATTCAACAGGCTTGCGGCGAATATCTCGGCGACCACTCGGCAATCAACATCCAATTCGATATCCCTGAATAGCTCGAAGCCGTCTTGGCAGACCAGCAGCACATCACCAAAGTGGTGCACAATTTCCTGCGCCACGCTGCGGTGCACTCCAGCGAGTCGTCGCCGGTCACGGTGTCTGCCGCGGCCGGTGATATCTATGTCACCATTTCGGTCTCCGTTCCAGACCTGTCGGTTCAACCCGAAAAAACTTCATTCCCGATCAACGCGGCCGATCATCCCCAGTTGTTTACCAACGCGTCACTGGCTTACAACCAAAGAGCTGAGTGGACGTCCCGGGGCGAGGGACTGGCAATGGCCTATTGCCGAGGCGTCGTTGAAGCTCATGGCGGCCGAATCAGCACAGAAGCCGACGAGCAACAGAGAACGCTGACGCTCACCTTTACTCTCCCGACTGTGGATGACGACGCCGAAATCCAGGCTCCGATCGCCGCAAATCCTTCCGTCAATGCGCTGCCCCAGAGCGACGAGCAGACTCAGATTTTGGTATCCATCCCGGACGCGAGATTGCTGAACACGGTTCGCCAGGTTCTCCAGGAATCGGGATACGGGGCCATGGCGACCTCGGCGCTGGATGAGCTGGAGGAGCTGGCTTCGGCGGAAGGCCCGGCGCTGATTGTGCTGGACATCGCCGGCCGAGAAGAAGCTTCTTTCCGCGCGCTTCGGGGTGCCGGAAACCCGCTGAACCTGCCAGCCATCGTGCTGTGCGAGCGGGACGATGAGGAATACGTCGTGCGCGCTTTCGAAATGGGCGCGGACGGGTACATGGTCAAACCGTTTTCACCCACCGAACTCATCGCCCGGATCAAGGCGACCCTGCGAAGGCTGAGCGCCGGGGGAGACATTTCCACCGGCCGCGCGTTCGAAGCGGGCGACCTGAAGATCAACTTCGAAAATCGAACCGTCAGCGTATCGGGGCAACAAGTACCGTTCACTTCAACGGAGTACAGGCTGCTCACGGAGCTCGCCAACGGCGCCGGCCGGGTTTTCACCCAGGACATGCTGCTGCAGAGGGTCTGGGGGCCCGAATATTCCGGCGAGTCCCAGCTATTGCGCTCCTACATCAAGTCCCTGCGACAGAAGCTCGGTGACAACGCGCGCCAGCCCACCTACATCTTTACCGAACACGGCATCGGCTACCGTATGGCGAAGCCAAGACCCGTCAGCGATTAGATCGGGTTGGCAGATTCGGCCACCCGGACGCATCGGCAAGTCCCGGGGAAGATACTGTTCCTGAACGGTGCTCTCCCCCGGGACGCTTCTCTCGACGATCTTTCTTCCGCAACCGGCGCCAGTTCAGGCCGGACCCGGAAGGCACCGTGATATATTCTCCCGTGCCACAACACGGACCGGTGTCGGTTCAAGGAGGTCAGGGAGATGGTCGACAAGGAACAGGATTGGGAATACGGCCTGCGCACCGAGGGACACGGGTCCGAAGACGACGCCACCGGCCCGGTGGTGATCGGCGAGAACGGCTTCCACTATCGTGTGTCGGGAGAGAACTGGGGCCAGCTTCCCGAAGGGTGCGTCTACAAGGAAGGCACCTCCGTCGCAGTCGACTCTAACGACCACGTCTACGTCTTCAACCGTGGCACCATCCCGATGATCGTGTTCGACGTCGACGGCAACGTGCTCCGTACCTGGGGCGAGGGCATGTTCGCCAACCCTCACGGCGTCACCATCGCCCCGGACGACACCGTCTTCTGCGTGGACAACGGAGACAGCACGGTCCGGCAGTTCACCCCCGACGGCCAACTGCTGATGATGCTGGGCACTCCCCACCAACCCAGCCCAAAGATGAGCGGCGACCCGTTCTGCGTTCCCGCCCACGTGGCCTTCGACCGGCGCACGGGCGAGTTCTACGTGGCCGACGGCTATTCCAACGCCAGGGTGCACAAGTACACCCCCGATGGCCGGCTACTGTTCTCGTGGGGCGAATCGGGGACCGGTGATGGCCAATTCAACATCGTGCACAACGTCATCGTCGACAACGACGGCTGGGTATACGTCGCCGATCGGGAGAACCACCGCATCCAGGTATTCAACTCCGAGGGCAAGTACGAGACCCAGTGGGGCAACCTCTCCCGCGCCGCCGCCATCTGCATCGACGACCGTTCCGGCGAGGAACTGATCTACATCGGCGAGTACTTCTGCGGGATCGGCACCAACGACATCGGCACCGACCTGGGCCCCCGGGTCACCGTGATGAACACGAAGGGCAAGGTGCTGGCTCGCGTCGGCCGCGAGAGCTACGGCGACCAGTCGGGCAGGTTCTACTCGCCCCACGGCATCGCCATCGACTCACGAGGCGACCTGTATGTGGCCGAGGTGTCCTGGACCGACTACGGCCGGCACATGGACCCGCCCCGCGAGCTCCGCTCCATGCAGAAACTGGTCAGAGTCCACGACTGACCGGCCCTCGCCGATACCAGCCCGGCGCTACTCCGGTATTCCCAAGGCCTTCCGGACCGCCGCGCCGATGGGCGTGAGCGGGCTTTCTTCCGGCGGCCCGTGCGGCACCATCCGGTTGTGGTGGATCGCCACGGCCAGCCGATGCCGCGGGTCCGCCCAGCCGAGGGATCCTCCCGCGCCGTAGTGTCCGAACGCCAGCGGGTTGTCGCCCATGGCGCCCATGCCGGGGCTGCCCGCGAAGTGAAACCCGCCGATGGTCCCGTGATGCGGCCGGCCGTGAACCGGGTCGTAGTCGCTGGGCGGACGGGGTATGTGGAACGTCCGCACTCGATCCTCGGAAAGCAGGCGCACGCCGTCCAACTCGCCGCCGTTGGCCAGCATGGCCCAGAACCGCGCCTGGCTGCGCGCGGTCATGATCCCCTGGGCTCCCGGGATGCAGGCCTGGCGCACGTCCGAGCGGCCAAACACCTCCTGGGTCGTTCCCACCTCGGGCGGTGTGGCACGGAAACGCAGAGAGTCGGGAGGCAGTCCCGGCGCGCCGGGACCAAGCGGCGGCACGTTGGTGAGCCTGGCAACCCGTGGCTCCGCCTCGGCCGGGATGCCGGCCCACAGGTCGGTGATGCCCAGGGGTTGGCAGATCTCTTCCTGGATGAATTGGCCGAAGGGCCGGTGTTTCGGATCGGTGCGGCGGACCACTTCTCCCACCACCCAGCCGAAGGTGTAGGCCATGTAGCCGCTGCGAGTGCCCGGCTCGAATAGCGGGTGCATCTCCGCAAGCTGACCCACCATCCAGTCCCAGTCGCACATCAGCTCCGGCGTAACCCCTACCGGCATCAGCGGAACGCCGATACGGTGGGTGAGCGCGTCGAACACCGTGCCCTTGTCCTTGCCGTACTTGCCGAACTCGGGCCAGTACTTCGCCACCGGCTGGTAATAGTCCACCAGCCCACGCTCCGCCTGGATGTGGAGCGCCGTCGCCGTCACCGCTTTGACGTTGGAAAACACCGGGAACAGCGTGTCACCGTCCACCTCCTGGCCGGTGGTCTCGTCGGCCAGGCCGCCCCACCGGTCAATCACGAGTTCGCTGTCGAGGTATGCAGCGACCTGCACACCGATTTCACCACGCTCGCCGATGGCGACGTCGATGGCGTCCTGTACGATGCTTTGAGGATTTGTGGCCATGGCGATACCTCGCTGTATTGGTTGAGATGCGGGAACCTGCGCGCTCTTCGGTTGGTTGTAACACCAGCCCGGGCAGTGCGGCAAGCCACGCTCGACCCGCCGCGAACCTGCCTGCCCCTGAGGGCATCCGGGCCAGGTCGACACGGGAACCGGCGAGAGCGCATAATGCGCCCACCTGCCAGTCATTTGAGGAGTTAAACATGTCGGCAAAAGTCACCGGGCTCGGTCATATCGGATTTTACGTTCACGACCTCGACCTCATGATGGACTTCTACGGCAACTTCATGGGGATGACGCTCACCAAGATCGGCCCGCTCGGCGCGTTTTTCAGCGCAGATCCCGAAGGCTGCGATCACGAGATCGCCCTGATCAACGGGCGAGCTTCGGTCGAGGATCCGCACTGGATACAGCAGATTTCAATGCGCGTCGAGACCCTCGATGATCTCCGCGATTTCAAGCGTCGCATCCTGGAACGCGGATACCAGCTGGACCGCATCGTTACCCACGCCAGCGCAATCGGCTGCTACTTCCGGGACCCCGAGAACAACCCCACCGAGGTGTTCTGGCTGACTGGCCACACCTCCTGGGCCCAGGTGGGCATCCCCATCGACATCGATCAGGCCGACGACGCGGTGATGGCTGACGTGCAGCGGTCGTACGACGCGGTCAAGGATGTGCAGATGGGAAAGCCGTCCGGCCCCGAAACCGTGGCCGCCATCCGCGACCTGACCGAAGCCGTGGTCGCCAGTCGCTGAACGCCGCGCCATCACGCGAGTTACGAAATCCAGGGGGTAAATCATGCTGAAAGCGGAACGCGACAACGCCATCACCCGGCTCGGTGACCAGGACCGAATGGTTTTCCGGCGTGTTATCGACGCTATGAAGGTGGCCAAGGCGGACCGCTCGAACGGCCAGCCTGCCGCCGGTAGGTTGACCGCCCGTCACGTCGTGGAAAACTGGGATGAGCCATTGACTGGGGACATCAACCTGGCCCTGCAAGCAGTGCTGGCGCGCGACGAGATGGGTCCCGCGGTGGGAGAGATTGCCCCGGACTTTGATCTCAAACGGTTGGGTTCCGAGGACCGGGTGCGGTTGTCCGATTTCCGCGGCCGGCGGCCCGTGGCGCTGGCCTTCGGCAGCTACACTTGACCGCCTTTCCGCTCTCAGGCTGAGAGCATGACCCGGATCTACCAGCGTTACCGGGACGGGGTGGAGTTCTTTGTCGTCTACGTCCAGGAGGCCCACCCCACCGACGGATGGCAGACCGACAGCAACGTGGCGGAAGGCGTGCTGTTCCGCCAGCACCGGAGTTACGCCGAACGCGAAGAGGCGGCCCAGTCATGCAGCATCGGCCTGCACATCGGACTGCCTATCATCATCGAAGAGATGGACAACGCCATCGACGAGGCTTACGGCGCGGCGCCGGAACGCCTTTACGTGGTGGACGTCGACGGCAAAGTCGCCTATCACGGCGGCGCCGGGCCGCATTTCTTCAACCTGGACGAATGGGAGCAGGCCATCGAAGCTTGTGCCGCGGTTCCGGCCGATCACCCGTAGGCCGGTGGGATCGCGGGCTCATGGCGTCCGCGGGCCCCGGCGGCCGGCCGTTGGCCCCGGTCATGCGCACGCCCGGGTCTCGCTCCGGGAAGCCTTAGGGGCCTTGTGCCCAGGCCGCCGGGGTACCTGCGGGTCACTCCGCGCGCTGCGTGGAGTCGCCGGATTGGGCCATGCGATAGCCGACCCGCGGCTCGGTCAGGATGTAAGTGGGGTTTTCTCCGTTGTCCCCCAGCTTGCGCCGCAACCGTCCCACGTGGGTCCGCACTACTCGCGGGTCGTACGAGTGCGTGTTCTGCCAGACGCGGCGCAGCAATTGCTTGTACGTCAGCGCTTGCCCCTCGGCAGCAGAGAGTTCCCTGATCAGACCGTACTCGGTGGTTGTGAGGTCCAATTGCTTGCCGGCCAGGCGGACCTCGCGGTGATCGTAGTTTATTTCCAGATCACCCAGGGTGCGGGTTCCCGTGGGGTTTGTCGGCGGGCCGGCCATACGACGCAGTTCGGCCCGTATGCGTGCCACCAGTTCCGTGGAAGAAAACGGCTTGGACACGTAATCGGCGGCCCCGGCCTCGAAGGCCTGCGCAATCACCTGGTCCTGCCCGTAGGCGGAAAGAAAAATGACCGGGAGATCCGTGATGGATTTCATCTCCTGCATCAACTCGATCCCGTCGCCATCGGGCAGCACCAGGTCCAATATCGCCAGGTCCGGGTATACATTCCTGGTGATGTGCAGGGCCTCGACCGGGTCTCCGGTGACCATGACCGAGTAGCCGGTCCCGGACAACGCATCCCTTACGTGTCGCAGTGTCTGGGGGTCATCGTCAACCACGAGGATTGACGCTTCGGACCGATCCGCCTGACGGGGTCCCAACTCCCAGGTGGAGGGTCCAACCTGGGTGAGGTCCGTCAGTTCTACGATCGGGATGGTGAATGTGAACCGGGACCCGAGCCCGATCCCCTCACTTTCCACCCAGATGCGACCTCCATGGGCTTCCACGATGCCTCGGCAGATGGCGAGTCCCAGACCCGTTCCGCTACTGGAATTGCGACTGTCGGCGCCTTCGGCCTGGAAGTACTTGCTGAACAGGTGGGAAGCGCGTTCCGCAGACACCCCGTGGCCGTCGTCGGTAACGGAAATTGCCACATGAAACTCTTCGCGTTTGGCCGAAATCCGAATCGCCGAGCTTTCGCGCGACGAGTCCGCGGCATTGGTCAGCAGGTTGTTCAAAACCTGGACGATGCGGCGCGGGTCCGCCATGACCGGGGGCAGGTCCAGCGGAAGGTCTATCCGCAGATCGTTTTGACCGCCACCGGTAGAAAACCGTCTCTTGGCCTCGTCCACCATCGCCACAACCGGCGTGGGCTCGGGAGTCACGCTGAGCGTGCCGGTTTCGATGCGCGCCGCGTCCAGCAGATCGACGATCATATGCCGCATGCGGTCCGATTGGTCGCGGATTATGCGGCAGAACTGCCGTACCTCGGCGGGGTCCAGATCCGAACCCGATTCGAGCAAGGTGTCGACGGAGCCCTTGATGGAAGACAGCGGCAGTCTCAGCTCATGGCTCACCATTCCCAGGAACTCGGCTCGCTGGCGTTCCAGGTCTTCGATGGGCGTCATGTCCTGCAAAGTCGCAACGAAGGACCGCGTGACGCCGTCATCCGAACGGATCGGGGTGGCGTTGACCATAACCGTCATGCTGCGTCCGTTGGGGGCACGAAAAATCATCTCCTCCAGACGCACCTTTTCCCCTGTGCGCAGCGCCTCGGCGACGGGGAAATCAGCCATGGTAAGCTCCCTGCCGTCGCCCCGCCGGATGGTGACGGTACCTAGCACCTCCTCAAATGAAGTGTCGGGGTCGTAGAGAACATTGGCGATCCTCCTGACCTCGCGGTTAAAGGAAACTATCCTGCCATCGATCCCGTCGAAAACCAGCACGCCAACCAGCGATGTGTTGACCAGCACCTCCAGGTCCGTCCTGGCCCGCTGCTCTTCCTGGTAACGCCGGACGTTGGCGATGACCAGCGCCGCCTGGGACGCGAACATCATCAACGTTTCCTCGTCATCCAGCGTGAACTTTCGTCCCGGCGCCGTATCGGCCAGATAGATCCCACCCCCGCTCTGGCCCCGGTAGATGATGGGAGCCGCCAGGAAGGGCATCTCGGGTCTCATTGGGATGGGGATGTGCAGTCCCGGCACGCCCAGCTCGTTCAAATGTCCCTGAAAATCATCCAACCGCAGGGGTTCTTCCAACGCCGAAATGTAAGCGCAAAACTGCTCCCCGCGGGCGATATTGCGCAATTGCTGGCTTTCGCGGTCGCTCAGACCGGACCAGACCAGGTGCTGCAGCCGCCGTTCTTCGTCCACCATGGCGATGATTCCGTAGTTGGCCCCGGTGAGCGACCGGGCGCAGTCCAGCACCTCTTGCAGTACCGTATCCAGGTCCAGGCTTTCATTGATGCGCAACCCCGCCTGCGCCAGCGCAGTCAGCCGCTCGCGAAAAGTCCTGATTTCCTCCCCATTATGGGCCCCGTTGCTCAATGTTTCCTCCCTCGCAATTTGGCCGTGGTCATCCGACGCATCGGTTGATCGCACCATGAAGTTGTCTGATGCCGATTTTACGCCACGGAGGGCGTATTGTCATATAACGTGATCTCAGAAAACACAATCGTTATATCCTCAGCACGTGATCCGTGGCAAGCCAGGCGGTTTTAACAGCCCAACGCCTGGTCAAACGGCGCAACAGTTCGCCCAACTGCGAGTAGATGACCTTCATTTAGCAACACGTCCCGGGTAATTTGATCATCGAGCTCCCGGGCCAACGGGCGGGGACCGGGAAGAGAGACAGTGAAACCTTACTGCATAATCCGCGTGGTAACCGATGGAGAGAAGTCTTGTTATAGCGTTACCCATCTCTCACGAAACCCCATCCCGCTGCGTCGGTGCGCGCACCGACTCTGTTGTAGTTAGCGTGATCCGTCCAAAGGCGAACTGTTGCGCATTGTTATACAAAATGTGACACATCGAAATAATAATGTCACCAGCATTCCGATAAGATTCACACTGATCCGTGGACGACGGTGCCCGGCGACGCGGCCAATGGCATTTGTGCATTGAGCGGCGCACGCGTGGTGCGCTAGTCCGCGACCATGGGAGCCTGGTCCGCGATTGCCAGAGCGCATAAAGCGGCGAGGCTGGAAACCGGACGCCGCATGGCCAACGACGGATACTTCTATGACGAAGGAACGAAACAGAACAAACATCGCCGTAGTCCAAAGGGCGGTCCGCCGCGCGATGGATGCCTCTCATGAAATGAAGCACCAGCCTTCGCGGTCCGAGAGCGCGATGAAATACGCGGTGATCGACCCTATCCTCTGGTCTTTGGGGTGGTGTACCTGGTTGCCTTGGGAGTGCGGACCCGATTTCAGATTGGGAAGAAGAGGTCGCGTTGACTACGCGCTCTTCGACGATCAAGGCAATATCGCGGTCTACATCAATGTTCAGTCTTCCTATACGCGAAGGAGATACGGTCGAATCCGGCTTCGGGAATGCGTGAGAGGGACCACCGCCGGGGTCGGTATTTTGATTTATGGTTCATCCTGGGAATTATATGACCTGAGCCTCCGGGTCCGGCTTTTCGACGATAAGCGGGTCGGGACCCTGGACATTGACCGCGATGCCGGCGACGAACCCGAAATCATCGCCGAGGTCTTGTCCTGCTGGATCGGCAAGTCCAGGTGGCGGGGCGAGAGTGACGATCTTCCTTCGCACTGACGAGGCGGCTCCATCCATCGAGCTGACGGGCGGTTCGGTGTATTGGCCGTGGCGATACTGCCCACAGGCAGCATCCCGAGCGCCCGCCACGGGGCCACGGAACGCATGTCCAACCGATTGACCTCCATCCTCACCACCAGCGAGACTGCGCGTTTTTCGCCTCGTCAGGCGGACAGAGCCATCGCCACTGCGCGTGCCCGGATCGGTCAACGTGAAATTCGGCACCGGGCATTGTTGGTCAGACCGCGCTCAAACCGGGCCGCGGGTTCGGGGCGCGACCGCCGAGGGACACCGGCAGCCAGCTTGCTGCGCAGCAGGATAGCGGGCCGGGCCATGGTGAAACTTGTGGGTCGCGTGCTGGGCGCCGTGCTGGTCGCCAGCACTCTGTATGCAGGAGCAGCCTGCGCCGCCGACTCCGCGGACAAGTTGGTGAGCAAGTACGCCGAGTGCCTGACTGATCCCAGCGGCGCGTTGCACCGTACCCAGTTGGCCAATCGCGTCGGTACGGTGCCGCTGGATACGAACGGCATGGAACGTTGGCTGCGCGGAAGCCTGGAGCGGGGCGAGATAACCATGGACGAAATGCGCGCCAATTACAACCGGCACTGCAAATGAGCGCCGAGCATCCCAGTGGCCCATTCTCCCGGACCCGTGAGAGCCGGGCTCGGCGGCGGACTCGGTGCACGGAGAAAGGCGTTCACGGCGACCCGCTCGCCATCGTGGCCGTCGCGACCTTACCCGGGCGCCCGTTGTCCCGGGATAGGTCGCGAGTGTTTGTGCCGGGCTAGAATCCCACGGCGTAGGCCTCGCACCTCGGGTCCGCGCCGCCCTGCAGCACGCCCGTCTCGGGATTGCGGGTGATGACACAATACAGGGCCGAACCCTCCCACCATTCCGGGTACTGCTCAATCGTGTGGCCCTTTTGACGCAGGGCCTCGGCCACCTCGTCACCGATGCGGCCCTCCAGGCGCAACATCCCGGGATCGTACCTTGACGCCCAGTTGGAGCTGGGGAAGTTGTAGCTGTAGAAGCGTGGCTCCTCCACGGCCTCCTGCGGATCCCGGCCGAACTCGAGGACGTTCAGCAGCAGTTGCAGCGTGCCCTGCGGGATGTGGTCGCCGCCGTGGGCGCCCAACGCCATGACGGACTCGCCGTCGCGCAGCACCAGGGCCGGCGCCGGGGTGAGCCGAGGTCGCTTGCCGCCGACCACCGACGCCGGATGGCCTTCGTTCAGCTTGGACTGGGTCCCCCGCAGCGAGAATGCCAGTCCCGTGCCCGGGATGATCGGCCCGCCGTTCTTTGTGCCCTCGCTGGGCGTGCAGGAAAATATGTTGCCGTCCCGGTCGATCACGGCGAAATAGGAGGTCCCGCCGCCGCTTTCGCCGGCGGTGCCCGCCGGGGTCGCCGCATCCCGCGGCGACTGTGGCGCACCATCGAGGGTGGCCTTGCCCTTGCGCGGGTCTCCCGCCGGCGGCGTTCCCGGCCAGGCCAGGTCGGGGTCAATCAAAGCACGCCGTTTCGCCAGGTATTCCTCGGCGAACATTTCATTGAGCGGCACGTCCACGAAGTCAGGGTCTCCCACGTACTGCTCCCGGTCGGCGAAGGCCAGGTTCAACGCCTGACTCACCGTGTGGATGTACTGGGTGGAGTTGTGTCCCATGGACGCCAGGTCGAACCCCTCGAGGATCTTGAGGGCCTGCGGGAACGTGGGTCCCTGGCCCCACGGCCCGGTGCTGTACACGTCGTAGCCCTTGTAGTTCACCGTCGCCGGCGGCCCCACCTGGACATGGTACGAGGCCAGATCCTCCTCGGTGAGCAGGCCGCCCATCTCCTGGTTGAAGGCCACGATCTTGTGCGCCAACTCGCCGGTGTAGATGTACTCCCGGGCCGCCTGCATCGCGGCTTTACGTCCCTTGCCCGCGTTGGAAGCCTCGATGTCCGCCAGCTTGGAGAGTGTGGCCGCCAGGTCCTTCTGGTAGAACATCTCCCCTTGCTTGGGCGCGCGGCCGCCGGGCAGGTAGATCTCAGCCGTCGATGGGTACGCGTTGTACTGGTCGTACGCCGTCTTGAACCGTCCGGCCAGGTACCGGAACATGGGAAAGCCATTGCCCGCCAGGTCAATGGCTGCGCTGGCCACCTGCCCGAAGGTCATGGTGCCAAACTTCGAGAGCGATGTGATCCATGAATCGGCCGCCGCCGGTGTCAGCGACGACAGCACGCCGGCGGGCATCCGGCCACCATGATGCTTGTGGAAGTAGTCCACCGACGCGGCCTTCGGCCAGACTCCCAGCCCGTCCACGGTGACAACCTCCTTGCGGTCGGCCAGGTAGATCACCGTGGGCGCAACGCCCAGGAAACTGCAGTCGTCCACGTGTACCACGTTCAGCGCCAGGCCGACGGCCACCCCGGCATCGATGGCGTTGCCGCCCTGTTTCAGCACCTCCAGTCCGGCCATGGCCGCGCTGGGGTGGCTGGCCGCAACCATCCCGTTCACCCCCTGCATCAGCGGGCGGTAACTGCTCATCGTCGTCCCTTTGACTGGCATGGTTGGCCTCCGAGTTTAGGGTGTTTGTTTCTCTGTTCGAGAGGGTAGTCGTTAACCGGCTTCTGCTCTCGCCGCTTTGGCCGGCTCGATCAGGAACTGGGCGCCGGCGACGGTCTTTTCCAGGTAGTCCGGCTGGTCGGTCAGACGCGGTTGCCGTCGCGCTCGATAGCCGCGCCGCCCAGCATACTCCGCGTAGATATCGGGAGCTATGGACAAGCGGAAGTCCCGCACTGCGGGGTGAAAGTGGCGGAGCGTATCCAGCAGGTCCGCCATGCTGTGGTTGTAGCCGTAGGGAATCTGCCGGGCTTCCAAAAGGGCTTTCAATCCGCACTCCGGGGCAAAGTGGGCCTGCTGCCCGATTGGGAAATCAGGCTGGTCGTTGCTTGCCAGCGACTGAAAGGCGGACAGGTGCGCCTCTGCCCTTTCGATGAGTATTTCGTAGTTCTCCCAGTCGTAAGAGGATTCGGTGTCCTCGTCTTCGTATCGTGACGAGCCGTACTGGTCCGGATCCCTGGGCATGATTATCCCGTCTTTCACGGCGTGGGTCTCGACGCTGTTGACGTACCGGCGGTTGTGCCGGAATTCATCGATGGTTCTCCACACCAGTTCCACCGGCACTTCCCGTCCGTAGGTCTCCCAGGCGACCCGGTCGGCGGCGGTGGCGGCGGCCTTTTGGATGGCGTGGTCGGGTTCGGCGGCCTGTACCAGCATGACGTCGATGTCCGACAGCAGTTCTTCGTGGTCACCCCGAGCGCGGGAGCCGAAGAGGATGACGAGTTCGGGCTGCTCACGTTGCTGCACTGCTTTCGCTATGCGCAGCGCTTTGGGGTCGTGATGTTGCGTCTTATTCTTCATCCGGCTGTGTTGCAGACCCGCGTGGCGCCGGTCCGATGGTTGATGGGGATTTCAAGGAACCGGTGACGGGGTTTGGGTCAGACCCGTCGCGCCATAGTATAGTCCCTAACCGTGATCAAAAAGAAACCGGAGGTGGCATCATGGCGGCCAAACGCCCCACAGTCGACGAGATTTTCCGCATCGCGGACGCCTACAACCTGAACCCCTCACCGGCCGACGTGGAGTCCTACATCGAGCTGAGCCAGCCAATATTGGACTCCTACGCCCGGCTCGACCAACTCACCGCGCCCAGCCTGGAGGTCAAATACCCTCGCTCGCCCGGCGCACGACCCCAACCGGAGGACAACCCTCTGGGCGCCTGGTACTGGCGCTGCGACATCACCGGCCCCCAGGGCGGATTGCTCTCCGGCAAGACCGTGGCCATCAAGGACAACGTCTGCGTGGCCGGCGTGCCCATGATGAACGGCACCAGCGTCCTCGAGGGCTACGTCCCCGACGTCGACGCCACCATCGTCACGCGCATCCTGGACGCCGGCGGCTCCATCCGGGGCAAGGCCGTGTGCGAGAGCCTCTGCTTCTCGGGCGGCAGCCATACCTCGGACACCGGGCCGGTGCGCAACCCTCATGACCCCACGCGCACGGCCGGGGGCTCGTCCAGCGGCAGCGCGGCGCTGGTGGCGTCCGGCGAGGTGGACATGGCCATCGGCGGCGATCAGGGCGGCTCGATCCGGATCCCCGCCAGCTGGTGCGGCATCTACGGCCTCAAGCCAACCTACGGGCTGGTCCCCTACACCGGAGTCTTCCCCATCGAGCTGACCCTGGACCACACCGGCCCCATGGCCCGCACCGCCGCCGACGTGGCGCTCATGCTGGAGGCCATCGCCGGACCCGACGGGCTGGATCCCCGGCAGAAAGCGGGTCTCGACGGACAAGCCTACACCCAGGCCTTGACCGGCGACGTATCCGGTCTCCGCATCGGCATCGTGCAGGAGGGTTTTGGCCTGCCCGAGTCGGAAGCGGACGTGGACGAAGCGGTGCGCCAGGCCGCCCAATCCTTCGAGAGCATGGGCGCGCAGGTGGGCTCCGTTTCCGTCCCCTGGCACCTGGACGGCATCCACGTCTGGCGGGCCATCGCCGTGGAGGGCGCGACCATGCTCATGGTGGCCGGCAACAGCATGGGCACCAACTGGAAGGGTCACTACACCACCGGCCTGCTTGACGTGTACGCCCACGGCTGGCAGACCCGCGCCGACGACCTTTCGGAAACCACCAAGCTCGTCGTCCTGATGGGTCAGTACATGCAGGACCGGTACCACGGCCGCTATTACGCCAAGGCCCAGAACCTGGCCCGCACGCTCACCGCCGCCTACGATGCGGCCCTCAGCGAGTATGACCTGCTGGTGATGCCCACCCTGCCCATGAAGGCCACGGTCATCCCGCCGGCCGATTGCAGCCGCCAGGAGTACACCGACCGGGCGCTGGAGATGATCCCAAACACCTGCCCCTTCGACGTCACCGGCCACCCGGCCATCTCCGTTCCGTGCGGTGTTTCCGACGGCCTGCCCATCGGCATGATGCTGGTCGGGCGCACGGGCGACGACGCAACAGTGCTCCGCGCCGCCGACGCCCACGACCGCAACAACCCACGAGGTTAGCCGGAGGAAATCATGATCGTAGTAACGGGAGCGGCCGGCAGGCTGGGCCGCCGGGTCGTGCAACTGCTGGTGGACCAGGGACAGGAGGTTCGCGCCACCGACCGGCTGGACGCGGATGATCTGCCCGCAGAGTTTGTCCGCTGCGAACTGTCAGACGCTGCGGCCGTGACGGATCTGCTCAAGGGCGCGGACGCCGTCGTGCACATGGGGGCGATCCCCGGCCCGCAGCGCGCCGAACCCAGGGTGATCTTCGAGAACAACGTGGCCGGCGATTTCAACGTCATGATGTCGGCGGCGGAGTTGGGACTGCGGCGCGTCGTGTTCTCCTCCAGCGCCTTCGGCATGGGGTGGGCCCACGACGGCAACGCTTTCGTCCCGCTGTACCTTCCGCTGGACGAGAACCACCCCATGATGCCCTTCGAGCCCTACGGGCTGACCAAGCAGGTGGGTGAGGACATCGGAAGGATGATTGCCCGCAATTCGGACACCACGGTGGTCAGCCTCCGCTTCACCAACGTCGCCCTGCCCGAAGTGCAGGCCGAGTTCCCCTGGCCGGCTCCCACGCCGGAGAACCCGCTGACGCTGGTGATGTGGGCCTACGCCGATGCCCGGGACGTGGCCGAGGCCCATGTGCTGTCGGTGGATGCCGAAATCGACGAGTACGAACCTTTCATGCTCGCCCAGCCGTCCAGCCGGTTCGCCGAGCCAACCATTGACCTCATCAGGCGCAACTTCGGCAACCGCGTCGAAATACGGGACGGCCTCGACGGCACCGCCAGCGTCATCAGCACCGCCAAGGCGCAGCGGATGCTGGGCTGGATACCGCGCCACGATTGGAGGTGACTGGTGACGCCGGTGTGGTCATCGCTCATGCGACGGATGCGCAACAGCGTCATCGCGTTGACCCATCGCGGTGCGATTGTCACGTGCGGGCTGCTGTTGTTGGTGGGTGCGGGATGCGGTGGGTCGTCTTCCGTGAACCTTTCGGCGGAGCACGAGCTGGCAAAAGCCAAAAGCGAACTGGCGGACCGCTCGTTCCGGCAATTCGATCCGCACGTTGACGGTGATCCCAGGAAGAGCGTCGTGCTCGATTTCTTCGGGCCGCTATCATTTTGGGCCCAGTATGCCGAGGGTGGCCACGCCCTGAACGAATGGGAGATCGTTGCGGACGATTACCTGGTTCAACCCACGGCGACCGTTCGGGAAGTCAGGCTGATCCTCATCTCGCCGCGCACCCGGCAACTGCTCCCAAGCGAGTGCGAAAACTGCATCGATGCAACCGGCGTTACGATCGCGGTGAGGAATGTACTGGACCCTGAAAAAATCTCCTTTCGCATCGAAGATCCCCATGGGGTGCTGCCCCGACCGTTCCCGGTGTTCATGGAATGGGCCAGGTTTCAGGAAGACGAGCAGGGCAATCGCGTCTTATCCGAGGAGGATTTTGAGCAGGTAGTCTTCGTCCCATCCGGCGTTCAGGCGTTTCCCCTGGATGCCTACTTTCAGGGTTTTCTCATTTTTCAACAGGTTGTGTCCGATCTGCCGCAGGGTGT
>JAJEIA010000164.1 GCA_022823505.1 Dehalococcoidia bacterium
TCCGTCTGTCGCAATGTGACCACCGCGCCGTACAGCACGCTGATCACTCCGAGAGCGACGATTGGCAGCGCAAATTGCTGCAACTGTTCCGGGAACATGCCGGCGTTGATCCGCAGGAGCCCGTACCCGCCCATCTTCAGCATGACTCCGGCCAGCATGACGCTGCCGGCGGTCGGCGCGTCGGTGTGGGCGTCCGGCAGCCAGGTGTGCACGGGCCAGGTTGGCAGCTTGACGGCGAAAGCGATGAAGAACAGCCAGAACAGGACGCCCATGGGCAGCGCGGCGCGGGACGCGTCCAGCGCGCCTCCCGGCTCCAGCAATCGCGTCATGTCGAAGCTGCCGACGCCCGTGCTCACGAAAACGGCTACTATTGCCACCAGCATGAACGCCGAACCCAGGATGGTGAAGATCAGGAACTTCATCGCCGAGTATTCCCGGCGTCCCGTACCCCAGGTCGAAATCAGCAGGTACATCGGCACCAGTTCGACTTCCCAGAACAGGAAGAACAACAGGAAGTCCAGCGCCGTGAAAACCCCCAGCACGGCGGTCTGCAGGACGAACAGCCAGATGAAATACTCGCGAACGCGGTTGCTGATGTGGAAGGAAACGAACACCGCGCAAAGACCCAGCAGTCCGGTCAGCATCACCAGTGGGGCGCTGATCCCGTCCACCCCCAACAGGTAACTGGCCTGCACCGTATCCGTGGTGATCCAGTCAAACCGGTCAACCAGTTGGAACCTTGCGCCTCCTCGCTCGAACAGCGCAAACACGATCACGGACAGGACCAGGTCGGCTGCGGCCGCGGCAGCCGCAAACCAGCGAATGTTGCGATCGCCACGTACCAGGCCGAACGCCAGCAGCAGCGCCGCAACGGCAGGCAGGAAAACGGTGGCGGTCAGGAGGCCGTTGAATCCGGTTGGCATACGGGGCTATCCAAGCGCCAGGTAAAGCACGATGATCACCAGTCCGCCGGCGGCGGCAATCAGCGGGTAGGTCTGCACCTGTCCGTTCTGGACCAGCGCCAGCAGGCTTCCTATGTTCCGCGAAACCCAGCCGAGCAGGCCCACGATCCCGTCCACAATATTGCGGTCGACCCAGTCGGTTATCGCGGCGACCGTGCGATAGAAGACGCGACCAACCACGACCCCCTCGTAGAGATCATCCATGTAGTATCTCTGGGCCAGCAGGGTGTGCAACGGGCCGCCGCGGCTCAACGGTTCGGTGGCGGTAAACGGTCTCGGCCACGCGTAAGTGAGGACGGCCAGTCCGATACCGGCTATGGCGACTGCGTTGGAAATGACCGCCATCGCGATGCTGAACGGCGGCGCGTGGTGTCCGTCGTGGAGACCGGAGGCAAAGTATTCTGTCAGCCAGTGCGAGGGGATCAACCCGAAGATGCTGGATACCCCGATCGGGTTAGCGAGCCAGCCCGCGACCACCGCGCTGAACCCCAGGATCCCCATCGGGATTACCATCACCAGCGGAGATTCGGCCAGGTGAACGTGATGGGTGACGCCCGTCGGCGCCGGCTGGCCGGCCTCCTCGGCGTCGTGCAGTTCGCGCTCACCACCGCCTCGGAACTCGCCGTGGAATGTGAGGTGCACCATGCGGAAGCTGTAAAACGCCGTCAACAACACGCCGACCAGGAGCATGACAAAGACCAGCAGGCTGATCGCTGCCGGAACCGGGCCGCTGGCCAGCCAGGCCTCGAGCAGGATCTCGTCCTTGCTCCAGAAACCCGCCAGCGGGAATATGCCAACCAGGCTCAACGCACCAATGACGGTGAGCCAGTAGGTGCCCGGCATCGCCCTGCGGAGGCCGCCCATATGCATCATGTTGAAGGTCCCGGCGGCGTGGTTGACGCTTCCCGCCCCCAGGAACAGCAGCGCCTTGAAGAAGGCGTGGGTGAACAGGTGAAACAGCGCGGCATTGTACGCGCCCACGCCCAGGGCTGCCATCATGTAGCCCAGTTGGCTGACCGTCGAATAGGCCATGACGCGCTTGATGTCGTTGGCGGCCAGACCCATCGTTGCGGCGAACACGGCAGTGAAAGCCCCGATCAGCGCCACGACCATCATCGCCGCTTGCGATTCGGCGAAAACGGGGAAGAACCGCCCGACCAGGAACACGCCGGCAGCAACCATGGTGGCCGCGTGGATCAGCGCGCTGACCGGCGTCGGGCCTTCCATGGCGTCGGGAAGCCAGGTGTGCAGCGGGAACTGGCCGCTCTTGCCGGCCGCGCCAGCGAAGAGCCCCAGGCAAAGCCACAGGAGGGCGCCCCCAACAACGATACCGGCGCCGCCCGCAGCCACCGGGGCCGCCGCCTCCCAGATGTGCGGGATGTGCAGGGCATTCAACCCGTGAGCGGCAAAATCGTCCGCCTGGAAGAAAAGGTAGATTATTGCGAGGAGGAAGCCAACGTCGCCGATGCGTGTGATGATAAAAGCTTTCTTGGCCGCCGCCGCCGCCGAAGGCCGGTCATGCCAGAAACCTATCAACAGGTAAGACGACAGGCCCACCAGTTCCCAGAACACGTACATCTGAACGATGTTGACGGCAAGGACCAGGCCGATCATCGACGCGCTGAACAGCGACATGTAGGCGTAATAGCGGGCGAAACTCTCGTCGCCGTCCATGTATCCCATCGAGTAGATCTGGACCATCAGACTGACGCCGGTTACCACCACCAGCATCACGTTGGTCAGGGGGTCCAGCAGCAGCCCGACTTCGATCGCGGCGGAACCCAGGTCCAGCCAGAGGTACGGCGCGAAGTCGTACACCTCGCCGTGGGCATGGGATCTCAGCAGCCATACGGACAGGATGAACCCGATGCCCAATGCCGCGATGGTGACGTAACCGGCGCTCTTGGCGAAGGCCGGGCCCAGCGGACGGATCACCAGCCCGATCAGCAGGAACGACGCCACGGGCAGCAGGAAGATTGCCCAAACCATGGATTCGGTCAGCATGTTCCGGCGATCCTCATAGCTTCCGCACGATCTCTTCCGCGACGTGTTCCCGGCCCTTGGGCACGTAGATCACGAACGGGATGCGCTCGCTCCAATCCAGTATGTCGCCGTCCGGCAGGATGCGGCTGGGCAGGCCCTCAGCCTCCAGCACTTCCTTCCAGATTTCGGCCGCCATCAAATTGGGGGCGCGTTTGAACTCTACCCACATGGTCGAAAAAATGCTCTGCGTTGCTCGATTCCGGATCCTGAACTTGCGATGGCCTCAGTGGCGCAACGACGCAGCGTCCGTCAGGTCGACGCTTTCGTTGGACCGGAACACGGCGAATACTATGCCGAGGCCAAGGGCGATTTCCGCCGCCGCCACCGTGATGATGAACACGGCGAATACCTGCCCGGTGAACACGGCCGATAGCTGCTCCTGTACCGCATAGGGCGCGACGTATCTCCCCAATGCCACCAACGTCAGATTGACGCCATTGAACATCAATTCGATGGACATCAGCACGGCGATAAAATTCCGCCGCGCCAGTGCCCCGTAGAGGCCAATGCAGAAGATGATCGCGGCGACGATTAGCAGCGTTTCGAGCGTCAAAGCCCTATCTCCCGCGGCCCCGGGCCAATGCCAGCCCGCCGATGGCGGCGCCCAGCAGCAACAACGACACCGCCTCAAACGGCAGCACAAAGTTGCCGATCAACAAATCCGCAAGACCGCCGCTGCTCACGCTTTCCACCTCGGCCGGGGTCAAGCCGGCGGAGGTCAGGTCGGACGCGTCGGGTATGCCGACCGCCTGCGTCTGCGCCAATTGCGCCTTGGCCTCCAATCCCGCGCCGGCGAGGGTGGTCCAGTCGGTTGAGACGGCGGTGGCGATCATCGCCGCCAGCACCAGCGTCGCGATAACCGCCGCCGGAATCTGCAGACGGTTGGGGGCGTTGCCTTGTTGCACGTCCCGCGTGAGCATGACCGCGAAGATGAACAACACGGCGATGGCGCCCACGTAGATCAAGATCTGGACCACTGCGAGGAACTCGGCATTCATCATCACGAACAGGCCGCCCACCGCCACGAAGGCCGTGGCGAGCATCAGGGCCGCCCGGAAAAGGTCGCGGACCAGCACCACGCCCAGCGCACCAGCTATGGCAATCACCGAGAGCGCCCAGAATACGACGTGCTCAAACCACATCTAGGCTTCGCCCTCGTTATCGTCGCGGCCGCCGGTCAGACGCATCCCGGCTTTTTCGTGCTGATGCCAGCGCCAATTCTCGCGGCCCACCTCGCGCCATCCCAACGGCCGGCCCGCTCCGGGTCGGTAGTCCATCCCCTCAAGTTGTGGGCGGAACCAGGTGCTGGGGTTTTTCTCGGCCTGGCGCAGCCGGTCGATGGTGATCACCAGGTCGGTCCGGCGGTACTGACCTTCTTCAAATCCGCTGCCCATGAACAACGCGTCGTAGGGACACGCCTCCACGCACAGGCCGCAGAACATGCACCGCTGCAACTCGATGTCAAAGGTCTCCAGGCGATACTTGTCGCCCTGCAACGGGGCAGTCTCGCTGGGCGAGGTCACGATCTTGATGATCCCCAGCGGGCAATACTTGGCGCACGAGGCGCAGCCGGTGCAGCGCTCCTCGTACCAGGTGAACTCCTCGCCTCGGAACCGGGGGTGCTGCCGGATGCGTTGCTCCGGATACGACGTGGTGAACGGTTTCCGCACCAGGTTCGAAAGCGTCACCAGGAGCCCTTTCGCCATTTCCAGTCCGTACACTGCGTCACCCCCGCCTTTCTAGCCTGCTCCGATTGTCGGCACGCCGGGTACGGCCCGGGTCGCCGAACTTGCCAAGGGCGTCTCAGTTCGGACCTTCTCGCGAATAAAGCGCCCGAAGAAGAGGATCGACCCACCGGCCAGGACGATGTTGATGGCGGCCATGATCCACAGGTCGGCCGTGCTCAGCGACCCGCTGGCGTCGCGCAGGAAGAACACTTCCAGGACCACGGCTGCCAGGTTGATCATGCTCAGCGGCATCAGGAACTTCCAGCAAACCGCCATGATCTGGTCGAGGCGCAGCCGCGGGTAGGTGGACCGGATCCAGACGAACAGGAAGATGCCGATGAAAACCTTGATCAGGAACCAAAGCCATCCCAGCCAGTCGGCCGCCGGGCCAGCCCATCCCGCCAGGAACAGCGTGGCGATCAGCCCGGACACCACCAGCACGCCACCGAATTCGGCGGCCTGGATGAGCGCGAATTTGATGCCACTGTACTCCGTGTGGTAGCCCGCGATGATTTCCGACTCCGCTTCAGCGACGTCGAAGGGCGTCCGGTTCAACTCCGCGGACATGCCGGCAATGAACACGAAGAACGCCAGCGGTTGGACCAGGAAGAACGGCACCGCTTGCGCGGCCACGATGTCGCCCAACGACATTGATCCGGCAACCAGCACCACGCCCAGCAGCGACAGCACCACCGGCACCTCGTAGCTGAGCAGCACCGCAACCGCCCGGCCGGCGCCGAAGAGCGCGTACCGGTTGTTGGACGCCCATCCGGCGGTGAATATCGCAATGGAGGTCAGCGAACTGACGGCCAACACGAACAGAACACCCACGTTCAGGTCAACCAGCGCCACGTCCTTGGCGAAGGGCAGCACGGCGGTGCCCAGCAGCACGGCTGACACCATGATGATCGGGACGGCGGTGAACGCGAGCCTGTCCGCCCCGTAGGGGATGATGTCCTCTTTGGTGATCAGCTTGGCCAGGTCTGCAATCGGTTGGAACGCGCCGAAGGGGCCCCACCGGTTGGGACCAACGCGGTTCTGGAACCGACCGAGTAGCCTGCGTTCCCCCCAACTGACAATGGCCGCTCCCAGCAACACCGCGTTGATGAGGATCAGCATGATGACCAGGCCGGCGACCAGGTAGCTCAACCAGCACGGCGCGACATGGCCCACCGCGTTGTAGATGAAGTAAAACAGCGGATTGCCGCCCAGCACGCCGTCGGCACTGAGCATCCCCTCCGGGTTGGTGACGCACCGCATCAGCGGTCGACCTCGCCCATATTTATGTCAACGCTGCCCAGGGACACGATCATGTCGGCCAGTTTCCAACCGAGTAGCAGGTGCTCGGTGATCGTAAGGTTTATCAGGGAAGGAGACCTTATCTTGCAGCGGTAGGGCGAAACGCCGCCGTCGCTGACCAGGAAAAACCCCAACTCGCCCTTGGAAGCCTCCACGCGGCCGTACGCCTCAGCGCCGGGCGCCGCCCGCAGGACCATGGGCAGTTCCTGCCGCACCGGCCCCGGTTCAATCTGCGCCACGCATTGCCGCACGATGCGAAGACTCTGGCGGACTTCCTGCATCCGCACCCAGAAACGGTCGTAGTTGTCTCCGTTTTCACCCACCGGGATGTCAAACTCGACCTGATCGTACGCGTCGTACGGAGCGATCTTGCGCCAGTCCCAGTTGATCCCACTGGCCCGCAGTACGGGTCCGCTCACCGAGCAGTTGATCGCGACGTCGGCTGGCAGGGGGCTGACCCCACGCGTGCGAACCATCAATATTTCGTTGCTCAGGAGCAGATTTTCGATCTCCTCAAGTTCACCCTCAAAATCGTTGAGGAACTGGTCGAGGGCCGGCCAGAAATCCGGTGGCGCATCCGCGAAAACTCCGCCTGGACGCATGTAACTCACGGTGATCCGCGCGCCGCACAACATCTCGAACAGGTCCAGGATACGTTCGCGGCTCCTGAACGTGTACATCAACGGCGTGCCGAACGCCCCCAACTCCTGAACGAAGAAACCCACCGCGATCAGGTGGCTGGCTATCCGCTGCAATTCAGCAGCCAGGGTGCGGAGGTACTTTCCCCGGGGCGGCGGTTCAATCCCCAGAAGTTGCTCCACCGCGAGGCAGTAGGCCTGGTTGTTGATCATGGAGGAGGTGTAGTCCAAGCGGTCCGTCAGGGTCACCACCTGCACGTAATTGCGTTCCTCGGCAAGCTTCTCGGTGCCCCGGTGCAGGTATCCCAGCACCGGCTCGACCTCGACGATATCCTCACCGTCGAACGTGATGCGGACCCGGAACACGCCGTGCGTACTGGGGTGCTGCGGTCCCACGTTGACCGTCATTGGCTCGGTGCGGATGGTCATGGCTAATGGTCCCGGAAACCGGGAGTCCGACTCCTACAGGAAATCCTTGCGCAGCGGATGGCCGTCAAAACCTTCCCAGAGCATGATCCGTTTCATGTTGGGGTGGCCCGTAAAGCGTACGCCCATCAGATCCCAGATTTCGCGTTCCTGAAAATCTGCGCCTCTCCACACACCGACCACGGATGCTGCCGTCGGCTCCTCGCGACCGTATACCCGGCTGCGCACCACCCCGGTATGCCGCTTGGCCAGCGACGTCAGGTGGTACACCAGCTCAAAGTGTTCCACGAAATCGATCGCGCTTACCGCGTTGAGGTACTTGAAATCGGTGTCAGCGTTGTCGTGCAACGCCCGGGCGACCGATCCCAGCGAACTCGGTTCAACCCAGACCGCCGTGTCGTCCCATTCGATAACGGAATTCGGCACAGCCTCTCTCAGGCGCTGCGCCAGGACCTCACCGGACACCGCTGTGAGCGTCACGGCCTGAGGCTCCCGTCACCCAGATTGCGGTACTTCTTGATCTTCTCGTGCAACTCCATGATCCCGTAGAGCAACGCGTCAGGCCGCGGAGGGCACCCTGGAACGTAAACGTCCACCGGAATGATATGGTCGACGCCGGGCACCACGCTGTAGGACCCGAAATACGGCCCGCCACTGGTGGCGCACACCCCCATGGAAATGACCCAGCGCGGCTCGGCCATCTGCTCGTAGATGCGCTGGATGGGCGGCGCCATCTTCCAGGTGACCGTCCCGGCCACGATCATCAGGTCGGCCTGGCGCGGAGACGCGCGGAACACTTCCATTCCGAACCGCGAGATGTCGAACCGCCCCATGGCCGTCGCCATCATCTCGAACGCGCAGCAGGCCAACCCGAAGGACACGGGCCAAAGCGCGGATTTTCGGCTCCAGTTCACCAAAGCGTCGACCGACGTCACCATCAAATTCCGCTGGAGATCCTCCGGGACCTCGATGGCTGGAACCTCGATGGGGGACTGCGAAGCCGCGATAATCTCGTTGACCAGTTGCCCTTCCGACCGGTCGATGTCCCACGTCCGGCTGTGCAGCGGCCCGCCCGAGGATGGCAGCGTGAAATTGGTCTGCTCGGCCATGAGGTTTACCCCTGCCACTCCAGGTCGCGTTTTCGCCAGGCGTACGCCCAGGCCAGCAGTAGAATGCCCACGAACACCGCCATCTCGATGAGAGCAAACAGCTCCAATGTCAGGAACTTGGTTGCCCACGGGTAGAGGAACACCACCTCAACGTCGAAGATAACGAACAGGATGGCGAACATGTAGTAACGGAATTGGAACCGGTTCCAGGTCCCGCCGATCGTCTGTACGCCGCACTCGTAGGTGTCGTGCTTGACCGCGTTCGGCCGCGCCGGCCGGATGCCGAACCGGGAAAGCCCGTGCGACGCCAGCAGCATGCTGCAAGGCACCACGATGGAAATGACCAGGAAAATGGCGATCAGACCATACTGGCCAAAGTAGTCTTCAAGCATAAGAGCGGCTTCTCTGATCAGCAGACTTGATGGTCTGGATAATTGGGCGGCGGCATTATAGCATAGTGGCTGCTTCGAAAAACCAAATCAAAGGCCAACTGATGCCCGCCGTTTCACCCGCTGCCGACTGGACCAGTCATTTCGTCTCGGCCAACGGAATCCGCCACCACTACCTCGAATGGGGAGACCCGTCCAACCCTCCCCTGCTCATGCTTCACGCCACCGGGCTGTGTGCGTGGCCGTGGAAACCCATCGCCCGCCCACTGGCCGAGCGCTATCGCGTGCTGGCTTTCGACCAGCGCGGGCACGGTGACACCGACAGATCCGACAAGGGTTACCGGTTCGAATACGCCGGTGAAGACTTGGCGGCCATCGTGGAGGCCATGGGTCTTGAATCCCCGCGGGTGATCGGCCATTCGTCCGGTGGCCTGGCCACCATCATCGCTGCCAACCTCCTGCCCGGGCGGTTCGGCCGTGTGGTGTTGGTGGAAACGCGGGTCAGCAACGATGTGGCGGACGTGCCCAGCCAGGATCTCACCCGGCGCGCCGAAAGGACGCGGATGAAGCGCGCGGTCTGGGAATCCCGCGAAGCCATGTTCGAAGCCTACCGCACGCGCGTCGCATTCAAGGACTGGAAGGACGAGGCGTATCGGCAGTTCATCGAAGGCGGGACCAGGCTGCTTCCCGACGGCCGCGCAGAGCTCAAGTGCCATCCCGAGACCGAGGCGACTTTCTACGGGATGCGCGACGATCTGCCAGTCGAAAACTATCTCAACAACCTCAGGGGCGATTGGCTGCTCCTCCTGGCCGATTATCCCGGATGCCAGCGGCCCGGGGACCTTGGCGTGCAGCGATTCCGGCAACTGGTGCCGGGATCGGTCGTCAAGCCCATGGGCAAAGGGAGCCATTTCCTGCCCATGGAACATCCCGGCGACGTGCTGTCCGCCGTCGGCCAAAGGTTCAATGACCAATCGTCCCGGCATCTCGGATGCCCGTCGCACGCCACAGGCGCCACCGCCATAGGATCAGATTCTTGACCTCATCAAATGCAACTTCCGGGCCGCTGGCCGGTCTCCGGGTTCTGGACCTGTCCATCATCGTGGCGGGCGGCACCGCGTCATCGCTCATGGCCGATTTCGGCGCCGACGTGATCAAGGTCGAGCGCCCCGGATCCGGCGATCCCCTGCGCAATTGGGGGCCCTTCTACAATGGTGTTTCCCTCTGGTGGAAGGTCCATTCCCGCAACAAGCGTTCCATCACCCTGAACATGGCCGACCCCAAAGGCCAGGGCGTCCTCAAACGACTGGCTTCCGAGGCCGATGTCCTCATCGAAGGGTTCCGGCCCGGAACTTTGGAACGCTGGAACCTCGGGCCGTCGGACCTCCACGCCAGCGACGTAAACCCCGGCCTTGTCATCCTGCGGTTCTCCGGTTTCGGCCAGACCGGGCCCTACCGTGACCGTCCGGGTTTCGGCACCATTGCCGAGTGCATGAGCGGGTACATTGGCATGACCGGTTTTCCCGATACGCCGCCCAACCTGCCCCCCATTCCTCTTGCGGACGAGATCGCCGGCGTCTTCGGCGCCATGGCCGGAATGATGGCGATATATCGCAAAGATGCCGATACTCGCGACGGTCGGCCCGGAGCCGGTCAGGTGGTCGACCTCAGCCTTTTTGAGCCGCTGTTCCGCCTCTGCATCCCCCACCTGACCATCTACGACCGTCTTGGCGAGATCCGTGAGCGCGTGGGCAACGACTTCCCCGACGCGGCTCCGCGCAGCCTCTACCGCACCGGCGACGACCGCTGGCTCGGCCTGTCCGCCACCTCGCAAAACACCTGGGAGGGTCTGGCCCGCGCCATGGGCCTGGATGAGTTGCTGTCCGACCCCCGCTTTGCCAACAACGCCGCGCGCCTCGAGTCCAAGGACGCCCTGAACGACGTTCTGCAGGAGTGGCTCGCCTCACGCAACGTGGATGCCATAATGGACGAACTGATCCCGGCCGGTGGCGTGGTTGGTCCGGTCTACAACAGCGCCGACATCGTCGCTGACCCCCACTATCGCGAGCGGGAAGACATCGTGGAAATCGATGACCCTGAGTTGGGTCATACTCGGATGCTCGGACTCGTCCCGAAATTCAGTGAGACCCCCGGCGAGTTGCGCCACATGGGACCCACTGTCGGCGAGCACAACGCCGAAGTCTACGGCGAGTGGCTGGGTTTGACCGAAGATGATCTCCGGTCCCTGGCCGCCGAAGGTGTCGTCTAGTCATGTCGAGTTCGATTCTGGTCGTAGCCACGCGCAACCCGGGCAAGATGCGGGAATACCGTCAGTTGTTGGCCGACTGGCCGGTGGAACTAATCTCCCTGGACGACGCGGGAGTGGCCGGCGACGTTGACGAGACCGGCGACACCTTCGTGGCCAACGCCCGCTTGAAGGCCAGCGAATACGCCCGAATGTCGAGCCTGCCCACGATCTCGGACGACTCGGGGTTGGAGGTGCACGCTCTGGGCGGCGATCCCGGCGTTTATTCTGCCCGTTACGGTGGCGATGCCTGCCGGTCCGACGCTGACCGCGTTGCGCTGCTCCTCCGGAATCTGGAGGGTGTTCCCTGGGGTCAGCGCCTGGCCCGGTTCCGCTGCGTTACCGCAATTGCCGCCCCTGGCGGTACGGTAATCGGAATGGTCGTCGGCTCCGTGGCCGGAATGATACAATTCGAACCGGAGGGTGAGCACGGGTTCGGTTACGACCCGGTGTTTCATTTGCCCTCTCTTGGGCAAACCATCGCCCAGGCGCCTCTTGAAATCAAAAACCGCCTCAGCCACCGCGCCGACGCCGCTCGGAAGGCGCGGAGCATTTTACAAACCCTGGTCGACCGATAGCAGCACTGCCGCACTCGAAATGATTACAGACCTGTTTGGCCGTCTCCTGCGGGACCTTCGCATCTCGGTCACCGACCGGTGCAATTTCCGGTGTCCGTACTGCATGCCGGCCGAGATATTCGGTGAGGCCTACGAGTTTCTGCCCAAGGATGAGATCCTCACCTTTGAGGAGATCTCACGCCTGGCGGCCCTGTTCGTGGATGCCGGGGTCAACAAGTTGCGCATCACCGGCGGCGAACCGTTGTTGCGGGTTGACCTCCCGAAGTTGATCGGCCAGCTTTCGGGGATTCCCGGCGCCGATGACATCACTCTCACCACCAATGGCTACCTCCTCGCCCAGCAGGCGGTGCAGTTGGCCGAGGCCGGCCTGGACCGCATCACCGTGAGTCTGGACTCGCTGGACGACGAGGTATTCAAGCGGATGAACGGCCGCGGGTTCGGCACCCGTCGCGTGCTTGACGGCATCGGTCGCGCGTCCGAAGCCGGCCTGAAACCGATCAAGATCAACGCCGTTGTGCAGAAAGGCGTCAACGATCACACGCTGGTTGACCTGGCGCGCCATTTCAAGGGCACCGGGCACATCGTGCGGTTTATCGAATACATGGACGTCGGCAACCGCAACGGCTGGAAGCTCGACGAGGTCGTGTCCGCCGCCGAGATCGTGACCATGATCGGCGCGGAGTTACCCCTGGAGCCAGCCGAGCCCAATTACCAGGGTGAGGTCGCCAACCGTTGGCGCTACCGCGACGGCTCCGGAGAAATCGGCGTGATTGCCTCGGTGACCCAGCCCTTCTGCGCCAACTGCACCCGCGCCCGCCTTTCCACCGACGGCAAGTTGTATACCTGCCTGTTCGCCACCGACGGCGTCGACCTGCGCGGGCCCATGCGCCAGGGCGCGTCCGACGCCGAACTCGCCGGCATCATCGCGGGCGCGTGGACCGTGCGTCGCGACCGTTATTCGGAGGAGCGGACGGAAATGACGGCGACCGATGCGGCCGCCCGCACCAAAGTTGAGATGTACCACATCGGCGGATGACGAGGGGTTCATGACTACCGAAAATGCCAGCAAACCCGCCGACCGCCTGACCCACCTGGCCGATGACGGCAGCGCGCGCATGGTCGACGTCGGGTGGAAGCCCGTCACCGACCGCATGGCGCAGGCCTGCGGGTACGTCGTGATGGAGCCGACCACCCTCGCGCTCATCCGCGACGGTTTGATGAAGAAGGGCGACGTGCTGACCATTGCCCAGCTGGCCGGCATCATGGGCGCAAAGAAGACATCCGAACTCATCCCCCTGTGCCATCCGCTGCCGTTGAACAAGGTTGACGTGGAGCTCCAGCTGGAAGAAGAGGAAAGCCGGGTGCGCATAACGACGACGGCAACCACCTCGGGCAAAACAGGGGTCGAGATGGAGGCGCTGACCGCGGTCACGGTGGCAGCGCTCACCGTCTACGACATGTGCAAGGCAGTGGATCGGGCCGTTCGCATCGACGGCGTGCGTCTGCTGCGCAAGACCGGCGGGCAGTCCGGGGACGTCGACCTCACTGGCGCCTAACCACCCCGGATGGCGATTTCCGCCGCCAGGGCGCGGACCGCTTCAGTCAAATAGCTCAACCGCGCCTGCACCGGCAGATCCAGAACCCGGAACTCTTCAACCTGGTCGACTTCCAGCACGCCGACGACGCCGGGAATAGCCGTTACGTCAAGTTCGGCGATCGTGCCGTCCGGTGTCAGGACTACGCACCCGAGGTCCGGCAACGGGACCGGCGTCGGGTCGAGTTCAATCGCCTGTATCGTCGTCATTCCCAAAAACGACGGGAATGGCTGCAATTGCCGGCATAACTCCGAAACGATGGATTCCAGCCCAGCGGCGGCTTGCCACAGCGCATCGTCCGCTCCGCCCGGTCGATACTGCGCCGTCATTCGATTGACAACCCGGCGGGGCGAGCCTTACGATAGATTGGTCTGCGGTAGCATCGGCGTCTGGTCGAGGCCGCTCGGTAGGCGACGTAGCTCAGTGGCAGAGCGGGCGCTTCATAAGCGCTAGGCCGTTGGTTCGAATCCATCCGTCGCCACCATCGCTTCCTGGAAGCGCAAAACGAAAGCCGGGTCATTCGACCCGGCTCGTTTTTGTGCTGCCTGCCAACTCTAGTCGCCGCGCTGACCGAACTCCTCACCGAGTTCGCTCAAGAACTGTTCGATCTCGGGCGACAGGGCCACCGCGTCTTCCTGAGCCGGGGCTTTTTCGGCCGTTCCGCTTTCGGCCTCGTTGGTGTCGTAGTAGTCTTCCATCTGCTTGATGAGACCCTGCAGGTCGGAATTGCGCTCCACCGCCGCATTGAGCTCCCGGTACTGCCGCTGGCCTCGGCGGGTCGGCGCCAGGTCTGCGGGGATTTCCGAGTACACCGACGAAAGCACCTCGATCATGCGCGCCGTCCCGTTGTAGTCCTCGTCCAACTGGACGTACTGGGGCAGATGCACCATGAAGTTGATTGCCTCGATCTCCATTTTGTCGATGCCGTCGGACACCAAGTTCATTATGGTCGTGGGGCCCTGATAGGTGCTTCCCCGCAGCTTGAGATTGGGCACTGATCGCAGCTGCGAGACTGAGCCCAGCGAACCGGTGACCAGCAGGGGACGTGTATGGGGTACGGCGTCGTACATTGCCCCCAGCCGGCAGTACCGCTTGACGTTGAACTTCTCAACGACCTCCAGGATCGAATCGGTGTACGTTTCGCTGTTGGCGTGAGGCTCCCGGAGATGGAAAAACAGGTAGTCGGGGCCATTTTCCGTGGTGGCGTACCGGATGATGCTGTTGGGGATGCGGACCCGCCGCTCGTTGTCCACCAACCGCATGTTCGGACGATACCTGGTGAAGTCGAAGAACTCTCCGGGCCGATGCAACCGGCCCAGTTCCTTCGAACCGAGGTACCGCTCCAAACGGTTCAGCGTGAGGGTGCCCACACTGCCCACGTCCACCCACGGGCGGATCATCGCGAAGACGTGCGGATCCCGCAGTTCGGGCAGGGGTTCCTGTAGTTCAAATGCGCCAACTCTCATGATGTCAATATCTTGCCAGACTTGCCCCGGTAATTCAAGGTTTGCGGCGGTTGAACGGCCGTCTCCGTTGGCCTAAAATGCCATCAGACTACGGTTCCCGCTCGTGGGGGACCGCTTTTGGCGCGAATCGCGCCCCATCACCGGAGGCATTTGATGATTACCACCTTTGACAGCCTGTATGCGGGCCACGTCGACATGGAAAACGTCGGCTACGCCGGCACCGCGGTTAACGACCGTACTTACTCCGACGAGTATCTCGCCACGGCGTTCGACAAGGGCGTGGCCATCGCGCAGACCCTGGACAAGCACGGTTATGACACCTTCTGGATGGCCGAGCATCATTTCCAGCCCGAAGGGTACGAGTGCATCCCCAACCTCCTGATGTTCATCGTCCACCTCGCTCACGTGACCGAGCGGCTGCGGTTCGGGTGCGGCTTCAACATCGCTCCCATGTGGCATCCCCTGCGTCTCGCCGAAGACTTCGCCATGGCCGACTGGCTCACCAACGGACGGGTCATCTTCGGCGTGGGTCGCGGCTACCACACCCGCGAAGTCGAGTCCTTCGGCTCCCCGCTGATGGACCAGCCGGCAAACCGTGAACTCTTCGAGGAACAGGTCGAGGTCATCTTCAAGGCCTTCCACGAGCGGTCCTTCTCCCACCAGGGCAAGCACTACAACTTCCCGCCGCAGGGCGTGCCCTACCGGGGCTATCCGCTAGAGGACATTACTCTGGTTCCCCGCCCCAAGAACCTGCCCGTCGAATGCTGGCAACCCATCCAGGGCGGCACCGGCCGCGCGTTGGAATTCATGGCCCAGATGGGCATCAAGGGCGTCATCGGCGGGGGCTCCTCCGAGGGTGGCGCGATGGACGGGATCATGCACGGTTACCGCGATGCGCTGCGTCGCAACGGCAAGCCCGATGCCGAATTGGGTGAGGACCTCGCCGTGGGGTTCCACTTCCACATTGCTCCCACCGTCGAGGAAGCGGCTCGGGCCGGCGCGCGGTACTACGAAGAAAACCTCAAGATGTTCGGGCCCCTGCGCCTGACCCGAGGCCTGTCGGACCAGCAGATCCGCGACATCAGCAATCCCGAAATCGCTCCCAACGCCGGGTTGCCCACCATCGAAGACGCCATCGAAAACGGCAGCGTCCTGGCCGGGCCCCCGGATCGCATCATCGAGCTGCTCAAAGGCGTCGAGGAGCGGTACCCCGGCCTCCAGCGCGTCCAGGTCGGCCAGCCCGTGGGCACCCCGCAATCGGTGATCCTCGAGCAGCTGCAGTGGTTCGCCGAGGAAGTGATGCCCGCGTTCAAGGACACCAAGGTCGAGGTCGCCGTGCCCGCCGACAACTGAAGGCTGACGCTGCATACGGCTGATGGCTTTGTAGGGGCGAATAAGTTTCGCCCCTATTTCATGGTCGAGTTGCGGCGATATTGACGGCTCAATTCCACTCGCCGGCCTCAAAACTGGTGACGGCTCGTACCGGCGATTTGCCCGTGCCCCTGCTATCCTGATTCGTGCATCATCGAATTGGAGGCCAACCTCATGCCCGAGATAACCGAATACCCCTCCGGATCCCCGTCGTGGGCCGACCTGCTTTGCAAGAACGGACAGAGCGCCAAGGACTTTTATGGCGCCCTGTTCGGCTGGACCTACGACGACCATCCCGCCGGTCCCGACATGGTCTACACCATGTTCAGCCACAACGGCGTTCCCGTGTGCGCTTCCGCCGAGCCTGGACCGGGCCAGGAGAACCTGCCACCGCACTGGAGCGTCTACGTCACGGTGGACGACCTGGAGGCCGCCGTTGGGCGTGTCCGGTCAGCCGGCGGGACCGTCCTCATGGAACCGTTCGACGTGTTGGACGTCGGGCGCATGGCCATCGTCCAGGACAAGGAGGGCGCATTCCTCCGGCTGTGGTATCCCCTCAAGCACGCCGGCGCCGGCAAAATGCATGAGCCCGGAGCCATTGCCTGGTTCGAACTGGCGACCACCGACACCGACTCGGCGGGAAGTTTCTATGCCGAGGTGCTGGGCGCCGAGGTTGCCCCCGATCCGGATACTCCGTTTGAGTACACCCTGTTCAAAGTTTCCGGTGTCCAGGTGGCGGGTATGCTCAAGATTGGCGAGGACTGGGGTCCGGTCCCACCCAACTGGGGCATCTATATCGGCGTTGACGACGTGGATGTCGCCGTCGCGAAGGCCACAGCGCTGGGAGGCGGCGTGATAGTCGAGCCCCAGGAAATTCCCGACTTTGCCCGTTTCGCGGTTCTGCGGGATTCGGAAGGAGCGGTTTTCAGCGTAATCGCGCTGAACGAGTGGCCCGCATAGCCGCGAGTCCGTCGCGGAAACTAAAGGGGCGGCTGCGATGGCCGCCCCTTTTTTCTGCCGCTACCGTAGCGTTCCCGGCGGGTAATGCTCCAGCCACCATCGCGCGATCTCATCTCGCCGGGCGAACCACACCCCGGGGTGGCTCCGCGCATAGCGCAAAAACCGGTCCAACGCTCGTGACCGTGCCGGGCGTCCCGCAATGCGGCAGTGCAGTCCTACCGACATCATTTTTGGGTGGGTGCGACCCTCCTCGTACAGCACGTCGAAGGTGTCCTTCATGTACTCATAGAAGTCGCCGACGCTGTTCAGCCCGCCGCGCCAGAAACGCGCGTCGTTGGTCTCGAAGCTGTAAGGCAGCACCGGCCACGGCCTGCCGTGCACTTCGGTATAGTAGGGCAGGTCGTCGTTGAAGACGCCGCTGTCGTAGACGAAGCCGCCCTCTTCCGCCACCAATTCCCGTGTGTTCACGCTCGGGCCATAGCGCGTGAACCATCCCACGGGCCGCTCCCCCGTAGTGCGCTCCAATGACTCCACCGTCATGCGGATCGCCTCGGCTTCTTCGTCGCGCGTCTTGTTGTGGTACTCCTCCCAACGATAGCCGTGGCCGCATACCTCGTGCCCGCGCTCAACTACAGCCCGCGCAACCTCCGGGTTCCGCTCGAACGCCACGGCGCAGCAGAAGAACGTCCCCTTGACGCTGTACCTGTCCATCAGGTTCAGGATCCGCCACACGCCGACCCGGCTGCCGTACTCGAAAAAGGACTCGTTGAACAGGTCACGCTGGCCCGCCGGCACGGGCGACGGCACTTCGTTGTTCGTTTCGTGGTACGAGTCACCGTCCAGCAGCGACGCCTCGCTGCCCTCCTCGTAATTCACCACCACGGAGATGGCGATGCGGGCGCCGCCCGGCCATTGGATGACCGGAGGGTTTTCGCCGTATCCAACAAAGTCGCGGTGTATTCCTGTCATGCTGATGGGTCCTATGGTTAGAGTTGAAAAGGCCCAATGTGCTCGTGTCCTCGAATTGGACTCTTTGCGCGGCCTCATGCACCCGTCGCTGGGGAACTGCGACAAAGCTCAATTCGGAGTTCGGCAGCAGAATAACCCAAACGCGCCGGCTGGACAATTCTACTTGAACGGTACAAAATGCCGGCGAATCCTCGCGAGCATCGAACTGGCACACAGGGTGATCTTAATGGCAACCCCAACTGCGTCAACCCAGAAACTCACCCCGCTGCTCTTCCTGGAGCGCAGCGCAGCCGTGTATCCGCACCGCGCCGCCTGTATCTACAACGGTGCCGTCACCACCTACGCTCTGTTCTACGAGCGCGTTCGCCGCCAGGCCGCCGCCCTGCGCAGCGTGGGCGTCGAGGCCGGCGACCGGGTGGCTTTTCTGATCCCCAATCTGCCCTCCATGCTGGAGGCCAACTTTGGTCCCATGGGCATCGGCGCCGTGCTGGTGGCCCTGAACATACGCCTGTCGCCCCGCGAGATCGCGTATATCCTGAACCACTCTGGCTCGAAGGTGCTCGTGTTCGACTCGGAACTCGCCGACACCGTGCGCCAGTTGCGAGATGATTGCCCGGGCGTCGAAACCTATGTCCAGGTGCGCGACACTGCGCCTCTGGCCACGGACATCCCCGGGCCCGAATACGAGCAGTGGCTGGCCAGCTTCGACCCGCTGCCCGAATTGCCCGGCCCGGCCACCGAGAACGACACGCTGACCATCAACTACACCTCCGGCACCACCGGCATGCCCAAGGGCGTGGAATATACCCCGCGGGGCGCTTACATCAACGCGCTGGGCGAGGCCATGGAGATGGGCATGAATTGGCGCAGCATCTACCTGTGGACGCTGCCCATGTTCCACGCCAACGGCTGGTGCTTCCCCTGGGCGGTCACCGCCGTGGGCGGCGCGCACGTTTGCCTGCGTCGCGTCGACCCCGCCGAGGTGTACCGACTCATCCGTGAGGAGTCCGTCACCCATCTGTGCGCGGCGCCCACCGTACTGACCGGCCTTTACGCTGCGCCCGAAGCAGAGACAGCGGACCTTTCCGGACTGACGATCATGACCGCCGGCGCACCGCCGGCTCCCCAGGTGATCCGCACCATCGAGGGCATGGGCGCAGAAACCATCCATGTCTACGGCCTCACCGAGACCTACGGCCCCTGCACGGTCGCCGCCGGCCAGCCCGAGTGGGACGACCTGGGCAGCGAGGACCTCGCTCGGGTCAAGGCCAGGCAGGGCGTACCCTTTATCGTTTATGGTTCAGGTCTGCGCGTCGTCAACGAGGAAATGGACGATGTACCGCGCGACGCCGAGACCATGGGCGAGGTCGTCATGCAGGGCGACGCCGTGATGAAGGGTTACTACAACGATCTCGATGCCACCGCCGAGGCGTTTCGCGGCGGCTGGTTCCACTCCGGCGACCTGGCCGTTTGGCACCCCGACGGGTACATCGAACTGCAGGACCGCTCCAAGGACATCATCATTTCCGGCGGCGAGAACATCTCCAGCCAGGAAGTCGAAAAAGTCATCATGGAGCACCCCGGCGTTCTGGAGGTCTGCGTCGTCGGTGTGCCGGACCAGCGCTGGGGCGAGGTTCCCAAGGCCTTCGTCGTTCCCCGCGACGGCGGTCAGCTCACCGCCGACGAGATCATCGATTTCACTCGCGACCGCATCGCCCACTTCAAGGCGCCCAAGAGCGTAGAATTCGGCAATCTTCCCAAGACCGCCACCGGCAAGATCCAGAAATACATCCTGCGCGACAAGGAATGGCAGGGCCATGAGCGCCGCATCCAGGGTTCGCAGGTATAGCCCGGATCATTCGGCCTACGAGCCCCGACGAGGAGGACAGGTATGGAGTACGGACTCTTTCTCGAGTTCCCGCGTCCCATTGAAGGTGACCACCACGATGCGTTTACCCAGTCGTTCCGGTTAGTCCAGGAAGCCGAGGACCTGGGGGTGGCCTCGGTTTGGCTCGCCGAGTACCACTTCAACATGGAACGGGTGCTGGCGTCACCGGTGATGATTGCAACCGCAATTGCCGCCAAGACCCACACCATGCGCATCGGCACCGCCGTTTACTGCCTGCCCCTGGGACACCCGATCCGCGTGGCCGAGGAGATGGCGACCCTGGACCACATCAGCGACGGCCGGATCGAACTGGGTGTCGGACGCGGCACTTTCCCCAACGTCCACGAGGGTTTCAATGTCACCTTCGAGGAGAGCCGCAGCCGGTTTGACGAGTTCCTGGAAATCGTAGTGACCGCCTGGACCCAGGAGACCTTCTCCTTCCACGGCGAGCACTACTCCTGCGACGAACTGACCGTGACGCCGCGCCCCTATCAGCAGCCTCATCCGCCCATAACCGTGGGTGTCACGTCCGCGGAGAGTTTCCCGATCATCGGCGCCATGGGATACCCGCTGATCGTCAACCCTTCCCGCGTGTTCACCCTGGACCAGCTTGCCGGACCCATGGCGGAGTACCGGGCGGCCTGGAAAGCTGCTGGGCACCCCGGCGAGGGCCGAGTGGGCCTCCGCGTTCCCATTTATGTCAACGAGGACGCCGACGCTGCGTATCGTGACCCGATGGAATCGGCGATGAACTCGATCACCCGCCTGGGCGAACGCGTCGGCTCCTACGCCGGCAGGGCTGGAACCACGGGCGACTGGGGCGAGCAGAGTCGCATCATCCTGGGCATGGACTACGACGACTGGCTGCGCGACAAGGTCGTCTACGGCACGCCCGATGCAGTCGCCGAGCGACTCACCGAGCTTGAGGAAAACCTGGGTCTCGATCAGCTCATATACGAGATCAACTACGGCAACCTGATGCCGGACGAAATGCAGACCGCGTCCCTGCGGCTGTTCAACAAGAAGGTCCTGCCAAGATTGACCTGACCTTGCAACAGATGAGGGGCGCTGCATCGCGCCCCTCACTTTTTCACAGTCGGTTTGAAGTCGCCTAGTGATCAGTCCCAGGTGAAGCAGACCTTTCCCGTGCCGCCGGCTTCGAAAAGCCGGTAGGCCTCGTCCGCTTGATCCAGCGTGAACCGGTGGGTGAACAGCTCTTTCAACGGCACCTTGCGGTCCACCACGAACCGGGCCACCTCTTCCAACCCGTTCAGGCTGAATGTCCAAGATCCGAGGATGGTCAGCTGCTTGTGGATGATCTGCGGGCTGACATCGAAGGTCGTGGTATTGCCCTCGCCCACGAAGCAGACCCGACCCCATAGCATCGCCGCATCGACCGCGTTGATCCGCGCCTCGGGTCGGCCGGTACAGTCGAGCGTCGCCGGCGACCCCTCGCCGTGGGTGAGTTCGCGTATGGCTTCCACCGGGTTCTGCGTGCCGGCGTCGATGCAAACATCCGCGCCCAGCCGTTGCGCCAGCTCCAGACGCTCGGTGTCCACGTCCACGGCGATCACCCGCGCTCCCATGGCCTTGGCGAACATGGTGCCGCTGGCGCCCACCGGCCCCTGACCGAAGATCGCCAGGGTATCGTCGCCGGAGATGTTCAGACGCTTCAGCGCCCAGAAAGCCGTGCCCGTGCCGCACGCGCAGGCCGCGCCCTCGTCAAAGTCCAATCCGTCCGGCATCTTGACGGAGGTGTAGGCGGGACAGATCAGGAAGTCCTCGTGCCCGCCGTTGGCCCCGGTTCCATAAACGGTTGAGCCGTGCAGGCACATCTGGGTGTACCCGATCCGGCACATTGTGCAGGCCCGGCAGCCCGTGTAGTGGTGCATCATCACCCGATCTCCCACCGCCACCTCGGTGACGCCGGACCCGATCTCGGCGATCACCCCGCAGGGCTCGTGCCCCGCCACTTTCAGGTTCGCCGGGTCGCCGCGCTCCGCTTTAGGTGCGCGGTAATGCCGCAGGTCGCTCCCGCACAACCCTGAGGCTTTCATCGCGATGACGACTTCACCCGGCCCAGGGTGCGGGTCCGGCAAAGTGCGAATCTCGACCTCTTTGTCTCCGGTGAAAACTACGCCGCGCATGGCAACTCCCTCCTTCCTGCCGGGCTTTTTTGTCCTCCTATGGATCGATCAGGACTCCTGGGTTCAGTATCCCGTTCGGGTCCACCGACTTTTTGACCGCCCGCAACGCCTCGGCGAATGGGTCCGGCCGCTGTTCGTCGTACCACGGACGGTGGGTGCGGCCCACCGCGTGGTGATGCGTGATGGTTCCGCCTGCTGCCATGACCGCATCCGAAGCCGTCTGTTTGATCTCGGCGTGCGCCTCGAGTTCGCCGCCCACCTGGCCCAGACCCTCGAAGGTGTAGTACGGCGCTGGCCCGTCCGGGTAGACGTGGGTGAACCGGCATGACACCCGCCCACCTCCGCAGGTCCGTTGCAGCGCGTCCTTCAGAGCCCCGCGCACCATTTCGTCCATCGCGGGCCAGCGTTCCCAGGTGATCGATGTCTCCAGCGTCTCCGCCACGATGCCGTAGCCGATGGTCGCGTTGCGTTCATACGGCGCGTTGATGAAAGAGTCCCGCCAGTTGCCCACGGCGCCCTGGCGTCCCGCCGACGAGCCGGTTCGTTCCGCCGCGTCGGCGACCACGATGTCGTCCTCCGAAATCTGACCACCGGCGTCCCGTGCTATGGCCACCGCCTGCCGGATGTTCTCGCCCTGTGGGATTTCGGCCGACTCGAACCCGATGATCAGCAGCGCCTGCGTCCCGTCCAGGCCGGCGAAGTCCTCGGCCTCGGACGGGTCAAGCATCCGCAGGTTGGCCGGCCACTGTTTCGCCTGCGCGATCAGCCTGGCCCCTTCCGACGCGGCGTGGATCCCGTCGAACACCACGCCAGCCGATGCCCTGAACCGCGGGCGAGCCTGTATGCGCATCCACGCCTCGGTAATGATCCCCAGGATTCCCTCACTGCCGATCACCATGCGGTCCGGCGAAGGGCCGGCGCCGCTGCCCGGCAACCGGCGCGATTCCCACAACCCGCCCGGCGTCACCATCCGCACCGACTCTACGAAATCGTCGACGTGCGTGTGGTTTGTGGCGTAGTGTCCGCCGCTACGTGTGGCAATCCATCCGCCCAGCGTCGAGAATTCAAAGCTCTGGGGGAAATGGCGCAGGGTATAGCCGTGGGGTCGCAGTTGCGCCTCCAGTGCCGGTCCCAGGACGCCAGCCTGTATCCGGGCCGCGCGTGAGGTTGCATCCACCTCCAGGACCTGGTTCAGCCGGGTCAGGTCAATCGTGCAGACGTTTTCCGCGTCCGGAGGCTCCACACCGGCGACAACCGTGCTGCCGCCGCCGTACGGGATGGCGATGATGTTCGAGTTGGAGCACCAATCCAGCACACGTGTGACCTCCTCCTCCGTTCGCGGATAGGCGATCACGTCCGGCGGATTTGGAAACTCGCAGCGGAACCCACGAATGCGGTCCCGGAAGCTGCGCCCGTAGGTGTGCGCCGCACGGTCGTGGTCGTCCATGCTGCAGAACTCGGCGACCAGCGGGTGGGGCGTGAAGCGGGGCTTGCGGAGGTTGAGGTCAGCGTCGGTGGGAGGGATCGGCGCCGGCAACGACACACCGTACCGTCGGTTGATCCGGTCCGCCATGGCCGCGTAGTCCGCCGTGGACGGTTCGCGGTCCTCCATCCCCCAGGCCCAGAAACTGCGGCGCGCCATCGCCTCCCTCCTGTTCGGGCAAAAATAATGGTCGGGGTGAGTGGATTCGAACCACCGACCTCCACGTCCCGAACGTGGCGCGCTAGCCACTGCGCTACACCCCGACTATGTTCAAATTGTAGCATACCCGCAGGCCCGCCTCGCAAACCGCCAGATGCTCGATTGCGTATGATGGGCATTCGCGAGGGGGCTTTTGACATGCGTATGCGGATCCTAAAGGGGACCTGGTTGCCCACCCTGATGCTGGGCTTAGCGGCGTTGGCTCTCGCCTGCGGAGGCGCAGAGTCGGCGCCGGCCTCGGCGATGACGGAAGCGCAATATTAGGCCGAGGACTCCTCAGCCGTTCGCGAGTTTGCAATGCGCGAGGGAGGTCCGGCCGGAGAGGCTGGCCCGGCCGGAGCGCCCGGTCCCGCCGGAGCCGAGGGATCCGGACGTTTCGGTCGCGAGCCCGGTATCGCTGCCACAGCGGCTCCCGCCGCACCGCGAGCCGCGGCCGCGGCTCCGACACCCGCGCCGGTTGCAGCGTCACAGCAGTCCGCGGCGCAGCGGCCGGAACAGCCTCAAGTTTCCGACTCGCCTCAACCCCAGGCCGCGCGCAAACTGATCGTGGAGGCATGGACCTCCCTCGAGGTCACGAACATCGATGCGGCGGTTCGTCAGGTTGAAACACTGGCGGTTCAAAGTGGCGGCTGGGTTGAATCGTCCGAGGTTTATGGCGAGGCCGGGTACCGTTCGGCCACCGTGCGCATCCGCGTGCCGGCCGAACGGCTCGATGGCGGCCTCGAATCCCTGCGTGCATTGGGCCGGGTGGTGGACGAGGGCGTTTCGTCAACGGACGTCACTGAAAGACTCATCGACAACGAGGCCCGCCTCAAAGCCTGGTATGCCCAGGAAGAACGGCTGGTGACTCTGCTCGAAAACGCGCCCACCGTGGAGGACATCATCCAGATCGAGCAGCGCATCGCCGAGGTCCGCTCCGATATCGAGCACGTCGAGGCGACGCAGCGCGACCTCACCGGACGCGTCGCCACCTCGCTGATCACGGTCAACTTGCGTTTGCCCGCCCAGTTCGCGGCCGACCCACCGGTGGGCTTTCTCAACCTTTCCGTGGACGATCCGTCCTCCACCGCCGACTCCGTGATAGCCCGGGTGGAAACTCTCGGGGGTTACGTCGGTGAGAAGCGCGAATTTGACGAGGGCAGCGGGCGCATCGTCGATCTGGTGGTGTTCGTCAAGCCGGCGGACCTTGCCGGCCTGATGGACTTTGCCGCAACCTTGGGCGCACCCTCCGGCCGGCAGCTCAACTCCGTGGGACCGACCCCGTTGGACGAGGTGGCCAACGCCCGCCTGACCCTGGGCATCCGGTCTGACGTGGAACTGGGAGCTTCAATGTCGCTGTTCGCGCCGCACCCCACGGACATAGCGGAGCGGGTGCGCGCTGAAGCCGAGAGCCGCGGTGGATTTGTGGAGCATTGGAGCGAGTATCAGGACGACGACGAGCATCGGGTCAGGATGGAGTTGATCGTGAAAGCCTCCGACCTGCGCTCGATAATGGATTCCGCTGCCGAGTTGGGCGACCTGCAGCATTGGGACTACAACGCCATCGGGCAGAACCCGTCGGCCGCCGCTCCCAATGCGCGCCTGAACTTCTCGGTGGAAACCCCGGATGGTTACGCCGAATTGTGGGTTATTATCGCCGTGGCTGCGGGTGTTGGGGCGCTGATGGTAATTGCCATAGTCGTCGTGTTGGCTCGCCGCCGGCGTCGCAGCAACCCGGCGACAGCGTCCGACGGAGCGGTTGACGTGGAAGCGGTCAGCAGCGAGTAGAGCTCACTCGACGGTGACCGGCTGCCTCGCCGGGCGTCGCCGTCGCCTGCTCCGGGGCGGGGCTTCCGACGGTTCCGGCTCCCTGGTCTGGGCGGATTCCGCGGCGGCCTCCAATGCGGTTCGCATCTCGTCGACCCACGACGCCACCCGGCGCAGGGCGCGTCCCAAGCGCGCCATGCCGAAATCGGTGTCGCCGGCCGTGCGCACTTCCATGTCCCTCCGGCCGACCCGGATCCCAGGTCCCATCTTGTTCTGCAGGGCCTGCCGGGCATCGCCGACCGGGTGTCGGAACACCACGGTGATGATCCCGTCGCTGCCGGTCGAGATCGACTCGACGCCCGCGGACGAACCGAGGCATCGCAGGTCGGTGACCGCCAGCAGGCTGGCGACCTCCGGCGGCATGGGGCCGAACCGGTCTTCCATATCGCTCCGCACCGCGGCGATCTGCGCCCGATCAGAGATGTTGGACAGCCTTTGGTAGAAGGCCAACCGCGCGGGCATGTGCTCGATGTAGTCCGGTGGTATGTACGCGGGAATTTGCAGGTCTATCCTCGGCGGAGGTTCGGTTGAAGGGCTGGTTTCTCCGTTGCCGCCGTTCACCAAGTCCTGCACCGCCTGATTGAGCAAATCCGAGTACAGGTTGAGTCCAACCGCGTGGATCTGCCCGCTCTGGTCCGCGCCCAGCAGGTTTCCCGCGCCCCGGATCTCCAGGTCGCGCATGGCGATGCGGAACCCGGCGCCCAACTCGTTGGCCTCCAGAATGGCATGAATGCGCTTGCTGGCCGCCTCGGTGATCTCATGGTTGTCCGGCAGCAGCAGGTAGGCGTAGGCCCGGTGATCTCCCCGGCCCACCCGGCCACGCAGTTGGTAAAGCTGGGCCAAGCCAAACCGGTCCGCCCGGTCGATGATGATCGTGTTGACGTTGGGCATGTCGAGGCCAGACTCGATGATGGTGGTGCAAACCAGCACGTCCGCCTCCCGGTTGGCAAAGGCGACCATCACGTCTTCCAACTCCGACTCGGGCATCTGGCCATGGCCCACCAGGATGCGCGCCTCGGGAACGAGCTTGCCCAGCTCATCGGCAATATTGTGGATCGTCCGCACGCGGTTGTGCAGGAAAAACACCTGCCCGTCCCTTTCCAGCTCCCGCAGTATCGCCTCGCGGACCGGTTCGGCGCTGTCCTCGGACACGAAGGTCTTGACCGGCAAACGCGCTTCCGGGGGCGTGTGGATCACGCTCATGTCGCGCACTCCCGCCAGCGCCATGTGCAGCGTTCGGGGGATCGGCGTCGCGCTCAGCGTCATCACGTCCACTTCCGCGCGCATCTGCTTCAACCGTTCCTTGTGGGCGACCCCGAAACGGTGCTCCTCGTCTATGATCACCAGCCCGAGGTTTTTAAAGCCCATGTCCTTTTGCAGGATCCGGTGCGTGCCGATGACGATGTCCACCATGCCGGACTTGGCTGCTTCCACCACCTCTTCCTGCTCTTTGTGCGTCCGGAACCGGCTCAGCACTTCCACCTTGACCGGGTAGGGAGCGAGGCGCTCCGAGAACGTGGCGTAGTGCTGTTGCGCCAGCACCGTGGTGGGAACGAGAACGGCCACCTGCATGCCCTCATTTACCGTCTTGAAGGCTGCCCGCAGCGCTACTTCGGTCTTGCCGTAACCCACGTCCCCGCAAATCAGGCGGTCCATGGGCTTGTCGGCTTCCATGTCGTTTTTGACCTCGTCGATGGCCTGCATCTGGTCGGGCGTTTCCTGGTATGGGAACGAATCTTCCAGGTCTCGCTGCCAGGTCGCGTCGGGCCCGAAACGGTGTCCGCTGACCGTTTCCCGGATCGCGTAGAGCCGGAGCAACTCCTCGGCAATCTCCCGGGCGGCGCCCTTGGCCCGGTCCTTGATCCGCTGCCATTCGCTCCCACCCAGCCGGGTGAGGGTCGGCGGCTGGTCGGTGGCTGCCACATAGGTTCCCAGCCGATCCAGCTGCTCGGTCGGCACATAGAGCCGGTCGTCCTCGGCGTACTCCAAAACCAGGTACTCTCGGTCGTCGCCAGTGGTCTCCAGCTGGGTTGTACCGATAAACCTGGCGACGCCATGGTCGATATGGACCACGAAGCTGCCCGGCGTCAGGTCTCCCAGGGATACGGCGTCGCCCAGGTCCCGCCGCGCGGGCGAAGGGCGGTAGCTGCGGCGCTTGACGGTTCCGAACAACTCGGCATCGCTGTAGACCGCAACCGCCGGCTCGTTGTCCGTGGCTTCGGTCTGCCAACCGCGGCTCAATGCTCCGGTCAGCACCTGGACTCGACCCGCCCTGGGCCGGGCGGTCAGGCTATCTTCCAACGTCGCTGCAACCCCGGCCTCCTCGAGCACCTGGACCAATCGCGCGGCGTGTTGCGTGACGGCTACCAGTGCTCCGCCGTTGGAGACCCTCGCCTCGACATCGTTGGTGAAATGGCCCAGTCCCGCGCTTTGGTCGGGCAGAACGCGCAAAATGCTGGGCGTGTCTTCAGTACCCCAGCGTTCCAGATTCACCGTGGTCAGGGTGGCCGCGCGCATGGTCTCACGAACGCTACTCCAGTCGGCGGCCGGCGACGGAAAACCGAAGGGGAGTTCGCCGCGCTCCTGTCGGTTGGCGCGCTGCTGTTCGTATTTCGCCTCCTGTTCCTCCGCCTCCCCGGCCAACCGGTTGGGCCGGTCCATCACGACAATGGTGTCCGCCGGGAGATAATCGGCCAGCGTGTGCCGGTTCAGGAATCCGTTGTAAAACGCCAGGGTCTCCGGATTGGGCTCGGTGAGCAGGTGGCTCAGTTCCTCCTGGAAGCGGGCGATGGTTGCCCCATTGCAGGCGCTGAGATCGATCCTGCGGCGGCGTTCTTCAAACCAGGCGGGGTCGCCGAGCTCAGGCAACTGCTCCCGCGCCGCGACGATGGACACTCGCTCCGCGTCGCCCACCGATCGTTGGGTTTCCGGGTCGAACCGTCGAATGGTGTCGATTTCGTCGTCCCAAAGCTCAACGCGGTAGGGGAGACCGGCGTTGGTCGGGAAAACGTCCAGGATGCCGCCGCGCAGGCTGAACGTGCCTGGAATTTCAACCTGCGGTTCCCGCTGATAGCCCAGTTCGACCCAGGCGGCGAGCAGGCCGTCGACGGATACGACCCGTTGTCCCCGGGTCAGTTCGTGTGCATTCGGCGCCGCCGGGTGTCGTCCGATGGCAAGTTCGGGAGGCATCGTGTACCGGAGCGCCGACGCGAGGGAGGTCACTACCAGCGGGATCGCGCCATCAGCTTCGGTGGCGTCGTAGCCGGCCAGCGCGGCCAGCGCACACAACCGCTGATTGCCCGTCCGCGCGTCGACCGCCAGCCGCTCAAAAGGCAGCACCTCGGGTTCGGGCAACAGATGCACCGGGGCCTCGTCGCCGAGGTACTCCAGGAGTTGGTCATGCAGCCGCCGGGCGTCCTCGAGCCGCGGGGTGATCACCACCACCGGACGCTGCTGCAGTTGCCAGAGGGCGCCGACGTACACCGCCTGGTGCTCGCCGTCAATTGCCAGTGTCCCGCGCGCGTCCGGCCGCTCCAGGTTACGCAGATGCTGTCGCATCCTCGGTTGTGCAGCAAACAGCGAGAGCAGTCCGGTTAGCGCCATTATTCACCCTGGGAACGGTTGTTGGTTGGTCACACGTCGATACGGGACTGACCGTGGGCCAGCCCCGCACGAAAATTGTACGCCTGTTCATCGCGCCTGTCCAAGCGCGCGTTGTCGCTTCGACGGATCCAAGTGCAAAACAAAACACGGTTCGCAAAATCAGCATCCGGGCAGCACAACTTTGGCAAGATGAGCACGTTGCCGGCGCCATTCCGCGCCTTCTATGGGTACCGTGCGGGAGTGTTCCGAACGGGTGCACGGAGCCGGGTGATATAATTCATTATCCCCGCCCAACACGCCGGAACTTCCCGATGTCAGCCCAGCGGCAGCAAATCGACCCCGCCACCCTTGCGTGCGGCGAGCGAGTTCGCCCGTCCTCCTACCATCGCATCGTGGTCAAGGCCGGTACCAGCGTGCTCACCGGCGAAGCGGGCGACACGCTGGATCTGGACGTCATGCGCGACCTGGTCTCCCAAATCGCCCAGCTGCACGGGGTGGACGGGGCACAGATGCTCCTAGTCAGTTCGGGGGCCATTGCTGCCGGACGCCAGTCGGCCGCGGAAACTCCCGCCATCCCGGATATCCCTACCCGGCAGGTGTTCGCCGCCCTCGGCCAGAGCCGGTTGATGCACATCTACGCCGACCTGTTCGAGAGCCACGATATCGGCGTCGCCCAGGTGTTGCTTACCCTGCACGACCTTTCGCAACGCCAGTCCTATCTCAACGTCCGCAATACCCTGCTTTCTCTACTGGAGCTCGGCGTCGTTCCGGTCATCAACGAAAACGACGTGGTCGCGGCCGATGAAATCGGCGAGGTTTTCGGTGACAACGACCGGCTCTCCTCCCTGATTGCGGCCCTCATTGATGCTGACCTGCTTATCATCCTGTCCGACGTGGACGGCCTTTACACCGCTGACCCGGGTTCCGATCCCACTGCGACTCGCATCGAAATAGTCGACGCGGTGGACGACAGCGTGTTCGCCATGGCCGGCGAGCACCGCAACGCGTGGGCGCGCGGCGGTATGCCCACCAAGCTCCACGCTGCCGACCTGGTGACCACCTCCGGCATCGCCATGGCCATCTGCCGCGGGCGCAATCCCGAGGCGTTGCTGCGGGTCGCCCGGGGCGAGCCCGTCGGCACCTTCTTCAAGCCCGCCCAGAGCAAGCTGGAGGCACGCAAGCGCTGGATGCTGTCGCGCGTCGGGGATACCGGATGGGGTCAGGTCGTTGTCGACGACGGTGCGGTCGCCGCGCTCCGTCGTGGCGCGGTCAGCCTGCTGCCCGCCGGCGTCCGCAACGTTGTGGGCGACTTCAGTCGCGGCGACATCGTGTACGTGTCCGACTTGGCTGACCATCACGTCGCCTGCGGCATTGCCAACTATTCGGCCGCAGATGTGGGGCGCATCCGGGGAATGCGGTCCGACCGGATCATCGCCACTCTGGGTTACCATTACGGCCAGGAAGTCATCCACCGCAACAACCTGGTTTTGCTCTGAACGACACCGCGAACCCGCGTCTGGAGAATCGACCCAATGAACGCCGCCGACCGCCTTCGCGAGCAGGGCGCCGCAGCCCAGGCCGCCTCCGCCCTCCTTGCCAGCACGCCCACCGAAACTCGAAACCACGCCCTGGAGAATATCGCTCGCGCCCTCGAGGTGGAGCAGGGTCCGGTGCTGGCCGCCAATGAAGCCGATTACCGGGACGCAGAGGCCGATGGCATCGATGCCGCGTTCCTTGACCGCCTCCTTTTGACCCCGGATCGCCTCAACGACATGGCCGGCGATGTCCGCCGGGTAGCGGCACTGGATGATCCGGTTGGCGAATTGATCGAGGGGTTCACCCTGGAAAATGGGCTGGACGTCCAGAAGCGACGCATCCCCCTGGGCGTGATTGCCAGCATCTATGAGAGCCGCCCCAACGTTACCACCGATATCGTTGCGCTGGCCCTGAAGTCGGGGAATGCCTGCCTGCTGCGCGGAGGCAAGGAGACCCTGAGGTCCAACACCGCCCTGGTCGCCCTGGTACACCGGGCCATCGGCGAGGCCGGCCTGTCAACCGATGCCGTCCAGTTCGTGGACGACACCGACCGTTCCCTGGTTGACGTCATGCTCGGGATGAAAGACCAGATCAACCTGCTGGTGCCGCGTGGCGGCTCCGGATTGATCAATTTCGTAGCCGAAAACGCCACCATGCCCGTGCTCACGGGCGGGATCGGCGTGTGCCACACCTACGTTGACCGCGACGCCGACGCCCACATGGCCGCCAGCATCATCTACAACGCCAAGGTCCAACGGCCCACCGTATGCAACGCCCTGGATACCGTTCTCGTTCATTCGGAGGTGGCGGGCCGCTGCCTTCCTGAAATCGCAACCCGGTTGAACGATGCGGGCGTCGAGATGCGGTGTGACCACCGTGCGCTGACAATCCTCGGGCCCGACGCCGGTTTGAACACCGTCCCCGCCCAGGAAGACGACTGGGGCCGCGAGTTCCTGGCGCTCATCGCCGCCGTGAAGGTCGTGGACAGCCTCGACGACGCCCTCGACCACATCCACACCTATGGGTCTGGGCACTCCGAGGCAATCGTCACTGAGGACGGCGGCGCGGCCGAACGCTTTTTGAACGAGGTCGACGCGGCCGCGGTGTATCACAACACCAGCACGCGCTTCACGGACGGCGCCCAGTTCGGCTTCGGCGCCGAGGTTGGCATCAGCACGGAGAAGTTCCACGCCCGCGGCCCCCTGGGTCTGCGGGAGCTGACCTCGTACAAATGGATCGTCCGCGGCAGCGGACAGGTACGAGGGTGAGGCCGGCGCCATGCCATTCGATTACGAACGGGAAGTCCGCACGCCCCAATCCGAGGCGTATTTGATCCTCGATGGGGACCAACCGGTGGGTCGTATCGACACCCATTTCATGCCGGGTTTGGCCCATGTCGCCGTGGCGGTCAACTCCAACCTGACCGCCGAGCAGATCGAGGAGATCCTGTCCGATATTGACGCCGATATGCTGAACACCGTGGGAACCGAACACGATACTCACCACTTCCACGTTTTCCAGGGAAACGAGATCCGGGTGTTCAGCAACGCCGGATACGACGACTACTCCGGCGGCAACGGCAACGGGCGCGGCCACGGACCGTTATCGCCCCCCGGTTCCGGCGCCTGACGTCGCCTTTCGGGACCCCTGTTCCTTCCGCGAAAAAAGGCCCGGGATTTGCCCGGGCCGCTTTCCTACGGTCGTGCAGGTCAATGGGCGGATCGCGCAGACCTAGTTCTTCCGTTTGAGCACGCGATGCACCGCGGCTTCCACACCCGCCGGCGTCAGCCCGTTCTTTTCCATGAGCTCGTTGGCTGGGCCCGAACTGGTGTAGCCGTGCAGGGCGACCATTTCGACCGGCACGGGGCAGTTGCGCGCCAACACTCCGGCCACGACGCTGCCCAGCCCGCCGTGAACGTAGTGCTCCTCGGCGGTTACCACGGCCCCCGTTTCACGCGCGGCGGCCGTGATCGTTGCTTCGTCCGCCGGAGCCAACGTGTGCAGGTTGACGACACGAGCATCAATCCCCTGGCCGGCGAGGTCGGCGGCGGCGTCCAACGCCGGCGCGACCAGCGACCCCATGGCGATGATGGTCACGTCGCCCCCGGACTTCATCGTGTCCGCCGCACCGATTTCAAAACTATAGCCGTCGTCGTGAACGATTTGCGTCGCCGCTCGAGGCAGGCGGACGTAAACCGGGCCCTGGGTGCTGGCAATCGCACGCACCGCCTGCTCCGTTTCGGGGGCGTCGGCGGGTGTGATCACGGTGAACGACGGCAATGCGCACATCAGCGACAGGTCTTCGATCCCGTGAGCCGACATGCCGTCCTCGCCGGTGAGGATTCCGGCGTGGGTGCAGACCAATTTGACGTTCAGCGACGCCTGCGACACCAAAACCCGCAACTGGTCGTAGGGCCGGCCCGTCCCGAAGACGCTGAACGTGCTGACGAATGGCACCTTGCCGGCCGCGGCCAACCCGGCCGCCACTCCGACGATGTTCTGCTCCGCCGGCCCGAAGTCAAAAAACCGCTCCGGGTACTGGTCGCGCCAGAGGTGCACGAAGGTGGACACGTTCAGGTCCCCTCCCAGGACCACGATGTCGGGGTGGTCGTCGGCCATCGTCAGCAGGGTCCGACCGTAGGTTTCCCGCGTGGCCGCGGATGCCCGTTGTGTCGCCATCACGCCAGCTCCTTGAGGGCTGCTTCGTACTCTTCAGCGTTGGGCGCCCGCCCGTGAAAGGCGGGGTTGTTTTCCATGAAACTGACGCCTTTGCCCTTCACGGTGTTGGCGATGATCGCGGTCGGCCCGCCTCCCGCTCCGGTTTCCAAAGCGCGCAGGACCTCGGCGTGCTCGTGCCCGTCGCAGGTAATGACGTTCCAACCGAAGTCGCGCCACCGGTCGGCCAGGGGTTCCAGGGTCATCACCTCATCGGTGAATCGGTCGTTCTGGATCCGATTGCGGTCCACTATCGCCGTCAGGTTCGTGGCCCGGTGGTGGGCCGCCGACATCGCGGCTTCCCACACCTCGCCCTCCTGGCATTCGCCGTCGCCGAGCAGCGCGAACACCCGGTAGTCCCTGCCGTCCAGTCGCGCCGCCAGGGCGTGACCCAGCGCGAAGGAGAGCCCCATACCCAGCGAACCGGAGTTCATCTCAACACCCGGGGTCATCGGGTGGGCGTGTCCCTGCAGGAGACCGTCTGTTCTGCGGTATGAGGACAGCTCCTCCCGCCCGAAGTACCCGGCCATTGAAAGTGTAGAGTAAAATCCGGGTGAAGCGTGCCCCTTGCTGAGGATAAACCGGTCCCGATCCGGCCAAGCGGGATCTGCTGCGTCGTAACGCATCACCCCGAAATACAGCGCCACCAGAATGTCTATCTCTGACAGTGAGCCGCCGGGGTGCCCGCTACCCGCCCCGTAGATCATCTCCAGGCTGTCGCGCCTCAACTGCAGGGACGTTGCCCGCATCTCCTCAACGGTCTGTAGCGGTTGATTGACTGCTGCCAAGACGTCACCTGCGATATAGGGAGGGATGATAATGCGAGCCGATAAGATTATATTCCCGGCCTGTATGCCTGTCCATAAGCCCGGCCGATACCAACGAACAGCCAAGCCCAGGGATCACCGGCGTGCAGTCATCGCAACACTGGTCTCACGTTTTCCGTATCCGGTTGGCAGCCGGTCGCCAAACGCTGGATGACGGCTGCGGGTGCACTATACTGGTTTGACCGAGCACCACTGGAGAGCCGGTGAGCTGCTACTCATGATCATAGACAGCCATTGCCACATTCTGCCTCCGAATTTCGGCTCCCGCCACGACGAGTTGGCCGGGCGGGACGCTACCTATGCCACCCTGTTTCCCAAACCCGGCGCGCGTTTCGCGGACATCGAATCGCTGCTGCGGGACATAGATGCTGCCGCAGTGGACCACGCAGTGGCCATGGGGTTTGGGTGGACCGACCGGGACCTTGCCCGGGAGGTGAACGATTATTTGATCCGAGCAGCGGCGGCGAACCCGGACCGGATCACGGCATTCGCCTCCGTTAATCCGGAGTGGGGCGACGAGGCAGTTCGGGAGGCGTCGCGGTGCCTGGACGCCGGCGCCCGCGGAATCGGCGAAATTCATGCCGACAGCCAGCGGTTCGACATTACCGACCGCGCGGTCATGGACCCGCTGATGGCCCTCCTCAGCGCCCGCGACGTCCCCATCACGGTTCACGCCTCGGAACCAGTGGGTCACGAATATCCCGGCAAGGGTTCATCAACTCCCGACCGCTTGCTGCAATTCGCGAAAAACTTTCCTGATAACCGTATGGTTTTCGCCCACCTGGGCGGCGGTCTTCCCTTCTACGCCGCCATGCCGGAGGTTGGCGAGGCCCTGCAAAATATCTGGTACGATACCGCTGCGCTCCCCTTTCTGTATCGTCCGTCGGCAATCGTCGCGGCTGCAAAGACTGCCGGCGCCGATCGGTTGCTCTTTGGAACCGACTACCCTTTGCTGACCCACCGCCGCGTGATTGACTGCGTTCGATCCGCGGACCTGTCCCAAGATGTGGTGGACGGCATAATGGGCGCCAACGCCGCCTTTCTGATCGACGTCGCCGAGCAACCCATGGAAACCCTTCCCGACTATCTGAGGCCGGGATTGGACATAGTTCTCATTGGCCTGAATCCGTCGACCCGTTCGGTTCGAGCTGGACATTATTTTGCCAACCCTCGCAACAGGTTCTGGTCGGCATTGTCCGCGGCCAATTTCGTTGGGCGGACCGTCGGTCCCGAAGACGACGCCTCGCTGCTGGCCGAGGGCATCGGCTTCACCGACGTGGTCAAGCGCCCCACCGGCCAGGCTTCCGGCCTTGCGTCCGCCGATTACCGAAGGGACGCGCCCAGGCTGCGCGAAAAACTGCTGCGCCATGCTCCCAGGATCGCCTGCTTCCACGGGCTCACCGGTTATCGGGCCTATCTGCTCCACGGGGAGGGCATCAAGGCCGCCAGGAACATGGAACTGGGCCGGCAGGAGCTGATGATCGGCCCCAGCCGCGTGTTTGTCCTGCCCAACCCGAGCCCGGCCAACGCACGGTATTCCCTGGACGATCTGGTGGGTTGGTACCGGGAACTGGACCGCTGGCGCGTCGAGTTGACCTCGTGACCGTCGGCTCCGAAACTCTCCGCACCTTCATCGCGCTGCCGTTGCCCGCAGAATGGGTCCAGCAACTGGCCGACACAATCGCGATGTTGAGTCGAGCGCTGCCCTCCGGCGTGCGCTGGGTTTCTCCGAGCGGCATCCATCTGACCTTGAAATTCCTGGGACCAACCGACGCCCGGCTCGTACCGCGAATCATGGACGCCATCGGCGATAGCTTCGCCGATGCCAGTTCGCCGTTGTTATCGCTGTCGGTTTTGGGAACGTTTCCCGGCGGCAGGAACCCCCGGGTGATCTGGGCCGGTGTGTCCGGCGGTTCCGAAAGTTTGGACGACCTGCACCGGCGCGCCGAGCTGGCGGTCCAGGATCTTGGCTGGTCGGCGGACGGCCGCCCCTTCCGGCCCCACCTGACCCTGGGCCGAGTGCGGGATCGTGTCAGCCCCAGACAGCGTCAAGCCATCTTGGATGCCGTGGCGGGCGCGCGTATCCCGTCGATTCCCGGTTGGCGTCCCGATACCGTTCGCCTGTATCGCAGCGTGCTGACGCCCCGGGGCGCCCAGTATTCCAGTCTTGGAGAGGTGCAAATCTGATGGAAACGTCCCTGCTCACCACGGTCCGACCGGTTCCTCCCTACGACTTCGAACTGACCGCCGGGCAGCCGAATTATTCCCGGGACCAGCAATTCAAGACCGAGGAATACGTGGATGGATGTTACCTCAGGCTCCTCGACCTGGGCGACAACGTTGCCCTGGTGCGCGTCCGCTCCGTCGGGACGGTGGACCAGCCCGAGCTTGCGGTCGAGCTGACCGGCAACGACCTCACAAACGCTGACGCTGAGCGTGCGGGGAGGCAGATCACCTGGCTGCTGGGATGTGATCAGGATGTGCGGCCATTTTATGATTCGGTGACCGGTGATCCGGTGCTGGCCGACGTTGTCAACGATTTCTACGGGTACCACAACACCCGCACCGCGTCCGTGTATGAGGCCCTGGTGCAGGCGGTGATGGGACAACAGATCGCGACCAACGTCGCCAGGATCATTCGCAGCCTACTGGTCGAGAACTATGGGGTCAGGGCGACGGTCGTCGACCGCGAGTGGTACGCCTTTCCTCGGGCCGAAGCCTTGGCCACCGCCGAGGTTGAGGATTTGCGTCAGCTGAAGCTCAGCTTCCGCAAGGCGGAGTACATCCAGGGCATCGCCCGCGCCGCGCTGGAATCAGGCGACGACTTTGAGGGCATGCACCGTCTCGAAGACGACGAGGTGGTCAAGCGGATGGTGGCCATGCGGGGTGTCGGCCAGTGGACCGCCCAGTGGGTGCTGGTCCGCGCCCTGGCTCGGCCCGACGGCTTCCCCATCGGAGACCTTGCGTTGCGCCGAACCGTGAGCAGCCTTTATTTCGACGGAGACGAAATCGACGACAACCAGTTGCTCGCATTCTCCGAGCGTTGGTCGCCCTGGCGCTCCTACGCCACCTCGTACCTGTTCGCGGCGCTCCGCTCCGGTCGCATCGCCGGTTCCTGACGACCCGACATCACCGGAGCATTCGCATCAACCCCTTGGGGTTGTTGGAAAACTGGCGCATGAGCCGCTGGGTCTGCTTGAACTGATTGAGAACACGGTTCACGTCAGACGGGTTGGTGCCGCTGCCCAATGCAATGCGCCGCCGCCGGCTGCCCTTGATGATCTCCGGCTTTTCGCGCTCTTCCAGCGTCATCGACCGGATGATCGCCTCGGTCTTTTTCAGCTCCGACTCGTCCAGTTGGTCCTGCATCTTCTTGGTCTGGCGACCCAGCCCGGGCATCATTTCCATCACCGAAGCCAGGCCGCCCATCTTTTTCACGCCCTGGATCTGGTCCAGGAAATCGTCCAGTGTGAAAGACGCGGTGCGCATCTTGCGTTCCAGCTCCCGGGCCTTCTCCTCATCCACCGCTTCCTGCGCCCGCTCGATCAGGGTCAGCACGTCGCCCATGGCCAGGATTCGCGATGCCATTCGGTCCGGGTGGAACTGCTCTAACGCGTCGCTGCGCTCCCCGGTACCGATGAACTTGATGGGCACGCCGGTGACCTTGGTGACCGACAGAGCAGCGCCCCCTCTGGCGTCGCCGTCCATCTTGGAAAGGATCAGTCCGTCTAGTCCGACGCGCTGGTTGAATTCCTCCGCCGCGTTGACGGCGTCCTGACCGGTCATTGCGTCCACTACCAGGACGGTCTGATGCGGAGACACCGCCTGTTTCACCTCTTCCAGTTCGGACATCAACTCATCATCGATGTGCAGGCGCCCGCCGGTGTCAACGATTGCCCACGTCAGAGCCAATTCGGTGGCGCGCCGCACTCCGGCGATGGCAACCTGGGCTGGCGTCGAGGACGCCGGATCTTCGGAGTAGACCGGAATGTCCAACTGTTTGCCCAGCGTTTGCAGCTGCGTGATGGCCGCCGGGCGGCGCAGATCCGCAGCGATGAGCATCGGGCTGTGCTGCTGACGTTTCATCTGCAACGCCAGCTTGGCAGCCGTGGTCGTTTTGCCGGAACCCTGCAATCCCACCAGCATCAGTACCGACGGCAACTGGCTGGCCGGCGTGAGCCGGTGGTCGCCAGCGCTCAAAACGGAGGTCAGTTCTTCGTGGACAATCTTGACCACCTGCTGGCCGGGCGACAGGCTTTCCAGAACCTCGCCGGTCAACGCGCGTTCCTTGACCGTAGCCACGAACTCCCGGGCGACGCGGAAATTCACGTCCGCCTCGAGCAGCGACCGGCGCACCTGGCCCAGCGCGTCGTCTATGTCCTTCTCCGTGAGCCGGCCCTTGCCCTGCAAACGGCTGAAAATCCCGGTCAATCGGTCGGTCAGATTGTCAAACATCCCGGTACACTCCCGTAGCCACTGCGCCCGTATTGGGGCTCACGGCATCACTCCCAGCGGAACGTGCGGTTGGCTATGATGAACGCTACCACAAGCCATACCGCCAGGCCCAGTAAATTAGGCCATTGCATCAATACCGTGTCCCCTTCCACGGTCATGCCCCGGATCGCCTCGACGAGATACGTCAGCGGCAAAAAATCGGTGACCCGCTGCAGGATACCGGGTAGGACATCGCGTGAAAAGAAAACGCCGGACAGGAACATCATGGGTAGCGACACGATGTTTGCCAATGGGGCTGCCTGTTGCTCCGTGCGCGCCCATCCGGACACTGCGAATCCCATGGCCAGGAACACCGCTCCGCCCATGGCGGCCGCCAACAGCACCGCGAAAAAGTTGCCGGCGAATTCCGCGCCGAACAGGAACACCGCCACTGCGGCCAGGATCACCGTCTGGATCACCACGACGATCAGCCGCGTGATCACCTGGGCGATCAGCAGCGAGGTTGGGTCCAGGGGCGTCGCCAGCAGTCGCCGCAGCACGCCTTCCCGCTTCATCGTCACGAAGCTGAACGCCACGCTGAACAGCCCCAACTGCATGATTGCCATCCCAATCACGCCGGGCATCAGGAAATCGATGTACCCGAGATCGCGGGCTTGCACCGCCTCTTCGGTCAACGTGACCACGCGCTCGGCGCCCGTGACGGCGAAGTTCAGCTCATCCACGGCGGACTGCATCACGGTCAGCCCCAGCCTCGCCTCGGTTTGCCGGCTCCCGTGGTACCACGCGACGATCTGGCTACCGCCCGGGGCCGAGGCCAGATCCTCCGGCAATACCACAACCAGGTCACGCTTTCCGTCGGCCAGCGCCGCGCGTTCCCCTTCTGCTGTCCCGTTCGCGATGCGCAGTGCGTCGATGCGGGAAAGCCCCTCAATGAAGTTTTTCGAGGCGTCGTTGCCCGCGTTATCCACGATGCCAACGTCGACCTTGCCCAGTTCGCCGAAGTTCAGCAAGCCGAAGATCACCATGATGACCAGGGGCAGAAAGAACGTCCAGAACATGGCCGCGCGGTCCCGCGCCCACATCTTGATGGACCACCAGGTCAGATAGACGGCCGGCCGCGCGAGCACGCTAAAACTCCCGAAGCGACCGGCCGGTCAGATCGAGGAAAACGTCTTCTAGCGTAGCCAGGCGCACCTCCTGCTCCCGGTGAAAACCCCGTGCAATCAGTTGGTCGATCAGTTGGGCCGGCGAAGCCATGGCAATGATTTTGCCGCTGTCCATCACCGCCACGCGGTCGCACAACTCCTCGGCCTCCTCCATGTAATGCGTGGTCAGGACCACGGTCCGCCCTTCCTGCTTCCAGGTCTTGGCCAGGTCCCAGATCAATCGACGCGCCTGTGGGTCCAATCCCGTGGTCGGTTCGTCGAGGAACACCACGTCCGGGTTGTTGACCAGCGAGGCCGCGATGGCGAACCGCTGCTTCTGCCCGCCGGAAAGCGTGCGGAAGGATGCGGACCTGCGTTCCCCCAGGTCCACGGCCTCCAGCAACGGGTCCGGATCGACCTTCACGCGGTAGATGCTTCCCAGCATTCGCAGCAGTTCGGCGAGTTTCAGGTGCTCGAAGAAGGCGCTGCTCTGCAATTGCACGCCGATGTGCTGCTTTACCGCCTTCGGATTACTGCCCACGTCGATTCCGGCAACGATTGCGCGACCACTGTCGGCGGAGCGCATTCCCTCGATGATCTCGACCGTGGTGGTCTTGCCGGATCCATTGGGTCCCAGCAGCGCGAAAACCTCGCCGCGCTCGACCTCGAAGGAGACGCCGTCAACGGCCTGGATGTCGCCGTAACGCTTTCGCAGTTCCTCAACAACTATGACGGGATCGGTTCCCTTGGCGGATCGAGTATTGGGGCCAGGCATCGTAGGTATATTTCCTCACCGAAAATTGTATCACTGCGAACGGCGCCATTCGGCCCGGCGGGGTCTGCTTGGGCGCGTTCAGGGCGTTGGGTAGACGTCCATTCGCGGGTGATACAATCGGCGATACGATGATCCCGCTGAGGCTATCGGTCCGCAACTTCCTTTGCTACCGAGACGATGTGCCGCCGTTGGACTTGCGAGGGATACACGTGGCGTGCCTGTGCGGACCCAACGGCCACGGCAAGTCGGCTCTGCTGGACGCGATGACCTGGTGCCTGTGGGGACACGCCCGAACCGGCACTCAGAACCACAACGACCTGATCGCGCACGGCGAGTCGGAGTGCCGGGTCGAGTTGGACTTTCTGGCTCGAGGTCAGGAATACCGCGCCATTCGCCGTCGTCGTCGGGCCGGTCAGGGTCGCACCGAAGTGGACCTGTTCATCCTGGATGACGCCGGGCAGCCCCGATCCATCAGTGGCAATTCGGTTCGGGAAACCAGCTGGAAGGTCCAGAGCCTGGTCGGGATGGACTACACCACCTTCGTGAATACAGCGTTCCTGCTGCAAGGCCGCTCGGACGAGTTCACCCGTAAGACGCCGGCGGAGCGTAAAGCGGTCCTTTCGTCGGTTCTGGACCTCAGCCTCTACGAAGCCCTGCAGGCGTCCGCGGCCGGCCGGAGAGACCACTGGCAATCGGAGGTGGTCCGGGCTGAGGGAGCGTTGGCTCAGAACCGCGCCCTGCTGGATGCCATACCCGATCCCGTCGAGGAGCTCGCGGCCATAGCCTCCCGGCTGAAGGGATTGGGCGAAGAAATCGAGCGAGCCGGAGCCACTGCCGATCGGCTGCGGGACGCGATCGCGGGAATGCGCCAAAAGCAGGCAGAAATTGTCGCGGCGGAGCGCCGCATCGAAAACCTGCGCACCGACATTCAACAGTCAGAAACCGCTATTGCCGGCACTGCGGAACGAATCGAAGCAGCGCACGCCCTGGAGAATCGTTCCGCCGAAATCGAAGCCGGCGCCGCGGGGCTACAGGCGGCGCAGGCCGAAATGGAGCGGCTGCAGGCTTCACGGACGGAGTACGACGCCCTGCGGACCCGGCGCGGCGAGTTGCAGGCGACCATCGACCGGGCCCGGGCGGATTTGAACGCCGAAGCCGCCCAATTGAAACAGCACGTGGATGTCGCGTTGCGGCCGGCCGCGGTCCGGGTCGAAGGCGTTACGCGGGAACTGCTGGCGGTGGCAGACGCTGAAGCAACTCTCGCCGACCAGCGATCGGTCCTGGAAGCGGAGACAACCAAGTCGGCTGATTTGCAGCGCGATATTGCGCTCGCACAGGCCGATCTGGAGCGGTGCATCGCAGAGGGCAAGGAACTTCGGGTCAAGCAGAGGGAGATGCAGTCGGCGGATGCCGTGTGCCCCCTGTGTCGAACCCCGCTCAGCATCGACGCCTGCGGAGATATTGCCGCGTGGTACGAGGTCGAAATCCGGGCGAAACTCACCCGCCACGATGAGATCAAGCAGTCCCTGCACGATATGTCCGACCGGCTCGAGAGAGTTCAAGCCGGGATTTCTCATCATGAGGCCGCTCTGGTCAGGCGGCAGCAACAGTTGCAACAGCGACGGGGTCGACTCGAGCAGGAACAACGCCAATGCGAACAGGCGGCGGCACAGTTGGGGGCTTCGGTTCCGCGGCTGGAGCGGTTGCAAAAAGCGTTGTCGGAAGGGGGATTCGCGGAAAGCGAGCGCGCTGCCCTGGTCGAAGTTGAAGCGGCGATCAGCGCCCTGGGATATGACGAACAGGGCCTGGACGATGCCACGAAGCAAGTGCGATCGCTCCAGCATTGGGATGCAGAGCTGCGGAAACTACAGGAATCGTGCTCCCGGCTAGCCGCGGACGAAACCCTTTTGGCCCAAACCAGGGAGCGTGTGGATCGGCAGAACGGAGAGCTGCAGACGGTCGAAGCGGACCTGGACACGGCACGTTTGGCGATAGCAAGCCTGCCGGAACGCGAAAGGGAAGCCGCGGAGGCCGAAAGGGTCGTTGCCGGCCTCCTGGCCGAGCGTGACAATTTGCTCGCCCGACAGGGAAGGCTCCAAGGCGACGCGGACCGCCGGGTTGCGTACTTGGAAGAGATTGACGCCCTGGAAAGTCGTCGATCCTCTTCCAGCGCCGAACAGGCGGTGTATTCCGATCTTCACAACGCATTCGGTCGCAGCGGCGTGCCGGCCATGCTCATCGACGCTGCCGTTCCCCGGATCGAGGCCGAGGCGAACCTGCTGCTGGGCCGGATGACCGATAGCCGATTGGCGGTCAAGCTGGAGACCCAACGGGTGCGCCAATCCGGCCACGTCACCGAGACCCTGGACATCCTGGTCAGTGACGAGCTGGGATCGCGCAGCTACGACCTGTTCAGCGGCGGCGAGGCCTTCCGCATCAACCTGGCGCTGCGCATCGCCTTGTCCAAGGTGCTGGCGCAGCGCATGGGCCTCCCCCTGCCGACCCTGTTCATCGACGAGGGTTTCGGGACCCAGGACGCCGCCGGACGGGAGCGCATCGTGGACGCCATCGCGTCGATCCAGGAAGACTTCGACAAGATCGTCGTCATCACTCACCTGGATGAACTCAAGGACCTGTTCCCCGTCCGGATCGAGGTGCTCAAAACCGCCGCCGGTTCCCAGTTCTGGCTCAGCTGATCAGTCCCACGATATCGACGGTGGCGTTCAGTCCACCCAAAGGAGCAACCGATGCTAACCGAAGCACAACGCCAGTTTTTGTCCTCGAACCACAACGGCGCCCTGACGACTTTCCGACGGAACGGTGCAGGGCAGATGAGCATCGTAACGTGCGGCTTGCACGGGGAAGGAGTGGCGTTTACGACCACCGCGGACCGGGCCAAGCTCCGAAACCTCCGGCGAAACCCGCGCTGCACGATCCTGGTGGGTACCGGCGACTGGCGAAACTTCCTGGTACTGGAAGGCGAGGCCAGGTTGGTCGGTGTCAATGAAGTCTCGGCCGACGAATACCGGGAAACCCTGCGCGACGTGTACCGCACCGCGGCCGGCGAAGAACACCCCAACTGGCCGGAATATGACCAGGCGATGCTGGATGACCGCCGCTATGCAGTGCTGGTGACGCCATCGCACGTGTACGGCCGGGCCGACTGAACCCGGGAATCGTCGGGGGCGAGCCAGTGCCCGCCCCCGACGATTCCCCACCCAGGGGCAAAACAACACGGCGGCGAGACCGTCGGCC
>JAJEIA010000119.1 GCA_022823505.1 Dehalococcoidia bacterium
CGAATCCCCCCGTCCGCACCTACTAGAGGCGGGGATCGACCGGCTCGCTCTCGAGTGCGAGGACGCCGAAGACGCACTCATGCACCCGGGCGAGGTGCTCGTTGGCCACGAACCGATCGAGGGCCTCGATTCCGAGCGCGAACTCACGGCGGGCCAGAGACGACTTGCGACCGATTGACCGCTGCCGCAGCCGCTCAAGGTTCGCCGGCTCGAGATACTCGGGGCCGTAGATGATGCGCAGGTACTCGCTGCCCCGGCACTTCATGGCCGGTTGCACCAGGCCTCGCTTGCCGGTGGTGATGAAACTCGCGGGCTTGACCACCATGCCCTCACCGCCGGCGCCGGTAAGCTCCTCCCACCATTGGATGGCGCCATCCTCAGCCGATGGGTTGAGCTCAACCACTTTGTGTCCGGTTTCACGGAAAAGCTCGGCGTCGGCCTGGCGCAGTCGAGCGGCAATGTCCAGGTGCCACAGGTGGTCTTTGTCGGTATGCACAGTTCCTTCGCTGGCCAGCAGATGGAAGGGAGCGAGCCTGATGTCGTCCAGCGACGCCACCGGCCAGCAGTACCTGCCGTAGGCGTCGCGGTAAAGTTGCGCCAGACGGAGACGCTCGTTGACCGACGCCAGAATTTCGCCGACGTCAACGCCGCGGGCTTCCGCCTGATGCAGCAGCGCCTGCGCCGAGGACAGGCCCGTCTCCGCCGCCGTGCCCACCGCCGCGTACTGCTCCCGGAGCAGTTCCTGGGCCTTCATGGACCACGGCAGCAGCTCGCAGTCCAGCACCACCCAATCGGTATCCAATTCATCCCAAAGTCCGGACGTGCTCAGGGCTTCGCGGACGCGATGCAGGAACTGCCTCTCCATGACCGGATCGTCAAAGAACCTGCGTCCAGTTCGCGTATAGCATGTGCCGGCACTTTCACTGGCGATCCCGAAACGCCGCTGGATGGCCTCGGCGTCGCGCCCCGCCACCACCACGGCGCGCGATCCCATGTGTTTCTCCTCGCAGATCACGCTGGAGACGCCGTTGCTGCGGTAGTAGTCGAAGACTTCGGCGGGATGCTCCAAGAGGCCGGGAAGCTTGCTGGTTTCGCAGGGGGAGATCGTGGGCGGAAGATACACCAGCCACCTTGGATCCAGGGCGAACCGGCTCATCACCTCCAGGGCCACCGCGGCCTGCTCTTCCCGGACGGTTACGTTGCCGCGGAGGCGGGTTGCCACGACGCGTTTGCCCATGACGTCGTCGATGTCCAGCAGGTTGGCGACCCGGTCGTTCGTTGCTGCAACCCGATCCTCGTCCTGAGCGCCGCCGCCCAGAGGCCGCACCGGCTCGTAATACACCCGCGCCGCCGGAACCGACACCAGCTCGTTTTCGGGGTAGCGCAATGCGGTGAGCCGGCCGCCGAAGACACAGCCCGTGTCGACATTGATGGTGCGGTTGAGCCAGTCGGGCTCCACGACCGGGGTGTGGCCGTAGACGACGGTGGCTTGTCCCCGGTAGCCGGCGGCCCAGTCGGCGCGAACGGGCAGGCCCCATTCGTCCGTCTCTCCGGTGGTTTCGCCGTACAGGCAGAAGTCCCGGACCCGCGCGGAGGCTCGCCCCTGGTACTCCTCCTTCATTCCGGCGTGGGCCACCACCAGGTCGCCGCCGTCCAGCACGTAGTGGCTGATCAGGCCGTCCATGAATTTGGTGGCCTGTTCGCGAAACTCCGGCGATTCCAAATCCAACTGCGCCAGCGACTCCGCCAACCCATGGGACACCTGCACATTTCGCCCCTTCAGCTTGCGGACGAGCTTGGATTCGTGGTTGCCGGCAACGCACAGCGCCGTGCCATCCGTCACCATGGACATCACCAGTCTCAGCACGTTGGCGACACCGGGGCCGCGATCCACCAGGTCGCCTACGAAGACGGCCTTGCGTCCCAACGGGTGGGACACCGAAAACCCGGGCCCCTCTGAGCCACCGACGCCGGTGGGCGCAATACGGTAATCCAGTTGCTTCAGCAGGGCGACCAGTTCGTCGAAGCACCCATGTACGTCGCCAATGATGTCGAAGGGGCCCGTCTCATCCGGTCGGTTGGTCCACGAGGGGACCCGCTCGATGGTGGCCGCGTCCGCCTCTTCGGGCGAGTTGAGCACGTATACGTAGCGGAAACCCTCGCGTCTCAGCCCCCGGATTGACCGGCGCAACTGCTGCGACTGCCGGCGTACAACGTGATCGCCAAAGTTACGGTCGTCGCGTCCCCGGTTGCGGGCCAGGCAAACCGACTCCGGCATGTTCAGCACGATGGCCACCGGAAGGCAGTCGTGCTCCCGGGCCAGTTCGACCAGCGATTTGCGAGCCTGGGCCTGCACGCTGGTGGCATCGATTACCGTGAGGCGTCCGGCGCGCAGGCGAGTGGAGGCGATGAAGTTGAGCAGTGCGAAGGCATCGGGAGTGGCCGTCTGGTCGTTGGCGTCGTCGGACACCATGGCACGGCAGGCATCGGACGACACCACCTCGGTGGGCTTGAAGTGCCGGGCGGCGAAGGTGGACTTGCCAGAGCCCGAAGGCCCGATCAGCGCCACCAGAGACAGCTCAGGGATCTCCAGATTCATCGGGTGAAGACCCCCATCTGTGTCGGCGCGCCGTGGGTGGGATGCTCGGAGCCAATGTCCTGGAAGCGAACATGGTAGCCCTGGCGGCCGGCGACGCCGGCGGCCCACTCCTGGAACTCCTCCCGCGTCCACTCGAAGCGGTGATCCCGGTGTCGGAACTGGTCGGGCGGCAGGTTTGCAAACAGCGCGTTGTACTCGGAGTTGGGCGTGGTGATGATCACCGCGCCGGGTCGCGCCGCGCCGAATACCACCGCTTCCAATGCCTCCAGCCGGGGCGGGTCGATATGCTCGATAACCTCCATAGCTACCGCAGCGTCGTATCCGGACAACCGCAGGTCCCGATAGGAGAGCGAACCGTGGAGCAGCGTGATCCGCTCCCTCTGCGCGGCGGGCAGGGTGTCCAGGCGCAGGCGGGCGTGGGCCGTTTCCAGCGCGCGGTGCGACACGTCCATGCCGGCAATAGTGCGAAACGCGGGTTCGCTCAACAACTCTCGCAGCAGGTTGCCCTCCCCGCAACCCAGATCCAGTACCGTCGTTGCGCCGGACTCTCGCAGGGCGGCTAGCACCGTCTGGATACGCTGCTCTCCCAGCCGAAGGGGATTTTCCAGCTGCTCCTCATCATGTTGGTGGCGTTCGGTGGCGTCGTCGGGATCCGCCTGTCCGTCATCCGACAGTTGGGCCAGCGCCTGGCGCACCAGGCTGCGCTGCCGCTTCAGGTATCGTGAGGAGATCAGTTCCTGGTGTGGGTGCTCTCGGAGCCATCCCGCGCCGAACCGCAGCAGCTTGTCCACCTCGTCGTCGCCCACCCAGTAGTGCTTGGCGTCATCCAGCACCGGCAGCAGCACATACAGGTGCGCCAGCAGATCCTGCAGCCTCACCTCTCCCTCGAGACTCACGCTGAAACACGGGCTGTCTCCCCACTCTGGAAAGTCCGCATCCAGGGCGTGTTTCTGGATTTCAACGGCGTATCCCAACGGTTCGAACAACTGGCGTATGAGCTGCGGCCCCTCCCGGGACGACAGCGTTGGCAGTTGGGCTTCCAATGGAATTGCCTGCCTCGCCAACTCCGGCCTTTCCCTGCTGTTGCCGGCCAGCGCGCTGTTGAACACCGCGGCGATCGCCACGCTGAGGTGGGACGAAGCCACATAAGGACGGTCGTTGACATATTGCTGGAGCCAACCAGCGGCATTGGACGGGCCAGCTCTGGGACGTGCCAAACCCACCGGGTCGATGTCCAGCAGCAGGGCGGCAGTGCAGCGCTCCGCCTCCGCCACAGGATAGAACACGTCGGCCCTCCCGAAGGGCAGCCTAAACGATTGAAACCGCCCTGGGTTCTTGTGCAACAGATATCCGAGGTCAGTCGCGGGCCGATGAGTGGTGGAAACGGTGAGCAACATATTTTCAATGGTACGGCACGCCGCGACCGGCACACAAGGCGCTGAACCTGTAACGTGCCGGCCTGACGATCGAGCCCGAGCTCCTGGCCCACACCTCACCCCTTGGGTGGGCCCACATCCTGCTCACCGGCGAATACCGGTGGCAAAATCGCCGATAGCGCACTTAGCGGCGCTATCGTACGATTCTGCCCCTTACCGGAGTTGACCCGTTGTTTCTCACTCCAGCACCATACTATGGCCAGACGGGTGGCCGATGTCGTACGGCCACCCAGGAGGCTCATGAAGGCGTTGAGCCGTCTACTGGATGTTGGTGGGCGGTTTCACCTGTTCCATCAGGTCGTTGTTCCACTCGCCCTCGGCGACCAGGATGGCCTTGGCATCGTAGACGAACGCCTCGATCAGGTTGTGGGCCAGGTACACGTAGGTTCCCGGCTGGCGAATGGCGTGGATGGACGCGCCCGCCGAGCCGGCGGCGATGGTCCATGTTTCGAGGTCAACGGCCGGCGGGCTGCTGAAATTCCCTCGCTCCCAGACGTAATCGCCATGCCCTCCGATGAGGTGCGGATACAGTTGCCGGTCGGCCTGAGTGTGGACGATCAGCACGTTCTCACCCACGTTGGCGGTCAGCTGTCCGTCGCCCTGCAATGCTCCGGTGGAGCCGTTGAACACGATGTGCGTGGGGATCAGCGCTCTCATGGCTTCGAGGTCGTCCACCATCGATGCGGCCGGGTTGTCGTAGCGTTTGAACTCGCCGTTGTCGTCCCGGGGCAGATAGTAGTCCTGCGCCCCGACGTAATAGGCGCGGTCGTAGCTGATGGGACTGCCCGCCGGGTCTTTCAGCCCGTCGCGGGGCAGGACCATGATGGCGCCGTTCATGCCGTGGGTAACGTGCCAGGGCACCATGGTGCCGCCGGGCGCGCAGTGGTAGACGAACACGCCGGGTTTCACCGCCCGGAAGCGCAGCACCACCTCCTGTCCAGGTCCGACCTGGGTCAGGGACCCGCCGCCCAACGCGCCGATGGAGGCGTGGAAGTCGATGTTGTGCAGCAGTTGACTGCTGGACGGGTTGACCAGCGTCAGCTCCACGTAGTCGCCCTCGTGCACCACGATGATGGGGCCGGGGACGGAGCCGTTGAAGGTGAAGGCCCAGATGAAAGCGCCGGGCGCGACCTCGATTTCCTTTTCCTCCACGACCATGCGCACCTCCACCACCCTGGGTTCTCCGTCGTAGGTCTGCTCGTGCTCGGGCAGGAAGGGCGGATCAACCAGTTCCTGGGTTACCCGCTCGAGGCTGCTGACGTCCTCCGGCGCCCAGTCAGTTGGACCAGTCCAGTAGTCTGAGGACCGTGCCGCCGTTGCCTCGCGGCTTCCGCCGTCAGCGGGAACGGCTTCGGGACTGGGAAGCGCTGTGGGCAGGGAAAACGCGGGCGTGGGCGTGGCACCGTCGTCGCTGCGACAGGCAATGCCGGCGACCAGCAATAACGCCGTCGCCAGTAGTGTCAACCCTACTGGCCAAGTCTTCAGAATGATCCGACCCTGGTGGGACATTGCGCACCTCCTTGCCTGCGACGAGCATGATTTGGCCGCCCGACATGGTAATAATTATATCACTTACTTTGATATGATATATATCAATATACATTACTCGTAATGAGGAAATTGCGGCGCTCTGATTACGACGTGACGGTTTCGCAGATCATCCAATGAGCCGACTATTTTCGCAGTAGGCCCCGTCGAACGGAGACGCATGCAGAGCGACGATGACCGGCGCTCGACAACTGCTCTGGTGACCCTCAAGCGTGCAGAAACACCCGCTGTGAGCCTTCGGTTAAGTCCGCCAAATGAATAACGATAGACAACATCGAGTGATTCCCATCAGGTGAGAGAGCATGGCTGAGCTGCAAGGCAAGAAGCGCAGGCAGCCCAGTTCCTGTCCCGAGGGCTGGCTACCAGCAGCCATGGTCGTCCAGCTTGAGCTCACCTGCCGGCAGGAGCGCTACACCCAACGCTGTGTCGGCATCGCACGCTTCGTCTACAACCGCATGGTGGCCGACGTCAATCGTCAATGCTATCGGCACGACCGCCGGACTCGCGGACTGGAAGCTATTCAGCGGGCACAGCGGACGTGTCGGCATGGCTCGGCGCATAGCCCAGAGTAGAACGCCGCCCGCGAGACCGAGCGCCAGGGCCGCCGGAAAGAGGACGTCGGCAGGATCGGCCGCTCAGGTACCTGTGAGGCCAAGTCTTTCATCAGTTCGCCTCGGTCAACACGCCTGTGCCCATACTGTTATCGATGGGACTACCATAGTTCCGGCCGACCAGCAATCCGATATGTCGCCGCCCGGTCACGTCGCCACTGGCCTCACAGTTGCGGATGTCGCCGCCGTTGTCTCCGACCAGCCCACCCACGTATTCGTTGCCCGACGCTGCTCCCGAGGAGAAGCTGGCATCGACCAGGCCCACGGTGTTCTGACCGATGAGGCCGCCCACATAACCGGCGCCTGTCGCGCTTCCCTCGGCCGTACTGCCAAGGATTGATCCCTCATCGTTGGATCCGATCAACCCACCCACGTAATTGTTACCCGAAGCAGAGCCGCTGGCATTGCACCTCGTTACGTCACCGCGGTAGTTCTGACCGATAAGTCCGCCGACGAAATCCTCGCCGCCCGTGACATCGCCGTCGGCGCTGCAATCGCTGATGTCGGCGTCGTTGTACCCCACCAGACCGCCGACGTTGGAAGCGCCGGTGGCGTGGCCCCGGGAGACCCCTTCCTGCACCACGCCGTCATTGTGGCCGACCAGACCGCCCACGTTTTCGCCGCCGGTGGCAGATCCTGCGGCGGAGCCCGCGGCTATGGTGCCGTTGTTGCGGCCGACCAGGCCGCCCACGTTGTCGTTCCCCGTGACGACGCCAGCGGCTGAGCTGTTGCCGACATTGCCCTCACTGTTGCCCACCAAACCGCCGACGTCGTCTTCGCCGGACACTGCGCCGGACGCGGAGCTATCCTCGATCGCTCCGTCCTTTTGATGGTACCCCACCAGACCGCCTACCTTCTCGCTGCCAACCACTTGGCCGGTGGCGGTACAAGATGCGACAGTTCCGCCGTTGTTTCGGCCGACCAAGCCTCCCACGTCGTCAACGCCTCGCACTGCCCCAGACGCGGCGCAGCCGTCGAGGTCTCCGCCGCTGTAACCCACGAGTCCCCCAACATTGTTGTTTCCGGTGGCCTGGCCTTCTGCAACGGTCTGCGTCAGCATGCCTTTTTCGTTGCGGCCGATGAGACCTCCAACATTGTCGCGGCCCACGGCGGGGCCCGTGGCGACGCTGTTGTCAACAATACCGCTTCCGTTGTAGCCAACGAGCGCCCCCACGTTGTCCTGGCCTGTCGCAGCACCGTATGCGTTGCTGCCCCTGATCTCGCCGTCGTTGCGTCCGATCAACCCTCCAATATCGGTTTTGCCGGCGACGTCACCGCGCGCAACGCCGTTACTGACCCTGCCGCCGTTGTTTCTTCCCACCAGACCTCCGACGTTGGCATTCCCAGACACCGCGCCACTGGCAGTGCCAGCGTCAATGACGCCGTTGTTGAATCCCACCAGACCTCCGACGAAGACCGTGCCCATCACTTCGCTGTCCGCCATGCTGCCGCGAACCGCGCTCCCAAAATTGCTGTCGACGCGCCCCACGAGGCCGCCCACATGCCGCATTCCGGTTACGCTTCCGCTGGCTGCGCTGTCATCGATTCGTCCTCCCTCCTTATCATCTCCGGCCAGGCCCCCTACAAAATCATTGCCGGTTACGGCGCCGCTGGCCGTGCAATCCAGTATGCGGCCTCCTGCTTCATTGTTTCCGACCAATCCTCCCACGTAGTCGCGGCCGGTGACTCTGAGATTAGTCAGCCTGACGTTCTTGATAATCCCGCCGCCGCTAAATCCGAACAGCCCGACATAGTCCTGGTCCGGCCGGTTGATGTACAGATTTTTTATGGTGTGTCCGCCACCCTCGAAAATAGCTTCGAACAGCCGTTGATCGTTGGAACTCGAATAGTACCCCAGCGGCTCCCATCCCAGTCCGGAATTCCAATGGGCGTCACCATCATCCGGGCTGCCATTGCGATTGGTGTCCAGGTCGAGGTCGGTGATCAATTCGTAACCTTCGCATCCACCAACGAAACATCCCATGTCTTCCGCCGGGTCTGGGAAAGCATCCTGGTATTGAGCCACGTTAGCCGGCTCATCCACCACTCCGTTGCCGTCCATGTCATATCGGATCGCATTCAGCTGGGCCGGGTTGGAGATTTCGATCAGGCCATCGTCGTCGATGTCATAATCTCCGTCCAGCCCCGAGACTGGAGCTTTGGTCGGCTCCGGTTCCGGCGTCGGTTCCTCTGTGGCCTCCGGAACGGCAGTGGGAGTCGCCTTCAGAGCAGACACCGCATCGCTTACGGGAACGGGCGTAAACAGCGCCGCCACGGAGCGGGTCGGAACGCCGCCAGCATCCCCCGGAGGCGGAGACGGACGCGCCATCGGGGTTGCATCGGCCTCGGCGTCAACTCCTGCCGGAATTTCAGGTCCTGCCCCGAAGCAGGCGGTGGCAGCGAGCATGAGAGCCATTGCCAGACCAGCGACGAAGGGAAGCACGTTCGTGCGGAACGCCAGGTTGGAAGACTTCATCGCCTTGAGCACGCTTATCATTCTGCATCACCTTGGAACAGATCGGATGGGATTGTGGCTTTCGGAAACGAGCCCCCGCCGTTGCCGACGGGGGCTCGTTTTCGGACCGTGGGTCGCCGCGCGAGCGATCCTGATCCAAAGGTTTGTCCGGGGACTACGCGGTGGTGCGCCGTCCCATGACGATGGCCACGATCGCGATTATCACGGCCACGATGGCCACGATCAGCGCGATGATGCCCATGGAACCGCCGGAACCGGCGGGGCCAATGGAACCGGCGGGACCCTGCGCACCCGGAGGGCCCGGAGGGCCGGCGATGCCCTGCTCGCCCTGCGGACCCGGAGGTCCGCCTGCGCCAGCGGCTCCGTCGCGACCATCGCGACCGTCAGCGCCGTCAGCGCCGGAAGGTCCGGGGACGCCCGGAGGGCCAGCCGCGCCGGCGGGACCGGCGGGACCCATGGCTCCGTCCTGACCGGCCAGGTCGGCGGACAGGTCCATGATCATGCGGTCACCACTCATCCAGGTGTACTCGTAGTCCACCATGCGCTCGCCGATCATGAACGTCACCATGGCGTCCATGTCCATGGGCTGCATGAGCTGCAGTTCGTAGTGCCCGCCCTGCATGGCCGTGGCGGAACCGATCTTCTCGTCGCCGGCCATGGCGACGATCATGGTCCCCTCGGGCACGGGCAGGCCGTCGGCCATGGCGTAGCCGAACATGAATGCGGGGGGCACGTTGGCCCGCGGCGCATCTCCCTGAGCCGCAACCAGGCCCAGGGGCAACGCGACCAGCAGGGCAATCAACGCCACCGCCGCCATTGCTCCAATTCTCTTCATCTCATTTGCTCCTGCTTGGAGTGGTCCCCCCACCCCCGCAGCGTGGGCCACGGGAGCGAGGGCGCTTTACTGGACACTCATTCAGTCGGTTGACTGTCGCTCCCTTTCGGGGACGACGGTCTACCAGACCTCCAGGTTCCAGCAGTCGTCGCCACGGCAGGTGAGACTGCGGACCTTGTTGTTCAGGACCACTTCGTCCACGGTCTCGTTGACCAGGATCCAGTAGGCCTCACCGTTGGCCATCGCGGTCAGGGTGTTGAGATCGGCGAACTCAGGCCGCGGGTCGTAGAAGGACCAGACCTTGCCCACGTCGTCGAAGTGGAAGATGGCAACCAGGTTGTCACCGAGGTTCTCCACGGCTCCGGGGAGCTCGGCGGGAGCGCCGCCAGCGGCGGACTCGGCCAGGACCTTCAGCTCGCCGATGGCCACGGTGTCCTTCACCTTCAGCTGGACGCTGTAGGTGCCGGGATCGAGACCGGGAACCAGGACGTCCTCGACCGTGATGTTGCCGTCGCGGTCGGTGTGTGCGTTCAAGTTGCCGATCTGGCTGCCGCCAATCTTCACGCTGGAAGCATCGGTGTACACCGGCATGTCCGTGGCGGAGATGCTGATCATGTCGCCGGGCTGGGCCTCGGCCGGGTCAATCGTGATGGTCGCCACCGGAACGTCGAAGGTGGCAATCTTCACGATGTCCTTGTACTTGACCTCTACCTGGATGGTGGAGGGGATCGCCACGCCGCGATGCACCTGGTGCTCCACGGTGAAGCGGCCCGCGGTGTCCGCGAAAGCGGAGTACATGCGACCGTTGGTCGTGTCCTTCACCGAGATGGTGACGGACTGGTTCAGCGGGTTCTCCGGGTTGTCCACGGGCCAGTTCTCGCCGGAAACGGCGATGTAGTCCCGGGGGCCGGCCACGTCGGGGGTGATCTTGATGGCGGGTTCGGCAATGGTGAGCGTCACGCTGCCGGTGAACCCAGAACTGTCTTCAACGTCCAGGGTGTGGCTGCCCGCAATCAGAGTGGGGTCGCTGCCGCTGCCGGCAGGCGTCAGATGAACGGTGGCTACGAACTGTCCGGCGTTGGAGACCTCGACAGCCTCGCTGAATGTCTCATCGTCGGACCGATCAGCCGTGCCTTTATCGTCCGTGCATTGGGACAAGGACTCATCGTCAACCACCACCGCCACCTTGTCCAGGGTGATGCTGGAGGCCGGTACGCAGGCGCTGCTGGAGAAGCCGTTGCCCGTCAGGGTGATGCTGTCGTTGGGCAGCACGTCGGTCTGACTGGCCGACACGGTGGACGAGGCCACCGTAATCTTGGCGTTCTTGCTGGTGTCGCCCCACTTGGCATCCACGCGAATGGTGCCCTTCAGGCCGCCCGGCATCTCAAAAGTGGCCGTGGCCGAGCCGTCAGAGCTGATGTTGCCGCCGCTGGCGCCCACATCGGTCCGCTTCTGTCCCGCCAGCTTGAGCTCTACGAAAGCGGGGGTGCCTTTAAAGTCCTGGGCGAAAACGGTAACCGTGTCACCGGAACTCACCTCGGTAGGAGACACCCGGATGGACGCCTCCAAATCGAAGAGGTCGGCGTCGCTGGAAACCCGCCCTTCGCCGTCGGCCACCGCGATGCGGTTGACGTCGCCGGGCCTGAAGGTGGGCGCGGTTACCTCAAAGGTGATGGCGGCCTTGTCATCGGAGCCAACGGCGGCGCCGCCCGCCTCCGTGCCATTCTCCGCCACGGCGTGGGGCACGAGTCGGTCGATGACCTTTTTGGCGATTTCCTGCTTCTTTTCCATGCTCAGCGCATTGAAGTCGGCATGGTTAGGCGGGGTGCCGGTGCTTATAGGGTAGCTCATGTCGCTGCTGTTCGGTACGAAATGGAAACAGTACATGTTCATGTCGCTTTCGAACAGGGCCTTCATGCCGTCGCAGTCCAGGGTTTCCCACAGCTTGGCCGCGTAGAACCGGGCCGCCTTGTTATTCAGAACGTAAGCGCCGGAAGAGACGCCATTGTTGAAACCGGACCCGGTGACTGTCAGCTCGTAGCCGCGCTTGTTGTCCTCGTCGGACAGCGAAACCTTGGCCTTGACCGGCAGGTTCTGCAGGGGCATCTCGCCGTCTTTGTCAGCATCGTCTTCGGGGCCCAGGAACTTGTAGCCCGTCTTGTAGGCGCCCTCAACGATTATGTTCTGGCCGTGCATGTTGGTCACGGTGCGGTCTTTCTGCTCGCTGGGGTTCTTGATGCCAGCGGACTTGGTGAAGACCATGACCAGGGTCTGCCCAACCATGGGGCCCTGGAAGCCAGCCGCGTCGTCAACGGAAGCGGTATAGAAGTCGGGCAGGAACACCTGGATGGCCCAGTCGTCGTCGCCTCCGAAGAAGTCGCCGTCGTTGACCTCCACGTCATAGGTGGCCCGCACGCGGCCTTCGCCGCCAGTCAATTTCTTTTGAGCGTCCGTTCCGCCAAGAAGACGGAAGTAAACGGAACCAGCGGAAATGTCGCTAGGAACCTGGAAGTCGTCTTCCAGGAACAATTCCACCGAACCGCCGTCAACGCCAATCTTGGCCACCTGTTCGGCGGTCAGCGACTCGATCACGAGATTGAGTTCCACGGTGGAGCTGGCCGAGGTGGAACTGGAAATCACGCAGCGCGTGGCCGCCTCGGTGGCCGTGTCAAAGTCGTCGCACGGGCTGTTGTCCGCGACGCTGGGCGGCGTCGGGTCGATTTGGCCCGGATCGGTGTGCATGGCTACCGTACCCGACTCGACCCATCCGCTCCCGCCGGCGCCGTTGGTGGCGCGGACGCGGTACATATAGGTCATGTTTCCGACGACGTTGTTGTCGGTGTAGCTGGGCGTGGTGCCGGCGTGGGCCGGGTCGACGCCCATGTAGTTGCCACTGCCGACCTTGCGCTCCACTTCGTAGCCCGTGGCCGCGAAGCCGCCGGTGCCAGCCGTCCAGGTGACGGAGACCTCGGTGGCGCTGACCCGGTCGGCGGTAACGGAAGTCGGGTCGGCCGGCAGGAACGGGTTGGCCTGCGCCTGGGCCGACCTGGCCGGCAACGCCACTGCCGCCAATACGGCCAGCACCGCAACCACGCCCAACGTTGCCGCCAAAAGCGCCGGCCGAAGGGCTTTTCTGGTCTTCTTACTCATTTGTAGAGTCTCCTCTTGGTATTGAGGTTATCTTTGCCGACCGCCGGACGCCCGCCGTTGGGTTGGTTGCCCGCTCCATTCCCGGGCGTCCGGCCAATCTTTTGCTGGTCTGCTCAACTGTGCCTTGCGGCTAGTTGGGCGTGGCCGTGATGGGGTTGGACCACAAGTACGTGACACATCCCGCGTCCCCACAGGCGGCGACGATGAAGTAATAGGTATCGCCGCTGTCCAGGTTCGGCACGGTGTGCGTGGTCTCGGTGATGTCCGTCATCCAGTAGAAGCCACTGGCCAGGTCCTGCTTGACGGCCGCCACGGTGTAGTCCATGGCAGCGTCGTTGCCCGTCCAGGTCAGCGTCACCGAGCCGGTGCCCGGGGTAGCGGTCAAGACGGGCTTCATCAGCACGATCGGCGTGTGGCTGGTGTCCACGGGGTAGACGACCGGGTCGGTGGTGGGGCCGGAGCCCGCGCCGCTCTTGGCGGTCACGCGGTACTCGCGCATCTCCCCGTTGTCCAGGTTGTCCGGCTCGTCGGTGTCGGTGAAGTAGGTGCGCAGGAAGTCGCTGCCTTCACCGGATATGGAAGCCCAGTCATCGTCCCAGTCGCTCCAGGCCGCGTCCGTGCTGTCCTTGGTCCGGCGAGCGATCTCGTAGCCGGTGACTTCGTCTCCAGCGGGATCGTCAGGAGCGTTCCAAAGAATGTCGATGCCGAGCTTGGTGGGGTCGTCCTCGTTGGCGTCCCGGGCCGCCTGAACCGTCAGGTCCAGCGGCATGCCTGGCGTGCCGGATTTCGCTGATGTGCCTTTCTTCGATGGAGTTATACGGGCGTCATCGGCATCCGGGAAGTCGTTAACGATAGCGGGAGTGCTAGCATCGGCCCTGGAAACCTTATTGATCGCGAACACGCGGAACCACCGGACAGTACCGGCGTCCAGCCCGCCCAGGGTGTACATAGTGTTGTCGGCTCCGTCAACCTCTCTGACACAAATAGTACCCGCCGTGGGCGTGCAGGACTCGGAAGAGTGCGTGACCGCTGTTGGCGGCGCTGCCGTGTCGAGAGATTCAGGCCAACTGTCGTCGTCCACGGAGATCTCCACGCGGTAGCCAGTGATGGGCTGACCGCCGTCCACCGTGGGCTTGTCCCAGTCCAACATGATCATGGTGGGGTCGTCGGAAGACGTCCTCAAGGGCGTTACTGCCGCGGGCTTTGTGGCTGCCTTTGTGCCACCGGTCGCTGTAGAGATAGTGCCATAAGCGCCACTGCTGAGGGAAATCACTCGGTATTGACGCTGCACGCCGGGGTCCAGCCCAACCCTGTGGTTATACGTGGACTTGGTGTAACCGGTGTTGGTCTGCAGGGGCTTCCATTCACGCTCAGCCTCGGTTGTGACCGGCTCGGAGTAGTCGATCAGATAGCTGGTGGCTGGCTGGTCGGTCCAACTCAGGTCGATCTGCCGCAGGTATTTGTCAGTAGTCGGAGTCACAGTACCTACTGGGGTCGTCCTAGGTGTGCTGAAGACATTGGCTCCCGTCCCATCGGTGATGACCCACGTTGCCTTGATGGTGACGGAGGCGGTGTTCGACCACGCGCCACTGGAGCCGTTGTAGGCTCTGACTCGGTACCGCGTCGTCTCACTCATCGACCGGTCATCGGCTGTTGCAGCATCAGGGAGGAGGTCGGTGCCGTCGATCGCATACTCAGGACCGCCCACGGCGCTCCTGGCTGCCAAATCATCCTCGGTGGCTTGGGCGTCAGCAGCGGCAGTACCAAGGTCTGTCCACTCCCCGTTATCTATCCGCCGCTGCACCTGCCAGGAATCGATATCCTTCCCGCCGTCGTCCGGCCAGGTCCAATAAAGGCTTGCTGCACCGGTTGGAACATAAGGACTACCAGCGGTGCCGTCGCCGGAAAAAGTAGGCACGAGCCTCAGCGTCGGCTTGCCGGGTTTGCCCGCCTCGTCTGTTTCAGGTATCGGCGCGACTGCGCTGGCCGTGGTCGACATTCCGTTTGCGTTGACGGCGTAGACTTCGTACCGTCGCGAGGTCTCTGACGGCAGATTCTTGTGCATGTAACTGACCTTCATGCTGCCATCTTCCGGGGATCTGACCACGATGACGCCGGAACTTGTTCCGGCCGCGATAGCACTCAGATGTCCGGCACCGGTGTCAGGGGATCCGACGGGCACTGCCCACGCTCTTGGCGCAGTGTCATGTGCGCAAGGAAGAGTCGCGTCCCCAAGTTGCCTGCCGGTGCTGGCGGCGGTCGGCAACAGCGAACCTGTGTCGTTGGAGTCATCAGCAGTATGCTCCGCCGTGCTAATACAGTACCGGGTGACGCTCGAGCCACCGTCATCTTCGGGCGGATACCACGACAGGTTGATCTGGTTCGGGCCGTCAACCGTCGCCGTCAACATCCGCACCGCACCGGGCCTCACCGAATCATCCGTGGTGGCCATGCTGTGATCAGAGAGGTCGGAAGACGGGCCGGTGCCAGCCGCGTTGACCCCGAAGACCCGGTAGTGGTAGGTCTTCCCGGGTTTTATGCCGTCCATGTCGGAGATACTCAGGTCGGACCCGGTGTGCATTTGCACCAGTCGCATCCAGTTGTCTCCGTCCTCGGAGCGGTCGATGCGATAGTGATCGGGTGTCCCGCCACTGGAAGGCGCCTTCCATGTCACATCGACGGTATCCCTGCCGTCGGCGGCGGCCGTCACGTCGAGGACGATGCCGGGCAGGTCAACGTGGTCGGCCTGCGCCCCGTTGGGCGAGAGCGCCACGAACAGGGCCAGCGCGCCGACGACGGCGAAGACCGCCACCAGGGGCGCTGACCATATCAGCTTTCTCGTTTTTCTACTCATTTGACAAAATCTCCCTTTCGAGATTGTCCTTGGGGAAATTTGAGTTTCTGGTTGCGCCCTCGGCCCGTTGTTTCCGGGGCCGGATCGAGATTGCCGCGCTGCACTCGCAATGACGGCTGTGGTGCCCGCGGGCGGGCGTGGGGCGGCTTTTGACAGGTATTTTGTCTCACACCTCCTTGTGGTGAGGCCGTCGGCGGGGCGGGCGGTGGGCCGGCCTAAGGCGACGGCTGGATAGATTTCTAGACGTGGCCCCGAATTGTACGGCGCGAAACATTACCCAAGTATTACCGAATAACGGCCAATTTTGGTGGTTTTCAAAATATCCTGCCTCCCAAAAGACTGGCGAGCAATCTCAATCGCACCTGCTCCCAACCCTAGCCGGGCACAGATTGGCCAGGAATACCCGGCGTGCCGGACTGGCCCGGCGGACTACCTGTACGGATGAGAGATCGATGTTAGGATGCAGCCATATCCTTGGAGGAGTTACCGGCCCATGGCAAGGCGACGCCATCAAGGACAAATCCAAGCCCAGCCCAGCAGATCATCTGACACCGGCATGCCCTCTGCTAACGGGGCCGCGCCCCGCCGACGGTGCTAGTCGTACCGACAGTCTCGGTACCGATGCAGGAGGTTCATAATGAGGACCCTGGCCAAAGCAACCATTCTCCCGTTCTTCCTAGCAGCGTTAATGGTCGCGGGCGTGGGGGTCGGCACAGTCCCAGCGGAGGAGACGCCGCCGGCCCCGACTGGCGTGAGCGCGGTCGCCGTCGAAAGCCCTGGTGTGGTAGACCTGTCCTGGACGGTCCGCTAAGAGCGTGGGGTACCGAGCCGGAGAGTAGCTGCCGGGAATCATTTTTAACCTTCGCCACGATCACCTGCATGAAATACACCATCTCAATCGTTGTCTTCGCTCTCGTCCTGGCGCTGGCACTGGCCGGTCCCACTGTCCTGCCGGCCTCAGCCCAAAGCAGCCTGCCGGCCCCCTCCAACGTTCGCGCGGGCAACGGCCCCAGTCCCGGAGAGGCCATCATCACCTGGAATCCCGTCTCCAGCGCTTCCCACTACCGAATTGGCTGGGTTTCGTTTGCGGATTACCAGAAGGTGACCGCAGAGGGCCGGGATTGGCTGGAGGCATTTGTTTTCGTGGACCAGGCCAATCGAGGCCAGACCACATACAAAGTATCTCGCCTGGAGCCCGGGGTGCTGCATGCCTTCCTGGTTGCCAGCAACGACACGCGTTACGGAGAGCCCCGGTGGTCGGATTGGTCCCTCATAACCCTGAACAGCGGCTCTATTTCTTGTCCGGCTGCACCCACGGCCGGCGAGCCCGTTGGCCCGTTGTCCAACCAGGAGTTGACCAGGCGTGTCAAGCCTGCCCTGGTGCAGATCGAAGCCACTCAGCCCGATGGGGAGACCCGCGGTGGCACCGGCTTCGTGGTCCGCTCCGACGGGCTGCTGGTCACCAACCGGCACGTAGTCCAGAATGCCAGCACGATTACCGCCCACATGCAGGATTTGGACGGCCATCTCTTCGAATTCGCCGGTCAGGTGCTGGGCCGGGGAATACTGGCTGATCTCGCCGTGGTGCAGTTACCGTCTGGCCACGCTTACACCACGCTGCCTCTGGGTGATTCCGATGCGGCTGTCGGCGGGTCCGAGGTGACCGCCTGGGGCTATCCTGCCGGCAGCATATCCGGCACTTATCCAACAATAACCCGTGGGATCATCTCTTCCAAAGGCATCTTTGACGACGTGCGCGGGTTGCAGACCGACGCCGCCATCAACCCGGGCAACAGCGGCGGTCCGCTGATCGACGCCTATGGCCAAGTCATTGGCGTCAATACCGCCAAGATAGTCAACGAGCGGGTTGACAATATAGGCTTCGCCATTGCCAGCAACGAGGTGCGCGACCGGTTGGACA
>JAJEIA010000107.1 GCA_022823505.1 Dehalococcoidia bacterium
GGCCATCACCCAGATGGTTGAGGCAATCTTGCTGGACCGCAAACGCATCCTGCCCGGCTGCGCATATCTTGAAGGCGAGTACGGCATCAACGGCCTGTGCGTCGGTGTCCCCGTCAAGATCGGCGCTGGCGGCATGGAGAAGGTGATCGAGATCAGCCTGACCGATGACGAAAAGGCCGCGCTGCAGTCCTCTGCCGCTTCGGTTCAGGAACTGGTCGACGTCATGGCAAACGCGAAGGCAGAAGCCCAATAGCGCCGTCAACAAGCCGGCGGCGCGCCCAAAGTCGAGTAGGGGCGGGTGAGCAACCCGCCCCTTCGTGGTTTTGGGGTATGTATAATAAATTCAATACAAACTGCGCGACGGGAGGCCAGCATGACTCAACGAACACCACTCGAACGGGACCTCCTTGAAAAAGCAGCCCAATTCTTGCCCGGAAGCGGTACCGGCAACACCACGTACCCCGAGGAGCTCAAGTTCCTGGTTCGAGAGGGTAAGGGCGGTCGCATCTGGGACGTGTCCGGCAACGAGTACGTCGACTGGCTTATGGGTTCGGGGCCCATGATATTGGGCCATGCTCACCCGGCCGTCACCGAGGCCGTTCTGTCGGCCGTGGGACGCGGTTCGACCTTTTTCACGACTAACGATCAGGCTGTCCTGCTGGCTGAGGAACTCGTGAAGGCCATACCGTGCGCCGAGCAGGTCCGTTTCACCACCAGCGGCACGGATGCCTGTTTCCAGGCCATGCGCGTGGCCCGCGCGTACACCGGCAAGGAGAAAATCCTCAAGTTCGAAGGGGGTTATCACGGCACCAGCGACTACGCCATGATGTCCGTCTTCGCGTCGGCGTCGGTGGAATTCCCTCAGGCCGAGGCCAACACCGCTGGCATCCCTCAGGCCCTCAGTGACCTGATGCTGGTGTCCCAGTTCAACGATCTGGACACCACGGCGGCGATAATCTCCGCCCACAAGGACGAGATAGCGGCGGTAATTGTCGAGCCCCTCCAGCGCACCCTCGCCCCCGACCCGGGCTTCCTCCAGGGTCTGCGCAAGATCACCCAGGAAGCCGGCCTCCTGCTGATTTTCGACGAAATTGTGACCGGGTTCCGGCTCGCCTATGGTGGTGCCCAGGAATACTACGGAGTCACGCCCGACATGTGCACCGTGGGCAAAATCATGGGCGGCGGCTACCCGTTGGCCGGTCTGATGGGGAAGGCCGATGTGATGTCGGTCTACGACCGCGCCGCGGTTTCCTCGGACGAATATGTTGACCAGATTGGAACCCTCAACGGCTTCCCCATCGCTTGCGCTGCCGGTCTCGCGACACTGGAAGAATTGCGGACCGAAGGCGCCTATGAGCGGCTCCGGCAGGTGGGCGGAAGTATCCGGGGCGCCTTGGTGGATGCGTGCGAAGCGGAGGGTTTCTCCGTACAGAGCGTCGGCGAAGATGCGATTTTTGACATCTACTTCGCCGAGCACCCGGTACGGAATTTCCGCGACGGCCTGGCGGCGGATGGACAGCCCCTGGCCCGGCTGAACGCCGGACTGCTGGAACGCGGTATCCTCAAATCCTGGCCGCAGAAGTTCTACCCTTCGATGGCCCACACCGACGCCGACATCGAGCGCACCGTGGACGCCATTCGCGAGGTTGTTCCGACCATCCGCGACTGACGCTCGTGGTAGACGGCGCAAAATCGAGAAGGGCGGGGTTTGTCCCGCCCTTCCTTCTGGGTTCAGGTCGCGGCCTGTTCTAACGGCGGGCACCCGCCTTGACCTCCAGTGGACCCGTGCTGACGATGTGCCGTTTCATCCCCAGCTCGGATGGTGACATTCCCATCGCGAGCCCGATCAACTGGGGCATGTGCAGGATGGGCAGGTCAATCGACCGGCGAGCCTGCGAAGCTGCCTTGGGCTGGAACCCGTCCAGGTTGAGGTGGCACAGCGGGCATGGCGTGACCATGGCGTCCGCTCCCAGGTCCTTGACCTCAGAGGTGTGCTTTCCAACCATGGCCATGGAGTTCTTCTGGTTGATGGTCAGAATCGGGAAGCCGCAGCAACGGGTCTTGCCCTCAAAATCCACCAGCGTCGCGCCCAGGGTCTGAATCAGCATCTCCAGGGACTGCTGCCGTTCGGGGTGGTCGGCGATATCCAGCGCCTCGGTCGGCCGCACGATATAGCACCCGTAGAACGGCGCGATCTTGAGGTCGGTCAGTTGGCGCGTGATGTACCCTCCCAAACGGTCCAGGCCGTAATCCTCGATCAGGATCCACAGCAGGTGTTTGGGCTCCGAGTTGCCGCTGTACTCCAGGCCCTCTTCGGCCAGGTAGGAGTTGATCTCCGCCAGGTACGCCGGGTTCCGCATCCTGTGGTTGGCCTGCGACATCACCCCCTGGCAGGTGCTGCAGATCGTCAGGATCGGCAGTCCCATCCGCTCCGCCTTGGCGAAGTTCCGGGCGTTCAGGGTATCTCCAAAGAGCTGGTTCTTTTCCTGGATTACTCCGGCCCCGGTGCAGGTCCAGCCGGGAATTTCATCCAGTTCTATTCCCAACCGCTGGCAGACCAGGCGTGCCGCCGGGTAAAGCTCGGGCGCGCCACCCTGGGAAACGCAGCCCGGAAAGAAAGCGTACTTCACGAGTTCCTCCTCCTGGATCGAATGGCCACTAGTATAGGGGCGAATGGTCTTTCGCCCCTATCGGCCTCGTGGTAAGCGGCACGTACCGGCTTTCAGGCGCACCATTAACCAAACGGTGAGTTGTTGCTGACCTGGGGCGCCGGCGCGTCGGGTTCCAACCGGCGGAACAATCGGCGCACCGCTTCTACGTTGTCCACGCTTTTATGCGCGATGGGCGGCATTTTGCCCCGTCGCAGCGCTCGAAACGCCACCGGCATGTAATCCATCAACGCCGGCATGTTGGTGAACCCGCCCACGGATTTGATCGGCAATCGCAACTCGTCCAGCCGGCCGCTGTGACCCACCGATTCGGTGAAAGCGTCGGTGTGCCGCGCGCCGTTGTTGTTGGTGTAACCCTGCTGGATCGCTTGCTCGCGGATCGCCATGATGCGGTCCATCGGAGCCACGCCCTTGGGGCAGGCCTGGACGCACTCGTTGCACCGTGTGCAGTCCCAAACGCCGGTGGGTTCGCTGAGCGCCCACAGCCGCTCCATGGACACGCCGGCAGCGTCGCCGTCCCGCGGATCGGCGGTGAACCGGTAGGCCTTGGCCAACGCGGCCGGACCCAGGAAGGTGGGATCGATCTCGAGCACCGTGCAGTCGGAGACGCAGGCCCCGCACATGATGCAGGCGGTGACCCCGGACAGGTGGAGCATGGCGTCGTTGGATACGATGTACTCGCCCTCAGGTTCCTGACCCATGTGCTTGAGGAACGGGTCGACCGCTTCGATCTTTTCCCAGAACATGTCGAAGTTGACGACCAGGTCCTTGACGACGGGCATCACACCAGCCGGCTCCACGGTGATTACCCCGTCCTGTACCACCGTGTTGGCGATGGTCTTGCAGGCCAGTCCCGCGTGACCGTTGATGCGCATCGCGCAGGACCCGCAGATCGCACTTCGGCAGGAGCACCGCAGCGACAGCGTGCCGTCGTCGTCTTCCCTGATCTGGATCAGTGCGTCCAGGACCGTGGCGTTGTCGGCGATGGTTACCGGATAGTCCTGCCAATAGGGCTGCCGGCGCTCATCGCCCGCTTCCGGATCCTGTCGTTTTACCCGGATGGTAACGTCCATAGCCTAGTATTTCCTCTCCTCTGGCGTCCACTTGGTTATGGTCACTGGCAATTCCGATGTCAAGGGTCCCCCGTCGCCCTTGGTCAGGACGATATGGTGCAGCCATTCTTCGTCGTTGCGCTCGGGGTAATCCGTGCGGAACTGTGCCCCACGGCTCTCCTTGCGTTCCAGCGCTCCAACGGCGATGGTGTCGGCGCAGTCCAGCATGTAGCCCAACTCCAACGCGAAGATCAGGTCGGTGTTGAAGCTCTTGCCCTTGTTGTGTACCGGAACGTTCTCGTAGCGGCGGCGGAGTTGATGCAGGTCGTCGATGGTTTCCTCGATGCCTTCTTCGTTGCGGAAAACCGCGACGTTGCGGTTCATCGATTCGCCCATCTCTCGCCTGATGGCTGACCAGCGGTCCCCGTTCTCCGGGCGGTCCAGCATCTCCTGGATGCGGCGCCGTTCCTGATTCAGGGCGGCGTTGGCGTCGAACTCGATGTAGTCCATATTGCGGGTGAACTCGGAGGCGTGGTTCCCGGATCGCTCGCCGAAGACGATGGTGTCCAGGAGAGAATTGGCGCCCAGGCGGTTCCCACCGTGCACGCTCACGTTGGCGCACTCGCCCGCAGCGTACACGCCGTTTAGGTTGGTGCGGCCCTCGATGTCCGTCTTGATGCCGCCCATGATGTAGTGCATGCCTGGGCGAATCGGGATGGGCTCCCTGATCATGTCGACGCCGGCCAGGTCGATGCCGATTTCCCTGATCTGGATCAGCTTTTCCATGATCAGCGCCTCGCCGAGGTGCGTGCAATCCAGGTACACGCATCCGTCGACGCCGTTGCCCGCGTTGATCTCGGTCTGCTCGGCACGCGACACCACGTCCCGGGAAGCCAGCTCCATCATGTTGGGAGCGTACTTCTCCATGAACCGGTTCCCGTCCTTGTCTCGGAGGTAGGCACCTTCGCCGCGAGCCGCCTCGGAAATCAGCACGCCGCTGCCGGCCAGGGTAGTGGGATGGTACTGCACCATCTCCATGTCCATCAGTTGGCCGCCGGCGTTGTACACCAGCCCCATGCCGTCGCCGGTGACGATCAACGCGTTGGTGCTGGGCTCGAACAGCCGCCCGCAGCCGCCGGTGGCCAGAATGACCGACTTGGCGCGGATCAGATGCAGTTCGCCGGTGCGGATTTCCAACGCGATAACGCCCGCCGCCTGCCCGTCTTCCATGATCAGGGCGGTGACAAACCACTCCTCGTAGCGTTGCACGCCCGACTTGATGAGTTGTTCGAACATCACATGGAGCAGGGCCTGTCCGGTGAAGTCGCCCACGAAGAAGGTACGCGCGCGGCGCTGACCGCCGAACGCCCGGGTGCCCAGGCGGCCGTCGTCATCACGGTTGAAGGTGACACCCATGTGCTCCATGTCGATCAGGGACGCCCCTGCCTGGCGGCACATCACTTCGATGGCGTCCTGGTCTCCCAGGAAGTCGCTGCCCTTGATGGTGTCATAAGCGTGGTCCTCCCAGTCGTCTCCGCGATCCAGCAACGCGGCGTTGATGCCGCCCTGCGCTGCGTTGGAGTGACTGCGAACCGGGTGGACCTTGCTGATGATGGCGGTGTTCGCGCCGCGGTCCCGCGCCGCAATCGCGGCTCGCATACCGGCCAGACCTGCGCCGACCACCAGCACGTCGTGTTGCAAAACCTCTGCCATGTGTGTTTTCCTCCGGCCGGGCGCCGCAGTGTCCGGCATTGGATGGCGCTCACAAGCGGCGCGCCCATTAGCGGCGGCTAATTATCGCCCATAACCCGCATCGCTAGCAACAACGCGCTGATACTCTTCGCGTCGCGTATCGTTCCGTCGGCGATCATACCCGCAGCTTGATCCATTGGAACCCTGCGCACGTCGATGAACTCGTCGTCATCAGCCGTCAGAAAGGCCGGCGTCAGGTCCCTCGCCAGGAATATATGCATCCGTTGGGTGCACAGCGCCGGCTCGGTGTAGAACGCGGCCAACGGGTCCAATCGTCCAGCAGTATGTCCAACCTCCTCCTGCAATTCACGGAGCGCGGCGGCTTCGGGAATTTCGCCGGGCTCCATCTTGCCCGCCGGTGCTTCAAGCAGGAACTCCTCCGCCGGCTTTCGGAACTGACGGACCAGCATCACCGTGCCGTCCGCCAATACCGGCACCGCGCACACCGAGGACGGGTATTCGACGATGGTCGACGTGTCTGCTTGACCGTCTTCCAAACGGACGGTGTCTTGCCTCAGGTTGAGGAACTCGCCCCGATAGATCCAGCGCGATCCGATGAGCGCCCGGTTCTCGGGATCGACCGCCATCGATGGAGGGTTAACCGGAGCCAAGGGTTCGCGCTGCCAGTAGCAGCGACGCCACGCTCTTGGCGTCCTGTATCTCGCCGCGCCCGATCACTTCAGCAACCTCTCGCAGCGGCACCCGGATTACCTCGATGAACTCATCCTCATCGGAGTCCAGGTTCGCCGGCCTCAGGCCCGTGGCCAGGAACGCGTACATGAACTCCGAGCACCAACCCGGGGCCAGCCAGAACGCGCTCAACGCCTCCAGGCTGTCGGCGGTGTGGCCGATCTCCTCCTGCAATTCCCGGCGGGTGGCCTCCTCGGGAGTTTCACCTTCCTCGATCCCTCCGGCCGGCACCTCCAGCAGGAACCCGTCCGTGGGCTTGCGGTATTGCCGCACCAGCAGCACGTTGCCGTCGCCATCCACCGGCACGACGCAAATCGACGGTGCGTGGTCCACAATCTCACGGGTGCTCTCGCGACCGTTTTGCAGACGCACCGTATCGACTCGCACGTCGATGATGCGCCCGCTGAAAATGGCGCGCGAGGAGATGGTCGGCTCGTTGTCGGGATATTCGCTCATGCGCTCGGGCTCCTACCGTCCCTGCAGGCTGAAACCCAGCCTCCGCGTCAGGGTGGCCCAGAAATAGTTGTGCTCGTTGGCCCGGAGGAACCTCGCCCGGTATGGGCTGCGCGTGATCCGCACCCAGTCGCCCGGCTCAATGGGGTGGTTCTCGAAGCCGTCCACGCTGATGATCGCTTCCTGCGAACCCTCCAAGTGGAAGTCGACGCTGCTGGTGGGACGCAGCACCAATGGGGTCGTCAAGCCCACGTGAGATGCCAGCGGGGTCAGCACCACGTCGTCGGAAAGCGGGTCTACGATGGGTCCGCCCGCCGCGAAACTGTAGCCGGTGCTGCCCGTGGCGGTGGCCAGGATCACGCCATCGGCCCGGAAAGTGGAGACGTCGGCGCCGTCAATCACGGCTCGCACCGTGATAACCCGGGACACGCGGCTCCGGGAAAGCACCACATCATTCAGCGCGTGATAGGGCCCTTCGGCGATCGACTCCTCGTCATCGCCGCGCCGGTACACGCTCGCCATGAGCATGCTGTGCTCGGACACGCGCATCCCGCCGTCCAGGTAGCGCGGCAACTGTTCCATCACGCCGGGCACGGTGAGCTCGGTCATGAAGCCCAGCCGTCCCATGTTGATCCCAAGCAACGGTATTCCCTGAGGCGCTATCGCGCGGTTCACCCTCAAAATCGTGCCGTCCCCGCCGATGGTGATGACGAGTTCGGCATCCTGGGCCCGCAGGGCCAGATCTTCCGCGTCCTCAGCCCGCAAAATCCAACTGTTGGCTCCGAGGTTCAGCTCGCCCACTATCGCGTGGGCCAAATCAAGCGCCTCAGGAATGAGATCGTTGTACGCGATGCCGACCGTTTTCATTTCCGCACGTCCGCCTCGGCCCTCACCCACCGGCCAGCAGCACGACTGCCGCCTGTTCTGCGGCTCCCAGGATGGAGCCTGGCGCCACGCCCAGCCAGATCATGCACAGGGCCGCCACTCCCAGCGCCAGGTTCACCGGCCACGAGCCTCCCAATCGTTCGGTGTGTATGGCGGGCTGCAGGAACATCACCTTGATCACGCGGAGATAGTAGTAGGCCGAAACCACGCTGTTCACCACGCCGATGATCACCAGCCAGGTCATCAGCGATTCGCCGGTATTGATGGCGGCCGCGAAGATGTAGATCTTGGCGATGAATATGCTGGTGGGCGGCACTCCGATGAGGGCGATCAGCGCCAGGGCCAACGCGATGGCAAGGAACGGCGCGCGCCGCAGCATTCCCGCGTAGTCCTCTATTTCGTCGCTGTTGATCCGGTTGCCGATGCATACAATGGCGAAAAATGCGGTTAGGTTCGCGGCGGTATAGGCGGCCAGGTAGAACAGCACGCTGCTGGGTCCGAACGTGGCCGTATCGTCGCGAACCGTGGCCACGGCAGCCACTCCGACCAGGATGTATCCCGCGTGGGCAATGGTGCTGTAGCCGAACATCCGCTTGATGTTTCGCTGTGCAATCGCCACCAGGTTGCCGATGGTCATCGACAGCGCGGCCAAGCCAGCCAGGAGTACCCACCAGTCGCCGCCGAGGGCGTCGAACCCGATGTAGAAAACCCGGAGTACCAGGGCGAACGCGGCGGCCTTGCTCGCCACCGAAAGGAAAGCAACCATGGGCGTTGGGGCGCCTTCGTAAACATCCGGCACCCACATCTGGAACGGCGCCGCCGACATCTTGAAGCCAAATCCGGCCAAAAGGAGCACCACCGCCAGCAGGGTCGCCATGCTTCCGAAGGGCAAGATTCCGGACTGCGAGGTTGCCGCCAGGACCACGGCTATTTCGTCCAGGCGCGTACTTCCCGTAAACCCGTACAGCAATGCCATTCCGTAAAGCATCACGGCACTGCTGATCGCCCCGGTGATGAGGAACTTCATTCCGGCTTCGCTGGAGCGAGCGCTGGGCAGAAATGCCGCCAGCGCGGCCAACGGCAGGGTGGTCAACTCCAACGCGATGTAGATCGAAATCAGCTCGTTGGCCGCGGCCAGCAGCATCATCCCCGTGGCCGAGAGCAGCATCAAGGCGAAGTACTCGCCCTGCAACCGTTCCATGCGGCGCACGTAGTCATTGGAAACCAGGACCACCAGCCCAACCGCCGCCAGGATCAGGAAGTTGAAGAACAGCGCGAACCGGTCGATCGACAGGGTATACAGGATCACTGATCCTTCGGCCGTCAATTCATTGGCGCCGCTGCCGGTCAGGTCCGCCAATTGCCAGGCGCTCAGCGCTGCCGGCGCGGCCAGCCCGACAAAGGACAGGCCAACCAACAGCCCGGTCCGGCGGGTGACCAGATCGGCGACGATGACCAGCATGGCCAGCGCGGCCAGGGCCAGATACGGCGAAACCAGGTAGAGGTCGTATGCAGTCATTGCGTTTCGGCTTTGTACCTAGCGGTTGATGCTGGCCAATCCGGCGTTGTAGCCACTCACGATTGGATCCAGGCCGTCCCGGAACACGTCCGTCAGCCAGGCGGGATAGACGCCCACCGCGACGATGCTGATGACCAGCAGCGCGACCGGAACCATTTCCACCGGCGAGGCGTCATTCAGGTCATCCCAGCGCGCCGGTCGCGGCCCGAACAGCGTTCGTTGCAGCATCCACAGGATATATGCCGCGGCCAGGATGATTCCCAGCACGGCCAGGATCGTCAGCGCCGGGAATGCCCGGAACGCTCCGAAGAAGACCAGGATCTCGGACACAAACCCGCTCAGCAGCGGCAACCCCAATGACGCGGCGCCCGCGATCAGGAACGCTCCGGAAAGGACCGGCATTCGATTTGCCAAGCCGCCCAGGTCGGGTATGTGCCGCGTGTGCGTTTGCTCGTACAGTATGCCCACGGCCACGAACAGCAGTCCGGTGATGGTGCCGTGGGTGAACAGTTGCATGGCGGCTCCGGTCAGGCCGGCGTCGGACAGAGTCCCGCCCACAACTGCGACGGAACCCAGGCCGACCAGTACCAGTCCCATGTGACTGACGC
>JAJEIA010000113.1 GCA_022823505.1 Dehalococcoidia bacterium
CCATCGTGACCTCCCCTCGCTCCAGTTGAGCACGCAACCGCGTCTCCATCGCCTCGGCACTCAACGGCACGGACCCGACCGCGTTGGACACGGTACGCCGACGCAGGGCAGTATTAAGGTCCGCCATGCATTCGGAATACCGACGCACCATCCGGTCGTCGCCATCTACTCCGCAGGCCAACGTGACCCACAGGCAGACCGTCATCGCCAGCGCGGTCCACAAACGATGCACAGTTATCTGCCCTGAGCACCCAGCGACAGGAACCCATCAGGGACGCCCCGCGCCGCCGAATGCGTCGGACGTCGCCACAGCGGCGAAGTCGCGATCGACGAAGTAGCTCTGCAGCGGGCTGTTGGCCGCCACCGGCCGGGACAGCGTCACCCCACGTTCTTTCTGGAACCTCCGCAGCGCGTGTCCCATCCGCATCATGAGCGAGCGCAACTCCTCCGGCGTCAGCTCCGCACGCTGGCACAGGGTGCTCCGGTGTATGCCCGCCGCGCCAGCCCGCCAGACGTGCAGCGCCATCCGACTGGCCGCCGGTTCCAGCCCAGCCAGGAATTCGCCGGCCAGGGTCTCCGTCCATTCTGCGGGAGCCGTTTCATGGGATGCCGCCACGCCCTGGATCCCGGCGGCTGGCGTCGCATCATCACCGTTGCCGGCCGGCGTCTCCGTTGACTCGCCGGTGCCGGCGGTGGCGTACCGCCCTGTGTTTCCAAGATGCCGCAGGACCCGGAGCACCTCATCGACGCTTCCTTCAATTTCCACGCGCACCTGGGTCACGGTGACACTCCCCTATCGTCGCTATCGTCTTCGCAGCCACGCCGCTGAGGATGCCGCTCGAAGTTGATCAGAGAACTTTCCCCACTGCCGCGGCGGGTTGCACGGCCCTGCGTCCGGTCCGGCTTCGAGTATATTCCCGACCGAGGGGTCAGCCAGCGAAGTCATGGCCTTTTCAGCTTTCCATTCCGTGCTTTGGGCCGGAGCGTGGATCGAAGGCGACGCCGGAAGGAGCCACCGGCCGGTTCTACAGGTGACGGACTCCCGTCATTCGCCCGAGCTTTCACGGTGGGCGTGGCCTCTCGTCGCAACACTAGCCGTGCGCCAGCACCGGGTTTGATATCGGCCCGTCGCTCAGCCCCAGCGCCATCCGCACCATCTCGCTGGCGCGCACCAGCCTCACCGCCGCCGTGGGCCAGTCCGGATTGTTGGGGTTGACCACCTCGTGGCGCTCCACTATGCCAGCGTCGAGGTACTCGTCAACCAGATTGCGGCACTCGTACTCGTTCCAGCCCATCCCCCAGTCCAGCATCCACCGGTTGCACAGCACCCCGTAGCCCACGAAGTTCATCCGGCTCTCCAGCTGGTGCATCTCCCGGACGAACCTCGCCAACAGGTCATCGACGCCTCCATGGTCAGTCTCGGGCGCCGGAGCAGGGACGACCTCAACGTCCACGTCGCCGTGCTCCGCCAGCCGGATCCCCAGCTCCGCCTCCAGGGGAAACAGCGGGGCCGTGGCCAGCATGTCCCGCGACACCGGCTGGCTGAAGGCGCACAGCACGATGCGTCGCCCGTGGAGCCTGGCCCGGTCCACCAGGACCTGGTAGTCGGCATCTCCGGAACCCAGGATGATGGTGGCGCAGTCCTCCCGGTCCCGGATCCAGTCGTAGACCTCCAGCAGGATGGCCGGATCGGATCGGTCCTTGCCGGCGGCCGTGCGCGGCGCGTGATAGGGCACGATGTCCTGCTCGGAGAACTCACGGCCGTCGTCGGGCCGCAGCGACCAGTCGCCGAAGGCCTTGCCTCCCTTCACCTCTCCGAAAATGCTGCCCACGTGCCGCATGGCAAGGCATAGGTCAGCGGGCGTGACGTGGCGCTGGTACAGCTGCGCTCCGCGCCGGATGTTCTCCCAGTCGATGGCGATCAGCACACCGCTGCGTTGCCCCATGGAATCGACTCCCGGCTGCACGCCATTTGACATGAACAAAAACGGCCCGGCTGCGCGGCGGAGGGTGGCTACCGTTCGGTCGGACCGTCTTTTCCCCAGGGCACCGTGTGCCCACCTAACACATTGTGGCGGGACGTGGCCCAGATCAAGACCGCGGTCGCCCCTGGCAACATACGACTGACACAACCACGCTGCCCCGCGGAATCCGGCACCGCGATTTTACCCGGAAGAAACGATCACAGCGCAGGTCAAGTTGCCTTGGGTCTCATGGATTACTTGTCGCGGCCGCATACGAACACCGCTTATCTCCACAACTGCCGGATTGGCTGACCTGGCGCAGAGAAATCTTCTTGGCCAAGCTCTTGGACCCCACTACCGTCATCGGGTGGGGCAATCTATCGAGGAGGCTCAAAATAACATGTGCTCACCGCATCATGAACTTGGAGTGGAGGTGGAGCGTCGCGACGCATGAGGGGAGCCATCGCCTCAGGTCCGCCCAGTTTTTCCGCCGCGCATTGGTAGGCGTCATAGTCACGGATGGGGATCTTCAAGCCGACTCGGGCCGCCACCGATTCCCGCTCATTCAGGCATGACAAGCTTGCCATGGCGCCTACCAACGACACGGTCTCCACGTATTCCGAGTCCACGCCGCCATAAGCGTCAGTCATCACGCTGGCAAAATCGACCTGGGCCAGGCTGGAGCGAATGCATTGGGAAGTCTCGACGCTCAGTGGCCCGGTAGCGGTCAGAAATTCCAACTCCGTAAGAAACATCCGGAGCATGGTGTCGTGCGTCAGGCATCCAATTATGGCCGCGGTGTCTGCGTCCGACCCAAGCCCAGACTCGTTCATGAGCAGCAACCGGTCAGCGGGAACGTCGTCCCTGATGCAGGAAGCCTCATCCTCGGGCACGCTGGACAGCAGAGACTGTCCCGTGGTCATATCTATGGCGACCAGGAGGTCCGAATCATCGGAAGGCATTCCACCGGCGGGAACCTTCGGAACAATAGCAGTGGGCTCCATCGTCGGAGTCGGGCTGGGAGCGGGCGTGACTGTGGGCTTGGGAATAGGGATCACCGTGGGCTCCGTCGTGGCGGTGGGCATAGGCTCCTGCACCCTTTGAGTGGCCAACACATCCTGGTCCAGCACTGGGACGGCAGCCTCCAAGTCCGGTTGTGGCGTGGGTTCCGGTTCGTCTCCGTTCAACAGTCCACAACCCAAACCTGGCCAGAGCAGGAATGACAGTGCGACGAAGGCGACGAGGTGGGCTAGAATGCGGCGAGAGATGGGCGCCATGCTAAGCATCAGTTATCCGTCCGTCGTCCGTTTCTGGTTCGTCTCGTCTCCGCTCCCGTCGATGAGTCCGTTATGGTGCGAACGTCAAACCGGCGCGGACCGATTGGAACGCGAGATATGCAAGCAGCTTCCCCCGAGCGTCCGATTGGAAGCGCAAGCATCGGGCACGGACAGAGCGGCCCGACTCCCTGGCAGCGGTTTGGAGTATTCCTCCTGATAAGGGCCATCGAAATGTGGTGAATGCGCCGCTGGTTTGAAAACTGCCCAGCGTCCCGACCTGGCCTACTGCGACGGCGACACCGGCTTTGACGGCCAGGAGTTGTCCGAATTGGCGCCGGAACCAGAACACCGCTCATCCCTGTGCCGGTCCAGCCACCTGGCAGCACGATTCGCTCTGCGGTCGGCCGCTGGCCGGTGGTGAAGCCACCTCCATCACTCCTTCGCGCTGGGAGTTGCCCCTTGCCCTTTCTGTTCCTGCGCCGATTGACGATCTCCATCGCGAAAAGGACGAGAAAAGTTGCCGCGCCGACAACGATGGAAATCACAACGGCCGCCGATAGCAACGCGGCCAGCAGCGTGTTACCTGCATTGCACCCGGTGAATATGACGACCGCGATTATCCCAATTGCCAGAAATGTCGCACATGTCGCCAATCCGGCAACCAGCATCGGCGCGATCAGAATCCGCACCCCTTCCTGCGCCCGAAGCGCCAGAGCCGTGACCGGCAAATGGATTATTATGCCGGCAACCAGCATCAGATCCGCGGGGTTTATTCCGGCATCATCCATCGCGACCGCTCGGCCCATTTCGTTATAGGACACCCACCAAGCTATGCCGGCGCCGATCAACGCCAGGGCGTTGGTCAATCTGCGTTTTTCGGATATCACGGACGCCGCGGTGATCCCAACGCCGGAGACGGTCAGGACTTCCCAACGGGAGTCTGCCAACACTGAGCCCGTCGTTGCCATCAGGGCGATGGTGCCGAAGTAAAGCCCCAGGCTTATCTGCGCAAACCGGACCGTTCCCATACCGGTCCCCGGTGACGCCGAACGCGACCACCAGCCGTCGAGTGTCTTCAGTATCCCCCGTTCAGACCGCACCCTGGCAACCGCCGCGACGGCGATGATCATGCCGGCAACCACCGCTCCCACGACCATGCCGCCGACGGCGTCGCAACCCTGTGCTGCCAGGCTATCCAGCAGACCACCGATGCGGTGCCTCCCGTCATGCCGGCGATCAGAATCCCCTTGCCCAGCCACGAAAGCACGTAGCGCGACAACCAGGCGTAGATCATCCCACCGGCCATGGTTGACGAAACTCCCGCCGGCTCCACGGCCTGATACGCGGCCATCAGAGCGACGGCCGCGGCAGCCGACACCGGCAGTACCGCGGGGCCGTATTCTCTGATCGTCTGGATCAGGATTTGTCGGATATGAAGCATCGGCTGTACGGTCGCCGGAGGCGTTGCCTCGCGCACGGGTGATCGTGCTGGTGATGTAAGGATGCCCTCAGGATCTCCGTGCCATCCTGCCGCCGGAAGGCTCCGTCCTTCGGATCATTGAGTCAGAGACCATCACCGTCCAAAGCCAATGGCGCATTCATGGGGATGAGCGTGTGCCGGGCGCTGAGGAGGCAGAGTGGCCTGTTGCCGTCTGAGGCGAAACAATTGGTCCGCTACCATGCGGTACCGCCGCCACCTCGCCGCGCCTCCGTATCATGAGCCTGACCATATCGACCAGAAATGCGGTTTCTTCCCCGGTAAGATCGTTCTCAATGGCCTTCGCCTTGCGCGCACCCTGCTGGCCTCCCTTGCGATCAGCAAGGGAGCCCACCCGCTGGAGGTCGCGATACGGAATGTCATCCAGCGCCGCCGCGGCCCTTCTGCTCCCTCCTTGGGGGACCGTCTGCTCGAGACAGGTCAGGCAAAAATACGCTACCGCAGTCAGGGTCGCGGAATCTCGTGAGTACGCCTCGTAGCGCTGCCGCATCGCCGCGAAGAACGTATCCTCCGGATCGACGGTAGTCTCGGCCGGCGGGAACGGATAGTCGACCGCAACAGGAATGGCGGTCGGACGTATGGACGCCAACGTCACCCACGACGGCACGTGCCGGTCGCCAAGCACGGGGTCGCGGTCCACTATCTCGGCTCGAATGAATTCCAGGCGAAACTTGCCGGCGCCGATGGACAGGTCGGCCTGGAATTCCCATTCCTCAATGTAATCGCGAACCGCCGCCCGCGCCGAAGCCTCGTCCGGGTGATGGTCGCTGAATTCAAAGACTACCTGCCCGTCGTCCATAACCACGTCGAACCCGACCCGATGGTGAACGGTACGCTCCGCTGTCCGGTAAATCACACCATCGTTTTTCGCCACCCGGTAATGCAGGACCAGGACGCGGGGATTGACGGGTCTCTCAGCGCTCAAGGCTATTTCCCTTGGAAGTTAGAAATCGCGCGTACCGGCGCGCCGACCCGTTCCACTGTCGCAATTCTCCGCCTGCTCCGCTGGAAATTCCGACGATCCCCCGGCCCTTCCTCGCCAGATTGACAGAGCGGGTGTTGTCGGCCCAGTTGATATCGCTCCCCCACGCTGTCGATATTGTCTCTGGTACGTGACGCCACGAGGATTGCCTTCAGCGCAAGATTCAACGCCAGCCGTCCCACAGTTGTTGCAACGCAGCGGTGAATCGCCGCGCTCCATCAATGGTCCATTACCCATGCCGACGCCGACCCCACCCGAGTAGCGAAATCGCCTAAGCTCCGTGATCGGCCGGGCGATTTTCATGGAACGCTGCGGGTTCAGCGTCCTCCAGGCAGCAGCCCTGGCGCTGGCCCGATCCGACGGTGGCGGACTCGGCTGTTCCGAGCGCATCCCCGCAGGTGCGTGGCGCCGGCCCAACATCAGTCGCCTTACTCCTCTGGCCCCGGCACCGTCACCGCCGGCTGGTTGTGCAGCTGCCTCCCGTCGCTGGTGCAGATGGCATCGTCGGCCTCGCAATTCGCGGGATCGGTCAGCGTGATGGTCACGTCGCCGTCGGAATCGGGCTGCACCCAGATCTTCCAGCCCTTGGTAGAACCTCTATTCAGTTTTTTCGCCTTGGCAATCGAACCCCCGGTTACCGTGAAGGAATGGTCCCTCAGGGTCCTTGCCCTTATCGATACCTCATCGGTGAAGTACGTCCGGAACGTGAACCTGGCGTCCCCGTCATGGCCGTCGGGGACATTGCTGAAGTAGGCCGCGGGAGGCGCGTTCTGCAGCGTGGGGAGCGAAGACTCCTCCATGGTCAGGCTGACCGCCACGCTCTGCCCCTGTGTCCAGGCGATCTGGTCGTCTGCCCACCAGTATTTCCCGGTGCCGGCGGCGACGGGTATTGAGCTGTCGCGGCCGCGGTACTCGGCGCCTCCGAGGCTCAGGACGAAGTCCGAAGGCAGGTGCCTGTTCAGCGCGAGATAGAGGCCGTCAGACAGGTGAACCAGCAACTGCACCCGGTACTCGTCGTCCCCGATGGTGAAGGTGTCGGACGAGAGCGTGCCGTCAATGTTGCTGCCCCACAGTGAGTACCCGTAACCCGCCGGAACGGTGGAGCCGTCCCGGTCCACCGTGACCGTGGCCGTCCAGACGGTGGCGGACTGGCGGGTGACCGTGACCATGTAGATCTTGACGGTAGTGCCGTCCTCTGCCGTCACCATTACCTTGACCAGGTTCTCCCCCACGGCAAGGTCCTGGGTCGCCTCGCCGGGCGTGCCGGTGCCGGCGGCGCCCACGAAGACCGCCTCGGCGCCGTCGTGGTTCTCGGCGACCGTCACGGTCAAGGTCTCGACATCGTTCTCAACCTCGGCTTCATACACGCCCGTGGCCGGGTCGAAGGCCGGTGTCAGGGAAATCCCCGTGCCGCCGCTGTCCGCCAGGGTAAGGGAGCTTAGCGTCGCATCCGTGGAGGCCGCGCGGGTCACCGTGACCATGTAGATCGTTGTTGTGCTGGTGTCTTCCGAGGTGACCATGGCCTTGATCAGGTTCTCGCCGACGTCGAGGGCCACGGTCGCGGAGTCCGCCGTGCCGGCGCCGTCCGGCGCGATGATGCTCGCCGTGGCCCCACTATGGTTCTTGGTCGCGCTCAACGTTACCGCATCCGTTGCGTTTCCTACCGATGCCGCGTATGTCGTGGTGGCCTGGTCGAAGGTGGGAGTGAACGTGAGCGCCGTCCCGTCCGAGGCGCTCAACACCAGCGCGCTGAGCGTCGAGTCTCCGGACGCGGTGGAGGATGCCCGCGATACCGTCAGGGTGTAGGTCCGGGAGGTGGACGCGTCCTCCGCGAATGACCTCACCGTCACGGTGTTCTCGCCAACCTCCAGCCGAACGCTCTTGCTTTCGACTTTGTGGTTGCCGTCTGCGCTGAAGATCAGCGCCGTCGCGTCTTGATCGGTATTGTCCGCCCGGACCGTTACGGTGGAGACCGAGTTCGCCACCGCGGCCGTGTATTCGGTGGTGGATGGATCAAACGGCGTAGGCGAAACGTCGATGGCCGCATCGTCTTCGTCGTTCAGGGTCAGCCCGCTCAATGTGGCGTCGGATGATGCCCCGACGTCCGCGCGCGTAACCATAACTATGTAAAACTTCGAACGGACGCTGTCTACGGGGGTAATCCTGACCTTGATCCGGTTGGAGCCGACCGCCAGCTCGCGCGTCACCTGCCCCGGTGTTCCCGTCGGGGTTCCATCTTCAAACATCATTGTGGCGGCACTGTCATTCAGCACGGCAGTTGCTATGACGGACGTCACGTCATTCGGGACCGCCGCGTAATACAGTCTGGTATCCGGATCGAAGGTCAACGAGAGCAGCACTTCGGTTCCGTCCGAACGGGTCAGCGTAAACGAACTGAGCGTCGTGTCCTTTCCGGTGGCAATGAGCGCCCGGGTGACTATCGCCTTGTAGAGATTGACGGTGACGCCGTCCTCGGCGGTGACCATCGCCTTGATGATGGTGTCCCCCGGGTTCAGGGGAATGGTCGCGCTCTCCGCCTCGAAGTTCCCGTCGGCAGTGACGATGAGGACGGACGCTCCCCCGTGCGTCTTCGTCACGGAAAAGGTGACGGCATCAACCTCTTTGGGAACGGACGCCGTGTAGATCGCCGTGTCGGGACTGAATGGCGAAGGCGACATCTCCACCGCCGTGCCGCCCGAATCCGCAAGCGTCATGGAGGTCAGCGTTGCGTCGTCGGACGCGGCGCGGGTCACGGCTATCCTGTACCTGCTGACGTTGTTGCCGTCCCCCGATGTCACCCTCACCTCGACCGGGTTTTCTCCGACTTCGAGGTCATACTCCCCCTGCCCGGGGGTGCTGGTGTCGTCTGCGCCCACGAAGACCACCGCGGCCCCGCCATCGTCGGTGACGGCGGCCGCCGTGAGGGAATCAACGTCGTTTGCCACCGCGGCGGTATAGAGGCTGGCCAGACTGCTGAACGAGGGCGAGAGCGCGATGTCCACGCCGCCGGAGTCGGTCAGCGACAGGGAACTGAGGGTGGCGCCCGAAGTCGCCGACACGTCGTTGTTCACGATGGTCCCGGTCGCCGTCCCCGAGCCCGCAATCTCCGCGTTTGCGGAGGGACTGCTGAGCGTCAGGGTGAATGTCTCGTCGTCTTCCGCGGCGGTGTCGTCGCTGGTGACAATGCTGATTTCCTTCGAGACTTCTCCCGGGGCGAAGGTCAGCGTCCGGCCCGTCGCGGCGGTGTAGTCCGCGCCACCGGTCGCGTTGGGGTCGGAGGTGGCCGTGCCGTCGACGGTGTCGTACTGCACCGTCACGGCCTCTGCGCCGGCTGCACTGAGTGTGACCGTGAAGTCTGCGTTCGAGCCCTCGGTGACGGACGCGTCCGCAATGCTCAGCTGCGGCAGGTACCGGCCCCTGACCGAGACCCCAATTGATTCGGAGGACGGACAGGCTGACTGTTGATCGGACGAGGAATTGAACAGACATCCATCGGCCAGGCTCCAACCCGGATCGCTTTGCGGGTCTTCCTCGTCGGACGCGGTGCCCATCAGAGTGGGGGAACCCGAAACCCTCTCGACCCAGATGTAGTAGGTCGTGTTCGCCTGGAGAACCGCGTCGGTTCCCGACGGGATCGTGAAGGACACGTTGTCGCCGCCGGCAAGGGTTTCCGGGCCGTCCAGTGAATGGAGCAGGTTCTGCGATGAAAGGTCGCTGTCCGAATAGATGCTCACCGCAATTTCCGTGTTCGGTTCGACGTTCCGCAGGCCCCCAAGGACCACTTCATCCACTAGGGCAGGCCGGCTGCCGGTGGTGAAGCCCTGTATTATCTGGGGCGCCGCGCTCCCCAACGACTGAGTCAGCGGTGCGGCCGTCTGGCCGGCATTGCTGACCAGCACATCGTCCGCATACGGGTCGACGACGGTCGCCGTAACCTCGTCGGAAGGCTCCCCGTCGCCCTGGCCGTTGATTGCGATCACCCTGACGGTGTACTCGGCGCCGTTGACCAGATTGGTGATGGTGTGGCCGGTGGTGGCTCCGTCGCCCACCACGTGCTCCCGACCGGTGCTCCCGGCGTCCTCAAACCCCTCAGTTCCCGACTTCCACTGCACCCGGTATCCCCCGGCGAAGGAGGACCCGTCCCACGACAGGGCGATCTCCCCGTTGCCGGGTGTGGCTTCCACATTCTCGATCTGTGGAGGCGCCTGCAGCGTGAACGTGACCCTGGCAATGGGGCTGTCGGAGAACTTCCCCGCGTTCCGCAGGCTGGTCACAACACCCTGCGGGCTGGTGGCGGCATTCTCCCGGTCGAACTCCGTGCCCTCCTCGGTGCCCGCGTCCCAGGCATAGAGGTCCACCGAGATCTCCCTCTCCCACTCTCCATTGGGACGCAGTTCCAGATCGCGCCCGCCGACGAACCAGTCCGGCGACGGATTGATCTTGGCGGCCAGGGTGACCAGCGGGAACGCCCTGGTGGCGGTGAACCGCGTTTTCCCCAGGCCCGTCGGGGGCATTCGACGGTCCGGTGTCTCAAAGGCCTGTTTTGCATGCCCATCCGTGATTGACTCCTCAATCTCGTCGGTGAAGTGATCCGTCCTGCCCTGCTCGGCGAGGCTCTTCAAACCATCGCTGGCCGTGCCTCCGGCGCTCCAGTAGGTTACGTCGGAGCCGTGCACGGCGCCGGCCAGCCTCCGCAAGTTGGCATTCGACGGCATCTGGGCGTCCGCGGCCAACGCATCGGCGTCGAACAGCCCCTGGAACGCGACCGTGTAGGTCGCGGATTCGCTGTCCGAACTCTGGCCCTGAGCCGATCCCAGCGTGCCCAACACCGCCAGCGCCGCGAGCGCCAAACCCATGGCCAGCGCCCACCAGTAAAGCTTGGGAGCGCGCTCGCGCATGCTCTTCATATTCCGTGTCCTCCTAGACCACTCGAGAACGCACTGTTGCGAAGAGCCGCCTCCGCCGCACAATCCCGCGACCGAAAATAATTCGTGCCTCGCAATCCGTCAGCAGTGTCGTTTTCGAGCGGTTCTGTCAGTCGTCATGGTTGTCGCCGGCATCCTCCGGCGACGCGTTGAGTTGCTGCCAGGGGAATAGCCCCGCCCGGCGTTTTTCCTGGGCCGGCAGCTCTCGCCGCGGATGTCCAGCATGTGCCTGTGGTGTAGCAGCCGCTCCGTCGCCACCGACGCGATCACGCCGCGGCCCGGCAGTCCGCCCCACTCGCCGAAGCTCTTGTTGGAAGTCGGGATGCTGCTGCCCCGTTCGTACCGAGCGGACACTGGGGTGAAGAAGGGTCGCCGCCCGAGACTGCCAAGCCCGTGGGCGCGGCCGGACCGCTCATCCGGGGCGAAAGCGTCGCGCGCGGAGGCCAGCAGGCCAACCACGGCCGGCGGCAGCCGCGACCCCAGCCAACTCCGCCTTGCCCGTACGGGCAAGGTTTTTAGCGGGGAACTTGACCATAATCGTCGCACCCGCAAAAGTCTGTGCTTTTTGCGTATCGCACATGTGCAACCTCGGAGGGCGCGCTTCGCCAGTCTCCCGCACGCGAGGAAACCAGGGGACGGCGCACTCTGGCGACTGGTCGACCACGCCGGGCGGCCCGTTTCAACGCGCCTGGTTGACGACGTAAGGAGATGCCTCCCTGTTGCCCCGCGGCGCTGCATGGCTCGCGGCCAAGCCTCGCCAAACCGCGCCGTGTGTTCCGATTGCGACCCTGCCTTCAGCGCCTGGCCGGCAATCTCCAGCTTGGCCCACGCGTCGAGCAAGAGGGAGACGGTGTCGATAGCAAGCCGGATCCGCGTGCGTCTGCGCGCGGTTGTTCGGTGGATCGGGGCTAGCCTCAAGTCGTGTCGACCTGAGCCTGCCGAAGTGCCCGAAATCCTACCTGAACGCTCGGTCAAGGACCGCGGCAAATGACACTGGGGCAGGTCTTCGGCAGCCTCCCCGGGCGGCAATTGCCCCGTTGCTCAATGGCCCCGAAAGCAGCAGTGGCCTAACCCAACCTCTGTGATCGAATGGTGTAATCGCACACATCCGTGTTCAAGAGATTGCCGGTTGATCTTGCAACAATCAGGTAAGTCCCATCCCAGTCGGGAGTGAACTCCAGTCTCGAGGATATGCCGTTGTCCTCGATTTGGCCGCTGCCTCATCGCCCGCTAATTGGTGTTGTTCGTCGCCACAAGGTCGGAGAAATCCGGAACTCTCTGCGAGACCATCGAAGAGCCGAGCCCACTTGTGGCATACCGGATTGGGTTGGAGCTGGACATATTCGTGTACGACACCTTGACAGTGTCCCCAGCCATGGCAGCCTCGGACACCGTGAACGTCAGCGAGCGACGGTGGTGAGTGACGTCGCTCGCGGAAACCGACGTTCCGTTGATCTTGGTCTCGAAGGACTCATGCCAAGCCGGGCCCCAACCCCTGGTAGTCTTGATGGGCAAGTCGAACGTCAGTGTGACCGTGTCGCCGTCCACTTCGGCGGAGAGCACCTCCGGCGCCCGGAGATAGCGTATCCAGAGGTAGGTCAGTTTTAACTTGCTAATCCACCCCCGGTCGCAAGGTGGGTCAGACCCATCTTGCTACACCTGGGTCAGATCTGACTTGCTATTGACACTTTCGACGCAGATCTGTCATACGAATCGAACCCAATCGGTCCGAATCACCTTCCTGCCAGCACGGGAGGAGCAGGTAACCTCCTTGACGAACACGCTGTACGTCCCCGTGCCTTGCTGTCCTTCGATTCCGATCACATAGTCGCCTTCTCCGACCGTGCTTACGCGCACCTAAAGGCAGGTCTCACCGAACGATGCTCACGTTGACAATCTGGCCTTCCGTCCAGGACACGTCGACGTTTCTGAAGACAAAGTTCGAATCTCCGTCCGGAAAATCAAGCGCCTGATCGTCTATATGCAGTATCCAGTCTTCTGTGCCGGCAGCCGGTGCCCTAAATGCCAGATAAAGCTTCCGCTCCGGCTCCAAGTACCAGAGCCACTTTATTTGAAGTTGGATGCTGCTCGTTACGTTCGAGAACAGGGTGTCGTCATCGTAGGCGCCCAGGCTGCCGCCGCCATAGTCCGCCACCGTCATCTCCCCCGACCACAACGGCTCGCCCACCGCAGCCGTCGCGGCGCTGGCTAGTGTCTCCGAGTACCCGTCGTCGTCGGTGAACGAGACGCTCACCTTGATCGTCTTCCCCTGGTCGTCCCGTGTCAGGGCGTGCGTCTGTCCGGTGGCGCCGGGGATGTTGGAGTCCGTGTTGCCGTCGTTGCGTATCCACTGGTAGGTGAATTGCACATTGGTGAGCCCGTTGGCGTCGCTGATGCCAGAGGTGTCCGCGCTAAGCGTCTCACCCAACACGGCCGTCCCCGTGATGGTTGGCTGGCCGCTGGCGGTCTGGTTCGGCGGCGCTGAAACCTGGGTGGTGGCAGCGCTGGTCAGACTCTCCGCGTACCCGTCGTCGTCGGTGAACGAGACGCTCACCTTGATCGTCTTCCCCTGGTCGTCCCGTGTCAGGGCGTGCGTCTGTCCGGTGGCGCCGGGGCTGTTGGAGTCCGTGTTGCCGTCGTTGCGTATCCACTGGTAGTTGAACTGCACGTTGGTGAGCCCGTTGGCGTCACCGATCCCCGAGGTGTCCGCGCTGAGCGTCTCACCCACCTGCGGTGTGCCCGTGATGGTGGGCTGGCCGGTGGCGGTCTGAGGGGGCGGGGCAGGGAAGACCCAGGGACGGGCTTGCTTGATGGCGAGGATGTCGATGCTGGTGATCTTGAATTCGATCTCGATGGCGAAGGGCTCGCCGGGTGCGGGGTCGTACAGCGCGTTGAAGTGGTCGTGAATCACTTCGAGGTGTCCGCCGAGCTGGCGGAGCTGGGCGTCGCTCAGGAGAAGTTCTCCGGGTTCCACCTGGTTGGAGGTCGCCAGGATCTCGTATTGGTTGCCGCTGCGGTGCAGCAGGATCTCCTCGGGCTCGGAGTAAGCGTCGGGGTTCGTGACGAGGTCCTCGCCGAGTTGGGTGTTGAGGTAGTAGTAGCCGTCGTAGCCGCGGATGGGGTCGAAGCTGACCGCGACGCCGTTGGCGAGTTCGTCGGAGTAGTTGGGGTGGACCAGTACCCCCATCGCGGCTGTGAGGTGGTCGATGCGGTGGAACTCACGTTCGGCGAAGGCTCGGAAGTTCCACAGGCTGGCATAGACCCCTTTGAGTGACTTGTCTATGCCGTCTTCCTCGGTCTCGTCGGGATCCTGGGTCTTGGAGTCGTACAGCCCCGCCCCGTTGAACCCGGGAAGGTCTTCGTTGTTGGTGCTTGACCGGTAGCGAAGCGACTGCCCTGAAGGGTAGGTGACGTGCATTGCGGTCAGGGCGTCGATGATCCACTGCGGGCTCTCGGCGTCCTTGATGGCGTCCCGGAGGTCATCAAGCATCTCCTCCTGGATCTCGTAGTCCGCCTGGAATTTCGGGTGCGCCAGCATCGCCGTGACGACGGCGCTGAGCATGGTGCCGGCCGGCAGCGTGAACTTGTCCTCTTCGGCCCACTTCTTCTTGCCGAAGAGGGTCTCCTCCGCCAGGCCTGCGTTCTTCATGAACGCGTCGTAGAAGTAGAACGGCACCGCGAATCCCTCGGGCACTGTCCCGGCTGGGAAGCCCAGCGTTCCCAGTTCGGCCACATTGGCGGCCTTGACCCCGAAGGCGTCCCAGTCCTCGAAGCCGACGGCGCTCAGGGGGGTGATCGCGGTGACCGACAGGTCGCGTTGGAGGATCTGAACGGTGGCGGGCCGGGACGCAGCGTAGTGGGCGTCGACCTCCTCGGGGTCGGCTGCCCTCATGCTCCACCCGCTCTCGGTCACCTCGTAGCGGACGTAGCTGTCGAGGAGGCCGTCGATGGTGGCGTAGTCGAGGGCGTCGAGGATGAAGGCGTTGGGGACGGCGTCCTGCACGGCCCTCAGGTTGATGTGCGACAGCGGCGTCTGGGGCACGGTAGTGATGATCCCTGCGACGCGGGGCAGCTCGTTGGGCAGCGCCTCGTATATCACGACGTCGCGGGCAAGGGGCCGCTCCCCCGGCTCCATGACCCGCAGCCGGCCGTATCCCACTGCGGGATTCAAGGGCAGGAAACTGGATCCGGGGTGGATGTCCTCGTCGAACATGAGCGGGACGCGCGATTGTCTCAACAGCGGCAGTTCGGACTGGTAGCTCGCAAGGCGGTAATTCGGTATGTGCAGGGCCAGGTCGTCCTCGAGGAGCGGCATCCCGGCCGCGAGTAGGGTGTGGATGCGCTCTAGGAGTTCGGTGCTGTAGCGGTTGTCGTAGCGGTTCAGCCACCAGTAGTAGACGCCGGTGCTGCCGTCGGGGGCGGGGAGTGCGGGGTCGTAGACGATCTCGCCCGGCACGACCCAGGGCAGGTCGGGCTCCAGTTGGTCTATCGCTTCTAGGAACAACGCGATGGGGTGGCGGAGGTGCGTCTTGGAGTTGATGAAGAACAGGGTCGGCGACTCTGTGTCCATGCCCAGCAGAGCGAACTTCACATACTGCCCGCCATAGGCCAGCGTCTCGAACGTGTGCTGGTCGGGAACGGCCGCGGCGCCGTTCACGAGATCTATGGCCGGGGCGGGGTTCACCGGACTCATGGTCCCGAGGTAATCGAGTTCGGTGAGGTCGTCGATGCAGTCGCCGTCGACGTCGGCGGGGTCGGCAATGAGGTACTTCTCCACCCGGTAGCGGTCCGCGGGCAGCGCGGGCACGTTCTCGGCCAGCGTCGTCGTGGACGCCTCGCCCCTGATCACCGCGACCGGTGTCTCCACCACATTGCCGCCCTCGGTGTGGTTGACATACAGCACGAAGTACTCGTCGGTGTTGGACGCCACCACGATGGGGACCGCAGTCACCGCCACCGGCGTTGGCTCCGGGTCGAAGTCCTGCGAGCACTGACTCTCCGTGGAGCCGGTGCCCGACGCGGACCAGCCGCTGGTGCCCTCATCGTTGGTGGCGTTCACCTGCACCTCGTACTCGGTTCGAGCAGCCAGCCCCGAGATGGTCGTAGCCGTAGCGAGAGTGGGCGGGTTCCAGGCGGTCCAGTTCGGGTCCCCGGTCTTGCGGTACTGGACGCCGTAGCCGGTTATGTCGGGCCTTTGCGTCGTGTCCGGCGCTGTCCAGGACACGTCCAGGCTCGTGCCCGATCCCGGCGCTGCGGTCACCGTAGGCGTGGCCGGCGCCTCGGGCGGCTCGTTCTCGTCGGCGATATCGATGACGACGGTCGCGGTCGCGGTGCCGCCGTGGTTGTCGGCGGCGGTCACGGTCACCGAGTAGGTGTTCAACGCGGCCTCATGGTCGTAGACGACGCCCGTCTTGGTCTGTATCTGCCCGCTGGCGGCCACGATGGTGAACGACGCGGCGTCCGCGCCGCCCAGCGTGTAGGTCAGGGTGTGGCCGTTGGCGTCGGTGGCGGCGACCGGACTGCCCACTGCCGTGCCCGGCGCGGCGTTCTCGGCCACCTGGCGTGTCACGGACTGCGGTGAGAACACCGGCGCAGTGTTCGCCCCGTCGTTGTCGGCGATGGTGATGGTCTGCGGGACGCCGATCACCGCACCGTCGAGCATCGCGGTGACCTCGATGCTCTCGCCGTCGTCTATGACGGTGTCGTCCACCGCGGTCACCGTGGCGGCCGCCGAGGCCTCGCCGGCGGCGAGCGTCAGCGTCTTGGCTGTGACTGTGTAGTCGGCGACCTCGGTCGCGGTGCCCGCCAGGACCAGCGTGACCGTCTTCGCCTCGGTGAACGTCACGCCTCCGGTGCTCACCGTCACCGCCGTCGACGTCTCGCCCTCCTCGGCGATGGACGCCGATCCGACCGATACCGCCCAGCTCGCCGCGTCGGCGGCGGCGGCACGGTTGACCGTCAGCGTGTAGACGCGGGTGGTGACGAGATCCGAGGCGGTGACTTTGACCTTGATCGTGTTGTCGCCCAACGCGAGGTCCACCTGCTGGCCGTCGGCATGGTCGTCGGCGTCGGGGATCTCCACGTCGTTGCCGTCGAGGAACACCACCGTGGCGTTGCCCGCATCGGCTTCTTGGGCGGTCACCGTCACCTGCGACACCGTGTTGGCCACCGGAACCGTGTAGGAGGTGATGCCGCTGCCGAAGGCGGGGGTCAACGTCCCGGCGCTGAGGCTCAGAGTGCTCAGGTTGGCGTTGCCCGGCATGTTGTAGGCGAACAGCTTGTCGCTGAAGGTGCTCGCCACCCACATGGTCGTGCCGTCCGACCAGATCCCCCGGGGACGGCCCTGGTCGTGCCCGGACAGGGTGTCGAAGTCCCGGTCGGGGTCCCGCTGCTTGGTGGCCAGCGTGTAGGCGAAGATCTTCTCGGCCCAATAATCGGCCACCCACATGGTCGTGCCGTCGGACCACAGGCCGGTGGGACGGGTGTTGGCCGCGCCGAGGGTGTCGAAGTTCTTGCCGGGGTCCCGCTGCCCGTCGGCCAGCGTGTAGGCGTAGAGCTTCTCGTTGTGCATGTCGGCCACCCACATGGTCGTGCCGTCGGACCACAGGCCATGGGGGTACTCGTCGTGGGCAATGTCGATGTCCTTGC
>JAJEIA010000090.1 GCA_022823505.1 Dehalococcoidia bacterium
CGAGACGATGGGCTTGTAGGCCTCGCCGTGGATCATAACCTGCCAGCGGCCTTCGCGGACGTACAGGCCTTCGTCGTCGTACCAGAAGGGGAGTCCCCACTCCTCGAACATGTGCACGCTGCTGTCCACATGCCGGGCCACGTCGTAGACGAGGTCCTCGCGGGAGATGCCCATCATGTCATTGCGAACGTACTCGACATAGTCTTCGGGCTGGTTCCAACCGTGCCGCATGCCCATGTACATATTTATGGCGGACAGTCCCTCGCCGACCGCCCCGCTGCGGTCGGTGGCCGCCTTGTCGACCATCACGATGCGCAGATCGTCGCCGCCCCAGTAACGGGCCTCGATTGCCGCCCCGCAGCCGGACATGCCGCCGCCGATGATGAGGACGTCGCTTTCAACGATGCGGGTTGTTGGTTCAGCCATGTTAGGATCGGTCTCCTCTTCGGTGATCTATGTACATGCGATCCGGACCGAGGCGGTGACAAACTTGCACCTGGCCCGAAAGCGGCGACGGGCAGTATAACAGACCGCCGGCAAGGGGGCGCGGACGTCAGCCGGGTTCAGCGCCGGAAAGAACTAACCGGGTCGCGCCCTTCAATCCAAGCTTTCCAGCGTGTCGATGAACTGGGCAATCAGTTCTTTTCCGGCGCGAATCGCCTCGGCCGGCGGCGGGCCGCCGTAGAACCGCTGGTGGTAAGCGGACGCAGTCAGGTACTGTAACCAGAGGTCCATCGGCGCGTTTTCTTCTTTCACCAACCGGCCAACGGCCTCTTCCAGCAGCGCATGAGCGTGATGCTCCCAGCCGCGCCGTTCGGCGACCGCTTTGATCGCATGAGCGGCGGCGCCCCAGACCTTGTTGCTGGCCTCTTCCAGTTCGCCGCGAGCCAACTCGTCGTCGACCAGGTCGAGAAAGTGCCGGCTGCGTTCCTCGTGGTAGGCGATGGTGTCCGCGCTGGTGGTCATGGGTTCAGCCCCGTGTCACGCTGTTGCCAACCAGCCATCCGGCGTCCAGTTCCACCCCGGGCTTGCAGATCTTGATGAAGTCACCCAGGTCGCCGATGTAGGGCGCTTCGCCCTGGCGACACGTGCGCATGTATTCCACTACCGCCGCCAAATTCACCGTCCCCGCAGCATCCGTGAAGGGCGAGACGTCCGGGTCGGCCGCGTCGGTGAGCTTCCACCGGCCGGGGCCGGTGTCCTGGTTGGTGAACCAGTCACGCTTCAGCACGCCGTCAACGTCCGGGGAACGGTCTCCCATGGCCAGTTCTACGGCCTGCCACAACTGGGCCCGGCGGATGGGTTCGCCCCGGGTCACCAGCACGTCGCGGATTATCTTGCTGGCCAGCAACGTGATGTTGTCATCCGCCTGAACCGCATAATCGGGACTGGCGCCGCCGGCCGAACCTGAGGTAATGGGTGTGGTCATTGGGTCTCCTGGGGGATTGCGCGGCAACCACCCGGTGCGGCGCCGCAGCGAACATAACGTTTGTGGGCTCCAATTATAGCAAGAGCAGTTCGAGCCGGCGCCCGCCATCGGGTTGCTGAAGGCCCGATCACGGGCGGGATCTCACGGCCCAGGCGGCGGTCCGCCCGACCGGTTTGGCCGGCTGCCCGGAAGCAATGATTCAGATGCTTGTTGACTTCTGGATCGGGATCACAATCCCTGAATTTCCAGCGTTCGAACCTCGTCAGAATCCAGGTCCGCCACGCGGATGGCGTGATTGTTGGTGTCGGCGATGAACAGCAGGGGCTGTCGACCGTTGTCAAAGTTCGCGAAGCTCAGTCCGCTGGGCTCGCTGAAGGTGGCCAGCCTCCCGGCGCCGTCGTGCAAACCCATGGCTCCGGAACCCAGAACCGTCTGCACCGACCGAGTCAGAGGCAGCACCTTCTTGATCTTGTGGTTGTAGGTGTCCGCGAGGAACAGCTCACCCTGGTGCCACTCGATGCCGATGGGGTGCTGCAGCCGGACGTTGTGCTCCACGCCGTCCCGGTCTCCAAAGGCGAAGAGGTCGATCCCGACCAGGGTTGCCACGCGTCCGGTCACCGGGTCTATTCCCGCGCTCCGCACGCTGCTGGTTTCCGAGTCGGCGAAATACAGCATCGGGTTGCCGCCCCGGTCCTTGCCCACGACAATGCCGCTGGGCTGGGCCAGGGTTGCGGTGGCCAGCGGGCCGTTATCGATGTTCTCCCCGCCGGTGCCGGCGTGGGGACACACCGTGCCGTCGGCCAGTGACAGTCGCCACAGCTGGTGTATCCCGGCCATGGCGATGTACAGCGTACCCTCGTGGTGTGCCAGGTCCCACGGGCTGCTGAGCGCCACCTGGCGTCCGGGGCCCTGGGCTCGCCGGTCGTGTCCCTGCTCGCCGGTGCCGGCGATGGTGTCCACCGTGCCGCCGACCAGGTCGACGCGGCGGATGGCGTGGTTCTCCGTGTCGGCGACGTACAGCGTGTCGCCCAGCAGTTCCATGCCCTGGGGATGGTTGAACGCGGCGGTGTTGTAGTCGCCGTCGGCAAAGTCCTCCACCCCCGAACCGATGACGGCCTGCACCTTCCCGTCCAAATCGGTCACGACGACGCGGTTGTGATTGGTGTCGGCGATGAAGAGCCGATTGTTGGGGCCATCGGCGAGTACCTTGCCGGGAAACGCCAACGCCGACTCTTCCACCGCTTCCGGCACGATGCCCAGGTCGCGGCGATCGATCATGCCCTTTTCGTCGAACTCGGCGATCATCCGGCCCAGCAGGTCGTCGAAAGCCTCGAAGGGCAGTTCGCCCTCGTGCTTGCCGATGACCTTGCCCTCGGGATCGACGAACATCAGCGTCGGCCAGGCACGGCAGGCGTATTGCCGCCACACCTCGAACTCCGCGTCATTGACGATGGGGTGCTTCAACTCGTACCGCTGGGCGGCCAGCAGCACGTTGTCGGCATACTTCTCGTTGGGAAACTTGGCGGAGTGGACACCGATGACCACCAGTTCGTCCGCGTACTTCTCTTCCATTTTCCGCAACTGCGGAAACACGTGCATGCAGTTCACTCAACAGTACGTCCAGAAGTCGAGGACCACCAGTTTGCCGCGCAGGTCGACCATGCTCAGCGGCCGGTCGGTGTTGATCCATTCGACGTTGGCGGGGAAGTCCGGCGCGTTGACGGTGCCGGCAAAGGAGCGGGTGGCCATTGTGGAGCCTCCAGAAGTGTGTAGATACCGGGGTTGCGGCGCTAATCGGTGTTGCCTTGCCGAACCTCGCGGGCGCGGTGGATGATGCGCTGGGCGTCAGCGATAGTTCGCTCCCGGTAGTCAGGCTGGTCGGTGAGCAGAGGATCGGACAACTCATACTCCTGCTCGCCAGCATATTTGGTGTAGATGTCGGGGGCTATGCTGATTGCAAATTCGGGCAATTGAGAGTCAGTACGCCTGATACGTCCCAGCAGGTGGCCAATGTTGTGCGTGCGCTGATAGCTGACACGGTGGGCTTCCAGCAGAGCCTTCATGGCATGTTCCAGATTGTTCTGGGCCTGCTGGCCGACGATTAAATCGTTCATCCCATTTTCTACGCACAAGACAAATGCTTCCAGGTGCGCTTCGGCATGACGCAGCCGTTCGTTGTAGGGCGTCCAGTCGTATTCGTACTCAGTTTCTTCATCCTCGTAGCATGAAGAATCGCCCCGATCAGGGTCCAGCGGCATGAAGACTCCATCCCTTACCGCGTTGGTTTCCACGCTGTTGACGTAGCGGCGGTTGTGCCGGAACTCATCCAGAGTGCGCCGGACCAGTTGCACCGGCACTTCCCGACCGTAAGCTGCTCGAGCAATGCCCTCAACCCATTCCTTGACCGGCCATTGGGACTCTGCATCGGGAACCAAATCCTGGAGCAACATGATGTCAATGTCGGAACGGTATTCGTCATGATCGCCGCGCGCGCGGGAGCCGAACAAAATAGTAGCATGGGGCCGCTCTCGCTGATGAACGGCCCGGGCCACGCTCAATGCGCGCGGGTCGCAGGTGGCGGCGGTCATGACGTCACCACGACTACCGCGGCGGCTGTGACTCAAATGCCAGCGTGGCGTAGCGCATGAAGATGGCGCCCACGGGCTCGCCCAACGGCGCGTTGGCCACCAGCACGGCGATCACATGCTCCTTGCCGGGCTCTCCCGGTTCTTCCAGAAGGACCCTCTTGGGTGTGTTGTTCCCCGTTACCGCGCCGATGTTCCGGTCGATCTTGCCGTCGATGTAGACCTCGCCGTAGTTGTCTACGTTGGTCTCGAACCACACCCGGCAGGTGGACACGTCCTGGCCCTTGACCGTCTCAGGCATGGTGAACCGCAGCCGGTACCAGGCGAAGGTAAAGCCCACCGAGTAGCGCTTCTGGAAGTCCGCGCCGCTCTCCCAGCCGGAGTCGTCGTAGTCGGGCAGGCGGGCGTTGCTGCCCAGCATCTCGGCAACGAGCCCCTGGTTGGGCTCGCCCGGTTCGAGGCCCTGCGCTATCCGCCAGCCGTCTGATTTGATGACGGCCAAGTCGTCTTTCTGTTCCAAATCCAGTGCTACTCGGGGCATTGGAAAACTCCTTTTTCGCTTTCAGCAGTGGGTTTGCATGGAGGGGAGAAAGATCATTCTCCCCCACAGGGTGAGCGTTCAGGACTTGAGATGCTGGGAGAAAAACTCCAGGGTGCGCGGCCACGACCGGTCGGCCGCTTCCTTCTGGTAGCGCGGTCCGGTGAAGTCCATGAAGGCGTGGTCAGCGTCGCGGTACACGTAGAACTGGTGCTCCTTGCCCAGCCGGTTCAGCTCCTCGTCGAACCGGCGCATGTCCTCCTGCGAAGGGTTCTCGTCAACCTCGCCAAAGTGGAACAGCATGGGGCAGTTGATGTTGTTGGCCAGCTCGAACGGCGGGGTTTCGCCAGCGCCCCAGGTCACCAGCAGGTTCCCGCCGTAGTAGGGCGCGACGGCGGAGAAGTGCGGGTTGGATGCGGCGGCCAGCCAGGCGACACGCCCGCCCATGCAGAACCCGGTCACACCGATACGGTCGGTGACGGCATCGTGGTTGCGGAGCCATTCCACGGTGGCGTTGATGTCCGCGACGATGTCAGGATCGCTCAGCACGTCCCAGGGACGGGGCCGCGGATCAGCGTTCATCACCTCGTCCGAGTTGCGGTGATACAGGTTGGGGGCGACGGCCGCAAAGCCTTCGGCGGCCAAACGGTCACAGATGGTCCGGATGAACTCGTCGACGCCGCCGCCGTGCTGCGCCACCACCACCGCCGGATACGGGGCAGTGAAGCCGGCGCTGCTGCTGGGCACGCTGGCGTACATGTCCATCTCGCTGCCGTCTACGTTGAGCTTTTCCCAGAAACTGGCCATAACGGTACCTCCCGTGTCTGTGAACTGAAACTGCCGGGGCCACTTGGAACCATCGACGGCAGCGTCTAACCCTTGAGATGCTGGGCGAAAAACTCCAGTGTGCGCGGCCAGGATTCCACCGCCGCTCCCTCGTGATACCTGCCGCCGGACGGGTTCATGAAGGCGTGGTCGGCGCCGGCGTAGGTGTAGAACCGGTGTGCCTTGCCCAGGCGGTCCAGTTCGGCGTCGAGTTTCCGCATATCGTCCTGGGACGGGTTCGCGTCAATCTCGCCAAAGTGGAACAGCATGGGGCAGTCGATGTTGCCTGCCAGATCGAAGGGCGGAGTCTCGCCCTTGCCCCAGGTGATCATCAGGTTGCCGCCGTAGTAGGGGACCACGGCCCTGAAGTTCGGGTTGGTCGCAGCCGCCAGCCAAGCCACGCGTCCGCCCATGCAGAATCCGGTGACGCCGATGCGGTCGCTCTGCACCGCGTCGTGGTTCAGCAGCCAGTCAACCGTGGCGTTGACGTCAGCAACAATGTCAGGGTCGCTGAGCAGAGTGGCCGGGCTGGGTCGGGGTCCTCCGGCGGAGGAAGCCGCAATGGCTTCTTCGCTGTGCCGGTGGTACAGGTTGGGCGCAACCGCCGCGTAGCCGTCCGCCGCCAGCCGGTCGCAGATGTCCTGAATGAAACCGTCCACGCCGGTGGCGTGCTGTGCCACCACCACAGCCGGATACGGGGCCGAGAAGCCAGCGCTGCCGGAGGGCACCGCCGCGTACATGTCCATCTGCTGCCCATCTACGTTGATCTTTTCCCAGAAACTAGCCATATCACACCTCTTGCTCGCCGCTTGGTCTATTGCGCTGTTCCCATGCTTCTTTAGAGAGCCAATTCATCATTGAGGTCAGGGCCAGCAGTATCAAGGCACCGCCCAGTACGCCAACCGCTGGAACGCCGTTTATTCTGATCAAGACCTGCGAGACCAAGTCCATGAGAACCAAGACTGCCCCGGAGATGAGAAGTCCCAGCCAAGCCGCCTGGAGCCGCCTCATTTCCCAAGACCAAGGAATAGCCAGACTGCGAAAACGCTCATCGCAAAACCAAGCAGGCCGGCCAGCAATCCCACGGAAGTTGCCCGTAGGACTCCCTCTTCCACAGTTGCCGAGTAGGTCAACCCGAACAGTATGAAAGCGACCAGGCTACCGCCGGCCAGAGTGAGTATCTTGGTGAGCATGGGGGAAATCTCGGGTGCTGTCGCAGGCTATTCCCGTCTTTTATACCAACCCCTCCGCGCGCGCTTCCGCCAGCGTTGCTTCGAACGCGGCCAGCGTCGAGTCGATGTCCGCCTCGCTGTGCGTCGCGGACACCAGGAACGCGTCCCGCCCCATGATGTCGATTCCGTGGTTCTGCAAGCCGCGCTTGATTCCGGTTACCGCCGGCGTGGCGGCGGCTCGCTTGATCTGCCGGTCGACCTCCGGCCCGAACTCGTTGTCAAAGTCGCCCTCGGCCAGCGTGAAGTGGATCATGGACGCAATGCCGTAGGCGTGTCCGCCCACCTCCATGCGGGTGAACACCTCGTTGAGCCCCGCCTTGAGTCGCGCCGCCATGGCGTCGGCATGGTCGTTCAACGGCTCCGCGGCAATGAGTTCCAGGCAGGTTGCTCCCGCGACCGCCGACAGTGGATTTCCGTTAAATGTCCCCGGGTGATAGACGCGCTCGGTATTGTCCCATTCGGGGTCGCCACGCTGGGCGATCATATCCACGATGTCGGCCTTGCCGCCCACGGCGCCGCCGGGGAGGGCTCCCGCCACGATCTTGGCCATCGTGGTCAGGTCGGGAGTGATCCCATAGCGGACCTGTGCGCCGCCGGGCGACGCGCGGAACCCGGTGACCACCTCGTCGAAAATCAGCACCACGCCGTGCCGGTCGCAAAGCTGGCGCAGGCCGGCCAGGTATTGCGGCACGTTAAAGGGAAGCTGCCCGTAGTGCGCGCCGGTGGGTTCCAGGATGATGGCCGCGATGTCGCTGTCGCGCTCCATGGCCTGCTGCACCGCGTCCAGATTGCCGGCCGGCACGATGATCATGCTGCCCCAGGACTCCGCGGGGATCCCCGGCGCCGGGCGGTCGGAGCCGGCCATGGCGTAGTCGTGCCAGCCGTGGAAGTGGTCCTGCAGCTTGATGACCTTGTTGCGCCCGGTGTACGCGCGGGCCAGGCGCATGGCCATCAGCGTCGCCTCGGTGCCGCTGCTGTGGAAACGGACCCTCTCCACGGCCGGCATCAGGTTCATGATCGCGCGAGCCCAGCGCAGTTCTTCGTCGGTGCAGGCGCCCAGGTGGGTGCCCCGGCGGATCTGCTCCGAAACCGCATCGGCAATGGCGGGATGGGAGTGCCCCAGGAGCAGCGCGCCGTGGCCGGACACGTAGTCAATGTACTCGTTGCCGTCCACGTCCCACTTCCGCGGTCCCTGTCCGTGGGTGATATAGAGAGGAAAGGGTTCAGCGTACCGGTTATCGTGCGTCACCCCTCCCGGGAAGATGCCCACGGCGTCACGATAACGTTCGGCGGAGCCGGCGTGATTGGCGATGTATTGTTCCAGGATGGTGGGCATTTTCTAACTCCCAGTTGATGTATGGATGGACGCCATTGTCCGTGGATGCGACGCCCCGGCGCATCGTTCCCACCTGTCACTTGAGCCGAAACGTCGGAGGGCCGCTGCGAAGGCGCCGGGGCGGGTTTTGGCTCATTGTAGCACCGGAGGTCGGTTCACACAGTCACCGGGCGTCTGCCGGGGGGTCTCCGGCCAGCAACTCCGGGGGCCGCTTGATGAACAGGAAACACGCGCCGGCGGCGAAGGCGCACAGCGCTCCGGGAATGATGGCGTAGTCGTAGTCCCCGAAGTAGTCGCCGACCCATCCGGCGTACGCCGGTGACGCCACCAGCGCCCACGCGTAGGCGAAGGTGATATAGCCGCGCAGGGTGGCGAACCGCGTCCGCCCGAAATATTCTCCCAACGCCGCCCACACGATTACGCCGGCCCCGTCCATCATCCCTTCGCACAGGATGAATCCCAGCACCAGTGTGATCCCCACCGCCGTTTGCCAGTCGCCAAGCCAGAGGAACAGATAGCCCATCCCTTCCACCGTCAGGCTCAGGAACATGATGGCCCTCTTCGAAATACGGTCGCCCAGGTAGCCCATGATCAGGCGCGACACGAAGTTGATGGCCGACATCGCCCCCACCAGGTTCGCCGCCATCTGGGTGCTCATGCCCTTGTCGTCGACCAATATGGGGAACAGGCTGATCAGGATGCCAAGCGTCGCCATCTGCCTCAGGCCGGCACCCAGCAGCAGCAGCCAGTACGCTTGCGTCCGCAGCGCCTCCTTCACGGTGTAGTCGCGAGTCTCCCGGCGCGCCGCCGCCGCGCTGCCTCGCGCTGCCGGCGGGCGCGTCGCACCGTCGGGCAACAGGCCCATATCCTCCGGGCGGTTGCGGAACCAGTAGCACAGCGGCAGCAGGATCACCGCGTAGAACGCGCCCGACGTGATCAGACCCCACCGCAAGCCCGACCGTTCAATCAGCAGGTTCATGGTGGTGATCAATGCCAGCCCACCCAGGGAAGCGACGGCAGCGAGTATGGAGATGGCCATGGAACGCCGTCGGTGGAACCACTGGTTCAGCCCGGCGAAGCACGCGTGCTGGAAAGCCATGCTGTTGCCCAGCGACACCAGGCCCAGGTATACGAACGCGAATGCCCAGAAATTGGGAAGCCAGAAGGCCATCACCATGTAGCCCACGACCGTGAGTATCAGCGAAGGCACCAGCACCGCCCGGTTCCCGAACTTGTCGATCAACCAGCCGGCCGCCGGTCCCTCCAGTCCTCCCTCGGCGCGGGCGATGGAGAACACCAGGTTGGTTTGAAACTGGCTTATGCCCAGTTGGTCACGGATTGGGATTACCAGGACGCCGAACCCGCGGAAGAATATCCCACTGGCGAAGAAGCTCATCACCGAAGTGATGGCAACCATCCACCACCCGTAAAAAATGCGCCCGCCGGGAGCCTGTTGCCCGGCGGGCGCAGCCGAAACGCGTTCGTCGGAAATAGCCACTTGCCAATCCGTTGCTGGTTATGAAATTCGCACGGCCCAGCCGCCATGGGCGGGTTCACCGGGCGCGCAACGGCGGCCAGTGTACCGTCTGGCCCGGGCGAGGGCAACGCGGGTCAAGCGCTCACGCGTACCGGGCTTGCCGTCACAATGAGCCCAACGACGTGGCGATCTCGTTCCAGCTGCGGCGTTCGTTTCCCTGACGAGATTGCCGCGCTGCGCTCGGAATGACGCTTTCCTCGCAACTCTGAACGGTTGCGAAATATCCTGTCCATCCCGTTCATCCTGTTTATCCCAGTAAAATTCGCCGTTTACTGCTGCAAATGTCAACTCCGGCGCCATTGCTGATTAAGGCGTGATTGCCCTGAGCGTCTTCGCCCTCTCGGGAAGGATCGCCGTACTGTGGACGGATACGGGTCCGCTGTCCCGTTGATATAATCGGCCCCGATCCACCCGCACTACTGGAGGCTAACCATGGCTGATGACTTGTCCGGACTTCTTGCCGAAACCGAACTGACGCTGCTCGATGGGAATCAAGTCCGCACCGAGGGCCCGCTGTGGCACCCGGGCGGGTATCTGACCTTCGTTGACCTGGAACGGCAACAGCTCCTCAAATGGGATCCCCAGACCCGCGCGACCACGGTGGTCCGCGAGAACACCGGGGAGGGCAACGGGTGCACGCTGGATCGCCAGGGCAACCTGTTGATGTGCGAAGGCGCCGACCATCGTTGCGTGACCCGCATGGACGCGGATGGCAACATCACTTCGATAGCTGACCGTTGGGACGGCAAGCGGTTCAACAAACCCAACGACGTCATCTGCCGCACCGACGGGACGGTCTATTTCACCGACCCGCACCTCCGTTTCCCCGAGGAGTTGCGCGAGATTCCCTTCGCCGGCGTGTACCGCATAGATCCCGCCGGAAACGTACACCTGGCGACGGACGAGTGCGAGTACTCCAACGGCCTCGCCCTGTCCCCGGACGAATCGGTGCTGTACGTCGCCATCAGCCGGGCGGAGCCGGCGGACTTTGACCGCGAGGAACGCGGCGAGTTCTGCCCGAATCGACGTATCCGCGCCTTCGACGTCGCCGCCGACGGTACTTTGAGCGGCAATCGCGTCTTTATAGAAATGGGCTCGGACGCACCTGGCGTTCCGGATGGCATGAAGGTCGACACCGCTGGCCGGGTGTGGTGCACCGGTTCCGGCGGAGTGTGGATCGTTTCGCCCGACGGCGAGCGGCTGGGAGTGCTTGAAACCCCGGAAGTGACCAGGAATATCTGTTTTGGCGGCGACGATATGCGGACGCTGTTCCTCACTTCGGGCCAGTCGCTTTACAGCATCCGCGTGCAGACCCCGGGCATCGCCGCTTTCTGACCGGGCTCCGCCAGCCCCCAGGTGCGTTCGGTGACCCCGCGCGATGCGGATATTGGACCTGGCAACCCTCGGTCCAGGGGCGGCAGATAGCGCCGCCGCACTCCTGGTCGAGGGTTTCGCCGGACACTGGCCTGACGCCTGGCCCGACCGGGAATCGGCCATGGCCACGGTGGAGGAATGCCTGGCCAGCGGGCGAATCTGTCGCGTCGCGGTCGACCGGGAAGACAGCGTCCTTGGTTGGTCCGCCGCCGAACCCATATACCAGGGAAACGTCTGGGAGCTCAATGTTCTCGTTGTCCGTCCGTCTCACCAGCGACAGGGGATCGGAAGCGCCCTTCTGTCCGACCTGGAGCAGCAGGTGAGCCGCCGGGGCGGCCTCACGATCTGGCTCGGTTCCGATGACGAGGACAATATGACCTCCCTGGCCGGCGTTGACCTTTATCCCGATCCGCTGTGGCACCTGGCACGCATCACCAACCTGAAGGGCCATCCGTTCGAGTTCTATCTGAAAATGGGTTATGCCATCGCCGGCGTCCTGCCGGATGCGAATGGGCGCGGCAAACCGGATATCTTCCTTGCCAAGTCGGTGGGCCGCCGCTGAGCCACGCCAAATTGTGGTAAAACTAGGCTGGGTCAATAGGGACAGCCACACACCATGCCTTTAAGGAGGCTCGAATGACCACTGCCACCAATGTCGTCGGCAACGGCGCACACACCTACGAATTCGATCGCAACTGGGCGCAGGTTCCCGAAGGAATCCCGATGCCGGCTGCGGCGGTCTTCGGCGACGACGAGGACCGTGTCTACTGTTTCAACCGCAATCCTGAACACCCGATCATGGTGTTCGACCGTGACGGCAAGTTCGTCAAGTCCTGGGGCGCCGGCATGTTCGAGTTCCCCCATGCCATCATCATCGACCAGTGGGGCTACGTCTGGCTCGTGGACCGCAACATGGGGCAGATTTTCAAGCTCACCAAGGACGGCGAGCTGGTGATGACCCTGGGCGAGTACGGTTACCGCTCCGACACCGGAGCCGATAACACCTCGTTCGACTCAAACTCGTGGCACCAGGTGGTGCGGGGCGCGGACCCCTTCAACATGCCCGCTGGCATCGCGCTGAACGACGACGGCGAGATCTACATCGCCGACGGTTACGCCAACGCCCGGGTCCACAAGTTCACGCCCACCGGCGAGCATATCTTCTCCTGGGGTGAGCCGGGCCCGGGTCCCGGCCAGTTCAACCTGCCGCACGGCGCCTGGATCAACCGCCAGGGCAACCTCCTGATCGCCGACCGGGAAAACGATCGCGTCCAGGTCTTCAACCAGGACGGGACGCACGTTACCGACTGGCCCAGCAAGCTGATCGGTCCGGCGGTCATCTGCATCGACGACGACGATGTCGCGTACGTAGCCGAACACAACGGCGGGATGCTCAGTATCCTGGACGCTAACGGAGAGCGGCTGGCCCAATGGGGCGACTTGACCCATCGCAGTTGCCACGGCGTATGGGTCGACAGTCAAAAGGACCTGTACGTGGTTGAGCCCTACGAGGGCAGCAGCGGCCGCACGGTGGTCAAGTACACCCGCAAAGGTTAGCCTGCATCCGTGCAACCCGAATTGGGGGTGGCCGCACAGCCGCCCCTTTATTTTTGTGCGAAATTCGTCAAGCATATTTTTTTGTTTCGCAACGATATTGAACAATACGCACAAAATCTGATTATAATGTGCAGCCGAACGTGCACGCAGGATTCCTGGTTCGCTCCGCCGGCTTGGGTTTCCCGGTGATGCGCGCGCATACATAAAAAACCGGAGCTTTTACTCCCATCACAGAATTAGAGGATGAAGCAATGGCAACCGTGACGCTCAACATCTCCGGGGACAGCCAGGAGGTTATCTCAGTTATCCGTTCCCTGGCGAAGCAACATGAACTGGCCGACACTCAGGCTGCATTGGAAGCGCCGGTAATCGCGAACGGCGTAGCCATTTCCAGTGTGCCGGGTGTTTCCCGGGAGCCGGCCTGGACTACCGTGACTGCCAGGGAAACCCGCAACAACGTCTCTTCCGACGCTCAACGGCTGTTGGATGCCCTCGTGCGCGCACCAGATCACCAGATGCACATCGATGACATCTACAGCCAGTTGGACCTGGACCGGTACGGTTTGATCGGAGCGCGGCGCTCGATTTCAGCGGCGCTTCGGAGGAACGCGGCGACAGTCAACGCTACCCTCCTTTCTACCAGGGACCGCCGCGTAACCCTGAACAGCGAATACGCCGATGCGATCTCCATTGAGTCGCACGCCGGCGCATTGGGCAATTAGGAGGGTTTCCGATAGCGGCGCGAAATGCCGCCCTCCGACGCTGTAAAGCGTGACGGGCGGCACGCAAACCACTGGAGAATCAGACGACCCGCTCCGGCCACACCGGGTCGTGATACCCCAGGGGTACCGTGGGCCGTTCCCAGAACGGCTGGGTCTCGGACAACTGAATGGTGGGTGCCAGGTGCTTCAGCAGTCCCGCTGGCACCTGGTTACTCGTACACCAACTGCTGATTTCATCCGGCCCGAAATCAGCGGCCACGTCATGCAGTTCGGACTCAGGCACCTGCCCCCGGTCGACCAGCCATTTGCCGGTCTGCGCCAGAGAAATCCTGACCAGCCAGCTCCCGCCTTCCCGCGCGCGCCGTGACAGGGCCGTCAGCGCGCCGTAGGCCATCAGGTATCCGGTCAGGTAGTCGATGGCGGACACCGGATAGAACTGCGGTCCCGGCTCCGAGCCGGGGAACAGCTGGCCCTGCCGATGCGTGATGCCGCTGACGGTCTGCACCACCGTATCGAACCCGCGGCGCTCCGCCCAGGGTCCGATGCGCCCAAACGCCGAGAGTGAAACGTAGACAATGCCGGGCCGTAGTTTCGCGAGGTCTTCCGGGGCCAGGCCGCGCTGCGCCAGGGTTCCCGGGCGGTAGCCCTGCGAAAACACATCGGCCTGACTCACCAGGTGCCGCATGGTCGCCAGGTCCTGATCGTCCCGAAGGTCAAGGCGGGTGGACAACTTGCCGTGCCCGGTGTCGAATTCCTGGGCTTCGCTGCTGGGCAGGTGTTCCGCCGTCACTTTCATAACGTCCGCGCCGTGCTCCGCCAGCGTGCGTGCGCAGGTGGGGCCGGCCAGCACGCGGGTCAGATCCAGAACGCGTATCCCTGAAAGGGGACGCGGGCCGTCGGGCAACGGTTCCGGTGGGCTGTCGCCGATCCGGTCGATCTCGAGCAGAGGCAAAGAAGCCACGGCGGCGGATTGCGGATGCTGGCCCCATTCTGCCATGGACCGTACCATCCCGCCGGCTCCCCGCGCGGCAATGATCGCCTCTTCCAGCTCCAGCGCGTCCCAATTCGCCACCGCTCGCCGCACGGCTTCCCGGTCTTCCGGCACGCCCAATACGCTCAGCGCCGCTTCCCGATGGTTCGGAAAGTTGCAGTGCAGGTAGCTCCACCTGCCGTTTTTGGCGGGATAAACACCCATCACCGAGGGACGCTCTCCGGCGGCCGGCGCGCCGTTGAGGGACATGTACCTGCTGCTGCGCAACGAAGCCGTGGCCCGCCTGGCGTCCACCGCGACGTCCTGCCGGCGTCCGGTGCGCATCTCCCACAAATCGGAGACGGCCAGCCCAACCGCCGCCAGGCTCGCGGCGGCCGTTTCTCCGATCCGGAAGGGCGTCGGCAGGATCGGGTCCACCCCGCCGGTAAACGAAACCCGAGAGGCCTGCTCCCGGTCGCATCCGGGAACGGTGCGCAACGTTGAAAGGATTTGATCAGACACGGTGTATTCCTTTATTTCCCGCCTGACGCGCCGCTTGGCAAACGCAATCGACGCTGGGAAACCGGCCACGTAAGGATGCCGAAACTCGCCAGCCATCTTACACCAAATGGTCGGGGCGAAATGGGTTCGATTGCCCCGGCGCCCGGCCTGCGGGCGTCGGCGCGTTGTCGGGCTCGGCCTACCCGTGTATATTGTTTGCATCGTGGAGCGGAGTTATCCGCGTGAACGGTCAGGGGAAGAGCATTGCAAGATAACGCGATTAGCTTGGGCTCCTGGGAAATCACCTCCGACGCAGTCCACAAATATCTTTCGGCCGTCGGCGATAATTTGCCGCTGTATCTGGACTCGCAATGCGCTCCTCCGATTATGCTCGCCGCCCGCGTCGTGGCTCTGTTGCTGGAACGATTGTCACTGCCCGACGGCGCGATCCACAGTCTGCAGGATATAGAGGCCATGGACCTGTTGCGCGTGGGCGCCACAGTATCCGCGGTCGCCAGGGTTGAGCCGGTTCGTGAGCGCAGTGGGATGCGGTTCCTCACCGTGACCTACACGGTTTCGGAGGAACCGACGGGACTGGATCTCATGCAGGGTCGCACCACGGTCCTGCTCCCCGCGGAACAGAGCGACTAACCGCCAGGGTTGATATGCCTGCCGACTCTTCAGTACGCGCGTCTTCGCCGTGGGAGGCGGGTTACGTCATACCTTCGGTGCGGCGCGCCATACATCGCGACAACATCGAGGCCTACCGGTACGCCTCCGGTGACCACAATCGGATCCACCACGACGATGAGTTCGCGGCGGGCACCCAGTTTGGCGGCGTGATTGCCCACGGCATGCTGACTTTGGCCATGATCTCCGAGATGATGGCGGGAGCGTACGGAACCTGCTGGTTGCAGACGGGCGGACTGCGGGTCAGGTTCCGCGGAGCCGCCCATCCGGGAGACGTCCTGGAGGCCGTGGGCTCGGTAACCAAGAGTGAATCGGTCGCTAATGGCAGCCGTCTAACTTGCAGTGTAGAACTGCTGAACGTTGATAATGGGAACAGGATCATCACCGGGTCGGCGATTGTAGTGTTGGGCTCGGCGGATATGAGGGAAACTGCGCAATGAGCACCAACGGAGATATGCCTCGGGTACGCGTCGCGGTGGATGCGATGGGCGGAGACTTTGGCCCGGCGGAGACGGTTCCCGGCGTCCTGGCGGCGCTGGACGACCATCCCGAACTGGCCGTCATCCTGGTGGGCGACCCCGATGCCGTGCAATCTGAATTGTCCCGCCACGATGCCACCGGACGGCCCGTTTCGATAGCTCCTTCCGAGGGGAAGGTCGAAGATGACGAGCATCCTGTGGCTGCCCTGCGTCGAAAGCCGAATTCGTCCATCGCGGTCTCAATGGGCCTGGTGCAGCAGGGCCAGGCGGACATGGTGGTGTCCATGGGCTCCACCGGGGCGACCATGGCCACGGCGGTAATGGCGCTGGGCCTGCTGGAAGGCCTGGAGCGGCCGTGCATTGGCGGCAACTTCCTCGGCGTCGCGCCAAACACCACCGTGGTCGACCTGGGCAGCAACGTGGATTGCCGTCCGTCTTTGCTGCTGAGCTTTGCCGCGCTGGGCGTCGCCTTTTCCCGCCGCCGGCTGGGTATCGAGAACCCCCGTGTTGCCCTGCTCAGCGTGGGCGAAGAGGCCGCCAAGGGCAACCGACAGGTCCAGGAGAGCCATGCCCTGTTCCGCGAGAGCCATTTGAACTTCGTTGGCAACGTCGAGGGCATGGACTTTTTCACCGGCAAGGCGGATGTCATCGTGTGCGACGGTTTCATCGGCAACATCCTCATCAAGTTCGCAGAAGGCCTGGGTTCCGCGCTGGTGCCGTACCTGCATCAACACCTCTCTGCCGTTCTGCCCAATGAGCAGGTTCGGCAGTTCGGTGAAGCCCTGTGGACCACCATGAACCTGCCGCGCACCATGGGCGGGCCGCTTTTTGGCGTGGACGGCCTGGTAATGATCGGTCACGGCTCGTCCAACGCCACCGGCGTCGCGGGCGCGATCAACACGGGACTGCTGTGCCACCGGTTGGAGCTGGTGGAAGGGTTCCGGGAGGAACTGGCCGAATTGCATCGTGCCGTCGTGCGCGAGACGTGAAGGATTGGGTGTTCAACCATGTACACGATTGATTTGAGCGGCCAGGTCGCCCTGGTCACCGGTTCCTCCCGGGGCATCGGCGCCGTGATCGCGACCCGGCTCGCCGCGGCTGGAGCATCCGTGGGCATCAACTACCGGAGCAACGCGGCCGCCGCCGACTCCGTGATCGACGAAATCCGCGCCGCCGGAGGTGAGGCCCTGCGCGTCCCTGGGGACGTTTCCGACGAAAACACCGCGGAGGCCGTGGTGAAAACCACCGCCGACCGCCTGGGCCGGCTGGACATCCTGGTCAACAACGCTGGCGTCAATCGCGACCGGCTCATGCTGCGCATGACCGCCGCGGACTGGGACGACGTGCTCACGGTGAACCTCCGCGGGACGTTTCTGGCCACCCGCTTCGCAATACCGCTGATGCTCCGCCAGCGGTACGGACGCGTCGTGAACATCTCCTCCGTGGTGGGTCTCACCGGAAACCCGGGGCAGGCTAACTACGCCGCGTCCAAGGCAGGACAAATCGGATTTACGAAAGCCATGGCGCGCGAAGTGGCCAGCCGCAGCATCACGGTGAACGCGGTCGCGCCCGGATTCATCGAAGTTGGCGACGACGGCGGCATGACCGCCGGCATGACCGACGATCAGCGCAGCCAGGTGCTGTCCCGCATCCCGGCCGGGCGCTTCGGGGCCGCCGATGACGTGGCCTCCGCCGTTCTCTACCTGGTCAGCCCGGGCGCCGGCTACGTCAACGGCCAGACGCTGACCATCGACGGCGGTCTGACCGCATAGGCAGGCCATGGGAGAGAGGATTCCGTGATGAAAGCCACGACCCAATTCCGACAACTGCTCGCCGAGCCCGGGATCATCACCGCCCCCGGTGCGTACGACTGCCTCACCGCCGCCATTATTGAACGAACCGGTTTCCCGGCCGTGTACATGACCGGAGCCGGAACCTCGGTGGCGCGCATCGGATACCCCGACCTGGCGCTGGCCACGGCCACCGAGATGCTCGCCAACGCGGCGTCCATCGCTGCCACCGTCGATGTACCCGTAATCGCCGACGCCGATACCGGGTACGGCGGGACCATGAACGTGCGCCGCACCATCCGCGAGTATGAACGCACCGGTGTTGCGGCGGTCCACATTGAGGACCAGCAGTTCCCCAAGCGCTGCGGCCACCTGGAAGACAAGCGCGTGGTGTCCATCGACGAAATGGTGCAGAAGATCCATGCCGCCGTGGACGCGCGCACCGATGACGACTTCACCATCATCGTCCGCACCGACGCCCTAGCCGTAACCGGCTGGGCCGACACCTTGCGCCGCTGCGACGCTTTCACCGAAGCCGGCGCTGACGCATTATTCGTGGAGGCCCTTAACTCCGCGGAAGAGGCGGCGGAAATCGTGGCCCGCACCAGCGTCCCCCTGCTCTACAACTTCGTGGAGACGGGCAAATCCCCCCTGCTCAACGTGGCCGAGCTGGAACGCCTGGGCTTCAAGATGGTCATATTCCCCGGCAGCGCCTTCATGTCCGTCGCCTACCGGGTCGGCCAGGTGATGGCCGAGCTGAAAGCCACCGGCACCACCGAGCACCTGGTGGGCCAGATGACCCCGCTCACCGAGGCCTTTGAGCTCATGGGCCTGTCGGAGATGCTGGAGCGGGACGCCGGGTACGCCGTTGCGAACGACACCGATAACGAAAAGTCGGCGAGGGAACGCCGCTTCGGAGAGAAAGAAAGCAAAGCGATGGCTATCTATGAAACGCGCATCAAGCCGGGTCTTACGGAAGAACACCTGGGCAAACTGCTGATTATCAATACGGAAACTGGCGAGTACGAACTGTTCCACGACGAATATACGGGCCATCTCCGTTGGATGGATTACAAATACGGTGACCCGGTGCATATGGTACGGATTGGCCATCCAGCGGTTGATTACTGGGGCTGGAAGCCAGTGGAAGAACCGAAGCTGTGACGGCGATGCAAGGTTACGTCAACGCAGAGCCCAAAGAACCTCGCATTATCGTCCCCGTACTTGACTCTGATGGAACTCCCGTGCCGCTGGAAATGGCCATTGACACGGGTTTCACCGGATTTATGACCTTGCGCCCCAGGGTCACCCTTGCTCTGGGACTGGAGCGAGGGGAGGACAGGAGGATGATGCTGGCGGACGGACAGGTCATTGCCACGCCCACTTGCTGGGCGATGGCAATCTGGCACGGCAATCCAACGCGGATCCCGGTGTTGGAAATTGATGCCCGGCCCGTCATCGGCATGTCTCTCCTCTGGAACAGTGACGTAGCCATCGCGGCGCGAGAGAACGGGCGGGTGATGATCACCGAAGCGGCCGCAACCTAGCCGCCGCCTGTCGATGGCTGCCGACGACGCAAACAGACCGTCTTTGCGAGGCGATGACGATTTTCCGCGCCGCCTGCCGGCCGAGGTGGCGCAATGGCAAGCCGACGGCCTGATTGCCGAAGAGCAAGCCGCTGCCATCCTGGAGCGCTACGGCCTCTCTGCGGAAGAGGGGCTTCCCGACGAACCTGCCGCCACGGATTCCATTGGCTCCACGGTTTTGCCCGTAGACGCTGCGGAGCGAACCACTCTCGTCAGCCGAGCCGTTTCCATCATCGGGGTGATGGGCGCTCTCCTGGTGGGGCTGGGCATCATCATCTACGTAGCCGCCAACTGGGACATTATCCCGGTGTGGGCCCGTGTCACCATGCTGGTGGGGTTGACGGCTGCGATCAACATTGTCGGTTGGGCGCTGCTGGCACGGTTCGCTTACCCGCGCGTCGGCATTGCCCTGCTCGTGATCGGAGCACTGACGTATGGGGCGGCCATCCACCTGGTGGCGCAGATTTACCATGTGCCCGTAAATCACCCCGATCTGACCACGGCCTGGTTCCTGGGTGTGCTGCCGATGGGGTATGTCGCGCGCTCCCGCCTGATGGCGGTGCTGGCGCTGGTCCTCCTGGTCCTGAGCATGGGATTCCGCACCCAGTGGTGGCTGGAATACTACGGAGTCGAAACGTTCCTGCTGCTCGCGCCGCTGACCCTGACGCTGGCGGCCGCGGTGACTTCCCTGGGACTGCTGCAACAGCGATTCGAGTGGACGCGACCCCTGGCGGCGTATTGCTACTATCCGGGTTTGGCCGTCGGCGCGGCGGCGTTTGGCGCGATGGCGGTCGCCAGCATCTGGGTGGATGTCGGGGAACTCTCCTGGGCGGTGTTGTCCGCCGAGTATTGGATCACGGCCGGCGTGGGCATCGCGACGGCTGCCGCTGCGACCGGCGTTCTCTGGCGGCTCTCCCGTGCCCAGCCGGGTAAGCGTCCCCTTGCCGACACCGCGTTGGTGGCAACAATGGTTGTATCCGGGGCGTGCATGTGGGTGTGGTTTTTTCAACCCGCGCCCGCCTCGTGGTGGCTTTTCAACCTGGCGGCGTTTGGCGGCGCTGCGGTGGTGGCTTGGCTCAAGCGGTCGCCCACCCTGTTGGGCTGCGTCGCCGTATTGTTCGCGCTACTGGCGGCAATCCGGTTCGTCAGCCTGGTGGACCTGGAGGGTGAGGCTGCGCCAATCCTGCTGGCCGCTGCGACCATGACCATCGCGGGCGGTGTTTTCGCCGTCAACGTCGCGATGCGCGGCGTGCCGCTGGTTGCGGCGTATGCCAGGTACGTGGGAGCGGTCGGGATTGTGCTGGCTGCGGTCAGCCTGCACGTCATGGGTTACGGCACATTTTGGCGCTGGGAATCTGCCCCGGATTGGTCCTGGATGCCGGCCGAATACTGGATCATCGTGGCGCTCGGGTGGCTTGCGGCGGCGTCGACCCTCGGGTTTGCCCTGTGGAGAAGCGGGCGTGCCGGCAACGACAACGCGACATGGGAAGCCGGCGCGGTGGCGGCGATGGCCGCACTGGCGCTCGCGATGTGGTTGGGGCTGGGATTCCAGGTTTCGGCAGCCTGGTTCGTATTCGACCTCGCATTGCTGGTTGGAATCGCCGCGTTGCTCTGGTACGCCTACCGACGCCGGCAGCGTCCTGTGGCGTATTTCGCCTGTTCGGTGTTTGCCGTTTCGGTAGTCATACGGTGTTTCGCTGCGCTGGATGTCCTGGCAGAAAACGGTCTGCTCCTGTGGCTGGGTCCGGTCGGCCTGGGTATCGCGGCGGTGATTTTCCTGACCGGCCGGCTCCAGGTTCGTTGGGCGGGGACCGCCACACCAGCGCTCCGCACCAATTCCCGCGTCTGGGACCTCGCCGGGCTTTCCGCCGCCATCGCCTGCGTCTACGCGATGAGCTACAGCGCGCCCTGGACACCCGGACCGGGCGAGTCGGAAGGTTCTGCGCTGGCCTTCCTGGGAGAATACTGGTTCCTGGCCGGAACGGTCTGGGGAGCGGCGATTGTCGCGCTGGTCCTGGTTTGGGTGGTCGACCGGGTGCGGTCTGCTCCGTTTCCAGCTGCGCCGGGCCAACCGGCGTGGGAGGCATCGGGGGCGGCCGCAATGGGGACGCTGGCGCTTCTGGGGTGGCTGGGGCTACTGCTGGGCTGGACGTGGACCTGGCTCCCGCTGAACGCCGCCCTGCTGGGCGCGGTGCTGGCGCTGGTGGCGGCGGGATACCGGTGGAATCGCGGCGACCTCATCAACCTGGCGGTCATCGCCTTCGCAATCGCCCTGTTCACGAGGTATTTCGAGTTTGGCTTCGGCTTGCTCGGTCAATCGCTGGCATTCATCGTCGCCGGCGCGATCATGCTGGGCATGGGCTTCGGGCTGGAATTCCTGCGCCGGCGCATGCTGCGGGGCGTGCGTTACATTGAGGAGCCGGCATGACCCGAACCGCGAGCATCCTGTTCTTCGCCGTGGTGCTGGCGCAGGCGGTCGGCCTGGTCGCGTTCGCCGGCGTGCGCGAGGTTGCCCTGACCGAGGGCCGGGAGATCACCCTGCAGACCGCTCCGGTTGACCCGCGCTCCCTGTTCCAGGGGGACTACGCGATTCTGGACTACGAGATCGCGGAGGTTCCGGCGCGGTTGTCGGAAAGGCCGGTTGGCGCCGACGTGTACGTTGTCCTGGTGGAGTGCGGCGAAGTCTGGTGCGCGGCGAGGTATGCACGCGCGCGGCCGGATGCGGCGGACGTGTACATTCGCGGAGTGGTCAACCAACGCGGCCGCCTGGATTTTGGAATCGGCACCTATTTCGTGCCCGAGGGCACGGGCCACATCATCGAGCAGGCGCAGGACGTGAAGGTGGTCGTGTCGCTGAACGATCGGGGGCAGGCCGTTATCAAGAGGGTGCTGGTGGACGGCGTCCCCTTCAATCCCGAGCGCAACTGACCATAGGCGATACGCCAGGGACGCCGGCGGCTACAGCCGGTTTCCCCAGTCAACGTACCTCGTCGTTCCCATCGCGCTGACCTGCAGTTCCTGGCAATATCCGGACCGCTCCGCTCCATGGGTCTGCCGGTCCGGAACCGGATGCGGCAAACCGTCTTCCAGCGCCTCGTGCAGCACCCTGCCGTCCATCGCTGGCCCGTCCGCGTCCAAACCCAGGAGATGCAGGATGGTGGGGGCGAAATCGATGTTGCCGGTGGGCGTCTCGATGATCGTTTCCCGCTTGAACGACGGCCCGCCGGCCAAACCGGTGTTGCGCAGTTCGTGCCGGCTGAGGCTGCCGTGCTGACCCTGACCGACCGCGCCTCCCGTGGCGGGGGCGTGGCCGGCGTAACCGGCCGGGTTGTCGAGGCTCTGCCACGGGAAGGACATGAGCAGGTCCGGCGAGCGCGGCCCCTCGCATCCCAGCAACGCCAGGGGTAGCGTGCCGGCCGGTTGCCCGACACGCTCGGACGCGAAAAGCGCGCCGCACCAGGACTGCGCCACCAACCACTCGGACAGCGTCCCGGCCGTCTGCGGGTCGCTTCCGTTGACGTACAGCAGCGCAGACCCGCCGTTGGCCGCCACCGCGACGCCACCCGGAAGGTCGATCGTCGGGAACTCGACCTCACGCAGCAATTGCTCCACTCGGACCACCTCGCTGATGGTGGAGTAGCCGTGGTCCGATGCGATGAATACGTCGGTCGTGTCAGCGCGGCCATTGGCCTCCAGCCAGGCCAGAAGCTCGCCGAACTCAGCATCCGCTTCGGCGAGGGCCTGCGGAGTCCGGCCCAGGCCGACGCCGTCTTCGTGCTGGGTCTTGTCCGGTTCCGACGACCACAGCAGGGCCACCGCCGGGTCACGCTCGGGGAGTATGAACTCGGTCAGGATGCGGCGCGCGTGCACCAGGCGCGCCGTGTTGGGCAGGTCCTGCGCCGGCCACTCGCCGAACCGTTCGCCCAACTCAGCGTACAGCGACCGTGGCAGGGTGAAATCGGGATGGATGGTTGCGCCGCCGGAGGTTTCCGCATTCGGGTTGTGCACGTAGGCGTTGCCGCTGGTGCCGGTGCCCACGGCAAAGTATTCCATGCCATGCTTCCCCAGCACGTCGGCCAGCGTGGGAACCAGCAGGGCGCGTCCGGTGGAATCGACCACCTCCTGCAGCGTGTGTTCCAGGGCCGGGATCACGCGGTGCGGGTCGAAGTCGCGGCAGAGGAAGGTGTTCCCCGCCAGCCCATGCTTCCCGGGCAGGCAACCCGTGACCAGGCTGGACGCGTTGACCCGGGTCACCGTTGGAAAAACCGGATGATGATTCGAGAAGGTGACGCCGCTTTTGGCGAACGACGCGAGGTTGGGCATCAGCTCCGGCGTGATCTGCGCGGGCTGGAGGCCGTCGAACACCACAATCAATACCCTGCGTTGGACTGCCATCATGCCTCCTCGCGTGTTCAATTTCCCGCCGGGTGGGACCATCCCAGCAATTCCCTGATCACTCGCAGTGATGTTTGAACGTCGACACCCCCGCGTTCGGCCACCCTGATCGGGCCCCCGGTCTCGTCCAGTACCCGGCATCGGCCCCACAGGCTGCTGTCGTCGGTGGTGGTGGAGTCGTCCACCGTCATGGTCGTCCAACGCAACCTGATGGCGTCCGGGTTGACGGCTGCGACCAGCGTCAACGGGTCGTACATGTGGAACCGCTCGCGGGTGGGGTCCTGCCCGAACCACCCGGCAAGCAACTGTTGCGCCAGGATGCCCGCCGAAGTGGACGGACGAGCGGCCTCGACGTCTGCGCGCGTCAGGAAGACCTGCCGGCAGGGCGCCATGTCGATCAGCGTGAGTGGGATTCCCGATTCGATCACCAAGCGAGCGGCCGTCGGGTCGCTGTAAAAGTTGAACTCTGCGCTTGGCGTGACGTTGCCAGGAGTCTGCACCGCCCCGCCCATGACGAGCACCCGCTTCGCCAGCGGCAAAGCCGTTGGGTGGTCCCGGTGCAGCCGGGCCAAGTTGGTCAGGGGACCGAGAGCGATGACCGTGACCCGGCCCGGGTTCGCCCGAAGGGTTTGGGCCAGGAACCGCACGGCGCCGGTATCGGATGTACGCGAGGTCGGTGGGGGCAGCGGGTGCGTCAGACCCTCGGCAGAATGGACGTGGCGGGCGTAGGCAAAGCGGCCACGCATCGGCCGGGCCGCTCCCCTGGCGACCGGAATGTCCGTGCGGCTGACGTTCTCCAACAGGGCAAGGGCGTTTCTGGTCGCCGGCCCTATCGGGACATTGCCGGCCGTGGTGGTCAGACCGACGACGTCCAGTTGAGGACACGACAGGGCCATCAGCAGCGCGATGGCGTCATCGACCCCGGGATCGGTGTCGATCACCACCGCGTCCGGAGCCGCAACGTACGATGCCGTCATGGGTTCAGGCCGGTTCCAGGAGCACCGAATGGCAATACGCGCGTATGGCACGCGCCGACGAATACTTGAACCGGAAGTCCGCCGTCTGCTTGAACTTGGCTGAGCTGACGATCAGGGGGTGTTTCGATAACTGCCTTCCCGTGGAGTTGAGCGAAAGCGAGGAACCGGCGTGTCTGGGCAGTCCTGAAGACCGGCACCAGTCAAGGATGTTCAGTGAATCCACCACTCCGTCACCGGCCACGTTGAACACTCCGTGCAGTCTCTTGCGTATCACCTGTTCTATCGCTCGCGCCAGGTCATGGTGATGCACGAATTGCAGCGGAAAGCTGCGCTTCCGGTTGGCGGTAATCGCAGGCAGCAGCAGTTCGTCAGTCGCGGGACTGGCGTGATCGGGGCTGACTGACATCGCGGCGCGCAGAATCACCACCTTCATTTCTTCATCGGCGTCGCCGCCCGTCAACGCCCCGCCGTCCTCCGCTTGAGGCAAGGCTGGCTCAGCTTCGGCGAGATAGCGGTGTTGGCGGTTGGGATTGGTGGCGGTTCGCTCCGTGACGGGGATCGGGTTGTCGGCATTTGCGCCGTAGACGCGAACGTCCGACAGGTAGATGAACTGACGCACCCCCGCGATGCGGGCCGCGCGGAGCCAAAGCTGCGCGTCGGCGCAGAACTGTTCGGGGTTGGGTCCATCGTAATAGCTCCCGACGTGGATGAGGGAATCGACCCCTTCCAGCTGCAACACGTCCGGAATGTCGGCAATGGTGAGCTCGTGCCCCTCCAGGAACATGTCCCAGGCTTTCTGCTGCATGAAATCCGGAATGTCGGACATGGTGAGGATTCCGCCCACCCGGTTTTGCGCCAGGCGGTAGGTGGAGATCCGTTCCACGGGCCAGCGCAACGGGCGCTCGGCGATGGCGACCAGCCAGCAGTCCGGCCGCTCCCTCTCCAGGTACAGCAGCATCTGCGCGCCGAAACTGGAAGCGGCGCCGACCACGCCTATGGCGTGGGAGAAGTCGCGCGGGGTTCCAGTGTCGGTGCTCATTTCTCAGCGTGTTCCGGTCGCCGGTGCGGCGGCATTGTCCAGCCTGGGATCATGACTGGCGGCGGTCCTGGAACATCTGCATCTCCGTTGCGACGGCGTCTTCCGGCAGGGAAGACGCGGCTCGCGGGCCGAAGTTGCGGGCCAGCACAAAAATCTGCGCCAGACGCTCCACCAGGTCACAGACTTCCAGCGCCTCCCAGATGTCCGGCCCGACGCCGACCGCGCCGTGGTTGCGCAGCAGCGCAGCGTTCCGGTCACCCAACGCGGCGTGAGCCTGCTCGGCCAGTTCCTGCGTTCCCGGGAAGGCGTACTTGCTGACCTTGATCGGCCCCCCGATGGTCATCAGCATTTCGTCGATCAGAGGCGGGATGTCGCGGCCGATGACCGCAGCCACCGACGCGTATATGGAGTGGGTATGCGCCACGGCTTTGACATCCGGTCGCTGGCGGTAAATCTCCAGGTGCAGGCGGGTTTCCGACGACGGCGGCATCGGAGCCGGGGACACCGGTTCGCCGTCGAGGTTCACCACCACCAGTTCGTCCGGCTTAAGCCGGTAGTAGGGATGATGCGTGGGCGTCACCAGCAGCAGGCTGTCATCCCCGGCGTCGGTCAAACGCAGGCTGGTGTTGCCCGAATACGCTCCCACGAGGCCGCGCCGGTACATTTCGCGGGTGGCCTCGGTGAGGTCGTTGCGCTGTTCAGACCATTGGTCGGCCACTCTTTTCCTCCGCGGTACCTGGGGCGGCGCCGAAACGCGACATGACCGCTGCCGCAGCATTATATCCGCTGATGATGGCCCCCTCCATAGTCGAGGGCCATCCGGTGTCGGTCCATTCCCCGGCCAGGAAGAGATTGGGGGACGCGGTGACCGGGCCGGGTCGCATTCGCTGGGCTCCGGGCGTGCAGCGGAAAGTGGCGTTGCGCTGTTTCACCACAATCGACCGTACGAGCCGTGCCTGCCGCGCCCGGGGGAACGCCGCTCGCATCTCTTCCGCGATGCGGTCCGCCAGTTCCGCACGGGGGAGGTCGATGTGATCCCAGGCCGCGCTGATCGAAACGGCAAGCAATTGGCCGTCGCGTCTCGGGTCACTCCCCCTGATCCGCGAGGTGTTGAAGACCCACTGCAGCGGGTTGTCCAGGAAGTAGCAGAAATCTCCGTCCATTACGGGGCGATCATACTCGAGATGCACGTTGACGATGGGCGAGGCCCGCAGCCCGGTCAACGAATTGAACGGCGCCTGTTCCGCCAGGCGGTCCGGGATCAGGCCGGGCAGGACCCAGAATGGCGCCGCGCTGACGTATACGTCCGCCGACCATTCCCGGCCGCCGCCCGCCACGACGCGTTGCACCCGGCCGTCGGCGCTGGCCTCGACTGCATGGGCCGGGCAGCCCAGGAGCGTGCGCACGCCCAGGTCATGCAGGTAGGCCTCGCAGGGCGCGCCGATCGCCTGCCCCAATGGCACAAGGGGGTGCCCGATGTTGATCTCCCGCCGCCCCTGCAACAGGCCATCCTGGGTGATCATCAGTCCCATCGCCGCGCTGACGTCGCGGATATTGTCGTTGAGCGTCCCCTCGATGATCACGTTCCAAAGGTTGTAGATGCACCGTTCCGACTGGCCATGGGCTCGCAGCCAGTCGTAGAACGAGGTTGTTTCCATCTCAGGCGCGGACCGGTTGGCCCGCATCGCGGCAATCACTCCTCGAACCGCGCGCAGCTTGTCGCCCAGGCTGAGGTGGCGGTAGGTGATGAAAGCCGCCAGCAGGTGGGCCGGGGCGGGACCGCCCAGCCCATACAGTTTGCCCCCGCGCCCAGCGCGGTCATAGACGTCGACGTTCAGCCTGGGCTGCACATGCCACAGGTCGCTGACCCCAATGCGCTCCAAGAACTCCATAAGGTTGCGACACGCACCCACGATCACGTGTTGGCCGTTGTCCAGCTCGACACCGCTCTCGCGGTCCGCGAACGAAAAGGCCCGGCCTCCCAGAGAGGTTCGAGCCTCCAGCAACGTCACCCGCCAACCGGACTCGGCAAGTCGGCCGGCCGCAGCGATACCCGCCAGACCGCCGCCGATGACCAGCGCCGACGGTTCGCTATCGCTGCCGTTGCCAGTCACTTCATCAGGGGGCCGGTGAGCCAGGCCCTGGCCATCAGCCCCAGTTTCGCGCCTTTGCTCAATCCGATGCGCTGGGAAAACACGTCGTACCCGGCGGCTTCGATCTTGTTCAGCACACCGCCGTAGATGAGGCCCAACGCGGCGGGGCAGGCGCGGGACCGCGGTGAGAGTTGGGGCAGCAGACGCCGGCCGCTGGCGAAGTACTGCCGGGCGCGATCTATCTGGAACTGCATCAGATTGGCGAACCCCTCGGTCACCGCGCGATTTCGCAGATCATCTTCGGTGACTCCGAACCGGTCCAACTCGTCCTGGGGCAGATAGACCCTGCCGAACTCCCAGTCCTCGAGCACGTCCCGGCAGATGTTGGTCAGCTGCATCGCCAATCCCAGGTCGATGGCGCCCTGCCGCGCCTGTTCGCCGCCGCGATATCCGAATATATGGATACAAATGAGACCCACCACCGAGGCCACCTGGTAACAGTAGGCTCGCAATTCTTCGAAATTGGCGTACCTGGTCTTCACCAGGTCGGATTCAACGCCGCTCAGGACTTCCTGGAAGTACTCCTCGGGTATGTTGTAGGTTGCCGCCACGTCCGACAGGCCGATGAACAGCGGCTCATCGGCGTTCCCGGCGTAGGATTGGGACAACTTGCCGCGCAGATACTCGATCCGCTGCAGCTTCTCCCCGTGTGTCCCCTCGGCGTCTACCGAATCGTCGCAGTACCGGCAGAACGTGTAGGCGACGTAGATGGCCCGCCGCTGCCGGGCCGGCAACGTCAGGAAAGCGAAATAAAAGTTGCGCGCTTCGCGCCGGGTTACCTGGCGGCACTCCTCGTAGGCTGCCGCCAATGCTTCGGGTGACGGTGAGGGCGCTGTCGGCGACGGGGTCGTCATCTGGTCCGCCTCAGGGTTTGGGCAATCCGTACCCGGTTCCCATCTTGTTGCCCAGCCAGGCGGACGCCAACAGCCACGCTTTGCGCTGCTTTGATAACGCGGGGCGATGGCTCAGGACGTCGTGGTCCTGCCGGCGTATGGCGTGGAGAACGGCCACCCCGCCTCGCGTGAACAGCGCCACCGGCAACCGGGCCCGCCGATCCAGTGAGGCAACCAGCGGCGCACCCTGTCGGAACATGCGCATGGCGATCTCGCATTCGTACCGCAGCAGCGCGCGGAATGCTTCGGTGGGCGAGCGGTCCGCGATGTCGCGTTCGCTGACGCCGAAGCGTTGCATGTCGGATTGCGGCAGGTAGATCCGGCCGCGGTCCCGGTAGTCGCGGCTCACGTCCTGCCAGAAATTGGTGAGTTGAAGGGCGGTGCACGTGTTGTCGGCCAGGAGTTGCCGCCGGCGGTCCGAGTACCCGAACAGATAGAGGTACAGGTGCCCGACCGGGTTGGCGGAAAAGCGGCAGTATTCCAGCACGTCGTCCAGGGTTTCGAAACGGCCCGATCCCTGGTCCATCAAATTGGCCCGTATCAGGCGGTGGAAGGGTTCGGCCGGGATGTCGAACGAGCCGACGGTGTGCTGGACCGCAATCGATATCGGGTGCGTGGGCTGCCCGGAGTAAATCGCGTCCAGTTCCGCTTCCCACCACGCCAGCCGGCTGCGCCGGTGCGTGGTGATCGCCGCGTCGAGCTGGCCGTCTGCCACGGCGGCTTCGGTCAGCGCCGGCGGCAGCGATTCGTCGCCCAGGTCATCCACCATCCGGCACCAGGAATAGATGGCGTAGACGTGAGGCAGTTTGTCCCGGGGCGTAATCCACCCGCCGACGTTGAAATTCTCATAATGGCTGCGGGCCAGCTTTTCGCAAAACCGGTACGCTTCGTCCAGCGTGACCGGCTCCGCGGATGCCAGCGCGGTCGCGTCCGCGGTGAGAGAGTTCCTCTCTTCGGTGGCGGTTGGCATGCTGCTGTGCGCCCGGGGCGCGCTCACTCACCCACGATCTGGACCATCACCTCACGAGGCCTCGGATGGTCCAGTTCGATGAAGAAAATGCTCTGCCACTGGCCGAAGGGCATCTTCCCATCGATGAGCGGGATGGTCTCACTCGACCCAAGCATCAAGTGCTGGAGGTGCGCGTGACCGTTTGGAGATTCTTCTTCGGTCATATTGACCGTGCGTACCGAGAAATCATTGTGCCGGTATTCCCCGAAACGAGGGCACATCTTCTCCAGAAACCGAGTCATGTCTTCGATCAGCAACGGTTCGTTTTCGTTGATGATCACGGCAGCGGTGGTATGGCGCGAGTACACCACAACAAATCCGTTGCTGACGCTGGCCCGGCCGACGCATCCCTTCACCCAGTCGGTGATATCGATGAATTCGGGGGCGCCGGTGGTGTCGACTTTCAGGGAAAAATGTTCAGTTTTCATGAGTTGCACTCGGTAGGGGAGTGTGATGAACGGAACACTTATGTGGGGTGGGTTGAGCTGCGGGCCGCCGGCTCCATTGGCCGGTGGCCGTTGCCCTGGAAGTTGGCTAGCAGACCTCGCCGTGCCTGGAACGTCCGATAACGGGCTAAGGCTATCAGCGGCCAGGTGTTGCGGTAAAGGTGGTAGTTGATCATGAAACCCGCTGATAGCTCAGCGCCCTGGAAACCCCGCTCTCCCGGCTGCGGGATGTGGTCCACCCGCTCGCCTTTCAGGTATCCGGGGAAACCGGTGCCGGTGAAGTACGGCTCGTCCCAGTTGCCCTCCGCAAGTTGTGATTCCAGCAGGTATGCAACGCCACGATGCGTAGCGCGGTCGTCGCCGTATCCGGCGGCCACCAGCGCAATGATAGCCCAGGCGGTCTGAGAGGCGGTGCTTGGCCCAACCCCGCGTTGTGTCGAATCTATGTACGACGCACACGATTCGCCCCAACCTCCGTCAGGATTCTGGTGGTTGATGAGCCACTGGACCGCGCGGCGGACGTAGGGTTGACGCATGTCCTCGCCGGTTGCCTCCAGCGCCGGCAGGACGGCTCCCAGGCCGTAGACGTAGTTTACTCCCCAGCGCCCGAACCAACTACCGTCGTCCTCCTGCTCGCTTCGCAGGTAGCGATACGCCTGCTGCAGGAAACTCTGGTCGGTCTTGTACCCGAGTTTCCCGTACATTTCCAGGATATGGGCCGTTACGTCCGCGCTGGAGGGGTCAAGGACCTCGCCGAAATCGCTGAACGTAAGCGCCGTCACATAACCGTGATTGTTGTCCTTGTCGAACGAGGCCCACCCGCCGTCCTTGTTCTGCATCCCGCGTACCCAATCCAGGGCTCGAGAGATCGCGTCGTGACGCAAACGGTCCTCTGCGCCGGGCAGTTTGCCCAGGCGCAAAGCCAGTACCACCTCGGCGGTGTCATCGATGTCCGGATAGCAGTTGTTGTGGAATTCAAACGCCCACCCGCCCGGTTGCAACTGCGGCGCCTGTACCTGCCAGTCGCCGCCGACCAGTATCTGCTTGTCGACCAGCCACCGGGTGGCGGATTCGAGCATGGGGTCTGCTGTCGACAAACCGCTTTCGGCCAGCCCCTGAACAACCAGGCACGTGTCCCACACCGGCGAGATGCAGCCCTGGATGGTCCACCGATCGCCCTTTTGGATTGCAAAACCGTCAAGACCGGCGAAACCGCGGGACATGGTGGGATGTTCATTGTCGAAGCCGCACACGCTGAGGGCGATGAGGCTGTACACCCAGGGCGGCTGAATGCCTCCCCAACTTCCGTCATCTTCCTGGTGTTCAAGGATCCAGCGAATGGCTTTGCGTTCCGCGATCCGGCGCAGCGGGTTCAAGGGAATGCGGCCGTAAATCTTTCCCAGCGCCTGCTCCGCGAGATGCACCAGCTTTGGCAGGTTGAACCCGGGAGGCGATGGCACCGAGTAGTCGGTACCCGAACGACCGTCGGGGAACAGCTCGTCGATGGCGTGCTCCGGCGCGATGGCCCGGACCGGGCGGCGCGACAGCACGATGGACAACGGGACGATGCACCCTCTTGCCCAACTGGCAAAGCGGTAGATACTCAGGGGCGCCCAATCAGGAAGCAATATCATTTCAATGGGCAGCCGGGGCGTACCGTCCCATTCCCATTGTCCGAACAATGCCAGCCAGATGCGGGTGAACATCCGGACGCGAGGCACTCCGCCCCGTTGCAGAACGAACTGCCGCGCCCGGCGCATATGGTCCGATTGCAGGTCTTCTCCGCACAGCTTCAGCGCGAAGTAGCACTCCACAGTGGTGGACAGATCGCCGGGGGCGCCGTAGTAGATCGCCCAGGACCCGTCGTCCAATTGCTTGCTGCGGAGGTAATTGACGATGTGCCGTTCCCGCTCCGGGTTGTGGTGGCCAAGGAACCGGGACAGCATCACGTATTCCGCTTCCATGGTGTTGTTCGATTCCAGTTCACCCCACCAGTAACCGTCCGAGCCCTGGATCCGTCGGAAGTATTCCTGCAGCCGCGCGATCGATGCGTCCAGGGCGTCCGACGACGGCGTGTCGACGCGTACGCCGGTCCCGTTGCGAGTGATTTCCTGGATAGCCATGACGCTTACCCTGCAAATCCTGAGGGGCTAAATGTAGCCGTGATCTCTAAACCAACGGATCGCCTTTTCCAGGGCCACTTCAACCGGACTCTGGGGCAGACCCAGTTCGGCTACCGCCTTTTTGCTGCTCACGTACATCGGGTGCCTAGTGATTTTGATTGCTTCGACGGGAACGCTAGGCGGGCGGCGGAGGAGGGTGCCTTCGATGAATTGGTCGAGGTGTGCGAACCCCAGAATGGCCCAGTGCGGAATCCGGATGTTGGGCGCGCTCCGCCCGGTGATCTGGGACAACATGTCGAAAATCTCTTTCAGGGTGAGATTGCGGCAACCCAGGATGTAGCGTTCTCCGGGGATCCCCCGCTCCATCGCCAGGATGTGACCCTCGGCGACGTCCGCCACGTCGATCAGGTTCATACCGGTCGCAATGTAGCCCGGAGCCTTGCCGCGGGCGAAAAACAGGGGAATCTGCCCGGTGGGCGTCGGCTTCACGTCCCACTCCCCCACCGGCGCGCAGGGGTTGACTACCACCACCTCCATCTCTTCGTCGTTGGCCGCCAAAGCGATTTGTTCGGTGGCATACTTGGACTGCTTGTAGTAACCGATGAGCAGAGCCGGACGAGGCGGCATATCTTCGGTGCCAAGGTGCACCGGGCGGTTCCCGGGACTGTTATCCGGTATGCCTATGGTCGCCACCGAGCTGGTGAAAACCACGCGGCGCACTCCCGCCTTTCGCGCCGCGTCGAGCAAATTCACGGTGCCGACCACGTTCGAGCGATACATTTCACGCGGACGGGGCGACCAGAAGGAGTAGATGGCCGCACAGTGATAGACGGTCTCGCAGCCCTCGGCGGCGCGTCGTACCGAATCGCTGTCCAGGAGATCGCCCGTGACCTGGGCTACCCCGGTTTCGCGAATGGCCAGATCGTTGCCGGATGGCCGGACCAGCGCGCGAACGTCCTGGCCTCGCGCCCATAGCGCGCGGGCGAGGTTCCCGCCCACGAAGCCGGTGGCGCCCGTTACCAGCGTGGTCATGGCGCTGACGGGGCCGCTCGGGCGGAGGGTGCCGGCGTCACTTCCAACAGACCGGACACGCAATGTGCCAGGCGGTTCCGGGCGATTTGCGCCTTGCGGGACAGTCGTACCAGGCTGGGAATGCTGCCGGGATGTGCTGCCAACCCGCGCAGCACGTCGATGATTCCGTCGCCCGAAGCGCCCAGGTAAGCCGGAATCTCGTCCCCTGCGGCATCCAGCACCGCTCGAACCGACGCGAAGGGTATGCCGTAGCCGGCCGCGGCGCGGGCGGCCCAATAGTCTTCCATGTTGACCGACAACGCGCCGGCGGTCGTGTGCAGGGCGGACTTCACGTCAGCGCCGGCTACGGATCCGACCGTGACGGATGCACCGCCGGCCAGGCGGGTTTGACTGCGGGCGGCCCAGGCTCTCACTCTGGCGGTCAGTCCCGGATCGGCCGGGACAGGCTGGGGACAGTCAGTGGAGTGGAACTCGTCGGCCACGTGCAGATCGCCGGTACGGAGCCCCGGGTCCGCGCCGCCGCAAAAACCGATGGCCAAGATCCCCGCAGGCGATTCGGCCGCCACTGCCGCGATGCCCGCCTCGGCGCGCCGACGGCCCACACCGATGATGTGCAGGGTCGCGCTCCTTCCGTGCGGGTCGCCGATTGCCCGGCGCACGCCAGCTAGTTCCGTGGCCATGGGTGCAACTACGGCAAGCATAGGAATAACAATAGCGACCAACCTCACCCAGCCGGTCAGCGTTCGTTTTATCGTCCCGATTGTCCGCCACGTGACTGGTCGAGCGGATTCGGTGCCAGGAACCGTCTATCCGACGCTGATGCCTCCTTTATGCGCCGCACCGGACTTGATGAATGTGACCCATTCCCTGGGTTTGCCAATTGCGTTGAATATCGTCGCGGATTCAAAACCGCAGTGCATCATGCAGTTGTTGCAGCGAGGGTCCCGGCCCACGCCGTATTTTTCTTCCCACAAATGGGGTTCGTAGAGTTCGTCGATGTCAGTGGCGTGTTCGTCCGCCAGTGGATAACAGGGCTTGCGCCAGCCCATCACCGTGTAGGTCGGATTGGACCACGCGGTGCACTGGTATTCCCGTTCTCCGCGGAGGAAATTCAGGTAGAGCGGGTTGTTATAAAACCGCATTCCCTCCATCCGGGTGGGGTCCAGCAGGTCCCGGAACACGTTCCTGGATTCCTGGCGCGTGAGGAACAGATCCTGGTCGGGAGCGTCTTCGAAGTCGTAACCCGGCGATATCATCGACCCTTCAACACCGAGGTCGCCGACGTAGCGGAACATCTCGCGCAGGTCCTCCACGTCGCTGTTGCGGAACACGGTCGTGTTCGTGCACACGCGATAGCCGCGCTCCACCGCCATTTGAATCCCGTCCACGGCGCGCTTGAACACGCCGGCCCGCGCCACCGATTCGTCGTGCTTCTCCTCCATGCCGTCCATGTGGATGACCCAGCAGAAGTACTTGGACGGCGGTATCTTGTCCAGCATGCGCGGCAGGAGCAACGCGTTGGTGCAGCAGTAGACGAAGTACTTTTCAGCCACCAGGGTGTTGATGATCTCGTCGATTTTCGGGTGGATCGTCGGCTCGCCGCCGGCGATGGACACAATGGGCGCACCCGAGCGGTGCACGGCGTCCAACGCCTCTTCCACCGGCATCATCTGGTCCAGTACGCCGCGGTATTCGCGTATACGCCCGCAACCGATGCACGCCAGGTTGCACATCTCCAGCGGTTCCAGCATGGTGACCAGCGGGAAACGCTTGCGGCCGCGCAGCCGGTTTTTGAGGATGTACCAACCCATTCTCACGCCAAGCTCAATCGGACGCTTGGCCGGCTTGACGGTGGTGGGTTCGTCTTTATGTGTCCGTACCATGCTCAGTATCCCCGCAACCTTTCGCCAGGGTCGTCAGAATAGGCGGTAAGCCATGAAATCAATCAGGTTTTGCGCATCCTCGGTGGCCCACGGCGGCAACTCCAGCATCGCCAGCGCGGCCCGGCCTTCCTCGGCGGTCGCCTCGGTGAGTTCGTCGGTCTGGTGATCGGCTCCCAGGTCATCCAGTATGTCCATGACGCGGTCCACGTCGGCTTCGTCGAGTGCCTCCTGGGAGTACAACCGCCGCAACTCTTCGCGATTGGCGCCGTCCGCGTGCTGGAAAGCGTACACGATGGGGTAGCTCTTCTTGCGCTGGACGATGTCACTATCCGTGGACTTTCCGGTGATGGCTTCGTCGCCCCAGATCCCCAGGTAATCGTCCCTGATCTGGAACAGGCGCCCGATGGCCCGGCCGAAACGGGCCACGCCCTCAATGGTTTCGGCATCGTCCGTGGCGATGGTTGCCCCGATCACCATGCTGCTGCGGATCAGCGCTCCCGTCTTCAGGGCTATCATGTCCAGGTATTCTTCGGACGCGATGACCTCGCGTTTTTCGAACTCCAGGTCACGGCACTGCCCTTCGATCATCTCCAGGTAGCTTTGGGTCAGGAGTTGAGAGACGCGTATTGTGGTGCCGGGCGGCACGCCGCCGTCCACGCTCAGAGTGCTCAGGTCGCCCAGCGACTGCATCGCATCACCGGCCACCAGCGCCTGTTCCGTGCCCCAGACCGCCCACACCGTCGGTTGGTGCCGGCGTTCCATCCCCTGGTCCTGGATGTCGTCGTGGACCAGCGAAAAGTTGTGTATGAGCTCCAAAGCGGCGGCGGCCGGCGCCGCATGTTCGGGATCGCCCTGGAGTGCGTCACAGGCGAACATGCACAGCGTGGGCCGTAGCGCTTTCCCCTGGGAGGCGGGGGTGGCTGCCGGCGTTCCGGTCCGGTCCGACCATCCCAGGTGGTACCGCAACAGCGTGTTGACCGCGTGATCTTCCAGGGGCGGTACTGCTGCTGCCAGAGCATGTTCCAGGTACTCGCGGTACCGGTCAAACATGGCGGGCAGATCCGGAGCGTCTCTGCGCGCCCCGTCCTTATCCTGCCGACCCAACCGGCGAGCCTCCGCGGAGGCTGTTGGTGTTGTACCCATTGACGAAGCCTGCCGTGCGGTGAGAATAGCGGGGTAGGCGCGGCGCGCGGTTTCCGGGTAGGGCCCGTTCGTTCCAACGTGGTCAGAATGTAACGAACGCCGTCAGTCATGTCAAGCAACGCGCTCCGGGCAGGCGCGGCGGGCCGCAACGGCCCGTATTCGAGCACCGGTGCGGAACGGTCTGACGATCAGATTACCGGGTCTCCGGCTGGAATCGGAACGAAATATGGTCGGCCGACTTGCCGGCCAGAGGGACGGCGTCGGCGGGTATCGGCAGGACTTGCCGAAAAAGCGACACCCCCGCACGTGCGGGAGTGTCGGGTTTACGAGGATAAGGTCGCCCTACTTGATCATTTCAGTCCGCCGGCGACCGCCGGGACAATGCTGATTTCGTCTCCGGATTTGATAGACGTCCGCAGCCCCTGGTCGAACCGGATATCTTCGCCATTCACGTAAATGTTCACGAAGTACCGCAGTTCGCCTTCTTCGTCCAGCAACCGCTCCTTGAAGCCGGGATAGTCATTCTCCAGCCGGTCGATCATTTGCGAAAGGTCGGCCACGTCCAGTTCAACTTTGTCCGCGCCGCCGGTCATGCGTCGCAGCGGAGTGGGAATGCGTACCGTTACGCCCATTGGAATAGTTCCTCCTGCAATTTTGGGATTCCGTTTCGCGTCCGCCGCTGTGGCATGTTCGATATGACACCTGGGGTTGGCAGCCACCGGCGCGGTCAGCCTTCAATCACGTCTCCCGCGATGGGGTCAACCCTGACGCCCGTGTTGCCGACCCAGTCGAGGCCACGCTGGATCTCCTCCTCGGAACCCTCGAGTTCCAGCACCACCCAACCGACATCCGACCGGACATCGGCGCGCCTGATGTTGGTGACCACGTCGAAGTCGTGTCCCAGCCGGTAGATGATCGGCTCCCGCACCATCTCGGCCGAGAAGGTGAACCGCACGCGCTGTTTGGCCATGACCATCTACACCCGGGCCGCCGTCCGGTTTTCCAGGGCTTCTTCGAACGACCCCATCATGGGCTTGATTTGGAGGGGATTGACCACCTCTTCCACAGCTTCCTGGGTTTTCAGGCCGTTGCCGGTGATGTAGGCTACGGTGAGTTCGTCGGCGCCGATGGCGCCGGTATCGGCCAGGTATTTGAGCGTGGAAACGGTCACTCCGCCGGCGGTCTCGGTGAAGATGCCCTCGGTTTCCGCCAGCAGTTTGATGCCTTCCACCACCTGGGATTCCGGCACCGCGTAGCCGCTTCCGCCCGACTCCCGGATGACGCGCAGGCTGTAGATTCCGTCCGCCGGATTACCAATGGCCAACGACTTGGCGATGCTGTCGGGGCGCACGGGACGGATCTGATTCTGCTGGTTCTCCCACGCGGTCACGATGGGGCAGCAACCGGCGGCCTGCGCCATGTGCATGCGCGTGGTGATGGCGGGATGATGCACCGTGTTCTGGTCGGCGCCGAAGGGTTGCGGGTCCACGCCGTCCAACAGTCCCAGGCACGCCAACTCGTTGAAACCCTTCCAGATCTTGGTGAACATCGCCCCGGAGGCCGACGGCACCACCACGTGGTCCGGCACTCTCCAGCCCAACTGCTCGGCAACTTCGTACCCGAGGGTCTTGCTGCCCTCGGCGTAGTAGGGCCGCATGTTGATGTTGACGAACGCCCAGGGGTAGTTGTCGCTAACCTCGCTGCACAGGCGGTTGACTTCGTCGTAGGTGCCCTCGACCGCCACGAGCGTCGGATTGTAGACGGCGGCGCCGATGACCTTGCCGCGTTCGAGGTCCGCCGGGATGAAGACCACCGCGTCGATCCCGGCCCGGGCGGCGTGAGCGGCCACGCTGCAGGCCAGGTTGCCAGTGCTGGCGCACGCCAGCGTCTCGTAACCGAATTCAACCGCCTTGGTCGCCGCCACCGACACGACGCGGTCCTTGAACGAGAAGGACGGGTTGACGCTGTCGTTCTTGATGTACAGGTTGTTCAGCCCCAGCTTTTTGCCCAGGTTCCTGGCCTTCAGCAACGGCGTGTAACCCGACATGATGTCGACGGGGTCGTCCGCCGAGGCCGGCAGCAGGTCCTGGTAGCGCCAGATACTCAACGGCCCGTCGGCGATGCGCTGGTGCGTGACCACCTCCGAGATGGTCACGTAGTCATAGATGACCTCCAGAGGGCCAAAACAGAAATCGCAAACGTTCAGGGGCTCGCCCGGGTATTCCCGGCCGCATTCCCGGCATTTCAAACCTTTGACAAACGCCACCGGATGTTACCTCCGTGGTTCCTGATGTACCAGTGCGCCGGTTTGCAACCCAACCGTTGACATGGATCAAAACACATACACCGGCCACCCATTGTGCCAGAGGACGCCCGGACTATCAACCGGACACCGCTTACGCGCCTCACGCGCACCTACTTTATGGAGGAAGAACAATTCGCATGGATGAACGGGATGGCATTAGTTGGATGGCGGGAACCGGATCGCTTTCGGCAACCAGGCCGTGGTCACAGTTAATGCTCCCGTTTGTGCCGCTTTGCCGCCATAGGGGTATCTCGGTTTCCTGCTCCAGGCCTCAACCGTTATAACTCAGCTCACCAATGCAATCCTTTCCATCCTGCGTATCCATGCAAATTCGCAGGTTCTGCCCAGGTGAGTATGCATGAGGACCCGCGTCCTCGTGCGTTCCTGCCTGGCCGCCCCGAATGGGGGTGCGGCGTGGTGCTCCGGGCAAGCGATTCATCGTGCCGCCGGCAGCACGATTGCCCCTGTTCGCGCCCAACGCCCGTTGGCGGGAGAGTGTATGCGCCCGAGGGACATGCCCTATTGACTCGTAGCGGATGTGCGTCTATGGTGCGTTCACAATTTCAGGGTAGCCTTGATTCTGCACGTAGTCGCGCCGGCATACAAGCAACTTTATATCGGTGCCCGCGTGGCATACGACGGCACAGGCATCGGTCGACGCGGGATAAACCGCGAGATTGCATAGTGACCTGCCCTGTTTCTCGAATTCGGAGGTTCTGTAATATGAAGCATCGATGGATCCCATCGACCCGCCTGTTCGTTTTCGCTCCATTGGCTATTGCCCTGATAGCCGCGGTAGCCTGCGGAACGGCGCAGGAAGCGCCCGCCGCTGCGCCGGCAGCGCCGGCGGCAGAAGCCACCGCGGCGCCCGCCGCGGCTATGGCGGAGAGCACTCCCGCCGCGAGTTCGGGAAGTTCCGGAGGAGCAGCGGTCGCGGCTACCGCCGTCCCACAAACGACAGCTATGCCGGAGTCCTCGGATGTGGCGGCGCCCAGAGGGACTTTGACCTTCGGACTGCCCCTGGTCGCTCCGTTCCACGTTTTCCCGACGGTGACGGAAGGAGCCGGGTATCACCATAACGGCTACACCACCGCCGAGACGCTCCTTTATATGAACGAAGACAAGGAAATTGTTCCCTGGCTGTTCCGGGAATGGAGCGTTGCCGATGACGGGGTCACCTGGACGTTCAAGCTGCAGGAAGGCGCCCAGTTCCACAAGGGCTACGGCGAACTGGACGCGGAAGGCGTCCTCTGGAGCCTGATGATCAGCGGCGGCGAAAGCTCCCGCGTGGCGTTCAACACCCATATCCGCCGGATCTGGGGGCTTGGCGGAGACGTCAAGGAAGGCAATGTTGTCACCGGCATCATCGACGAAGGCCGGGCCAAGGCCATCGACAGGTACACCATTGAGGTGAACACCGGGACGCCGCAGTACGACACCCTGGGTCTCCTTGCTCGTCCCCACGTCAACATCATCAGCAAGGCACAACTTGAAGAGGTGGGCGTCGACGAGGCCAGCCGGAACATCGCCGGGACCAGCCCGTGGTCATTTGCCGAGCACCAGAGCGACCAGTTCACCCGGTGGGAAGCGGTCGAAAACCACTGGCGCAAGACCCCCGAGTTCGCCGAACTGAGGTGGCTGCACATTCCCGAGGAATCCACCCGCGTGGCCAACTTCCTCACCGACGGACTCACGGCAATGGAAATGAACTTGGACTCCATCGCCGCAGTGGCGGACCACCCAGGCACCGACTTCGTCAGGATCGCTGGCGGCAGCGGCGTGAGCATGGCTTTCTATGGCAACTACTACGTCGGGGTCAACCCTGACGGTTCGCGTACGCCGGAACACGAAGAGAGAGTCCCCGGCTTCGATCCTTCCTTGCCCTGGATTTCCGGCAACCCGGACCCCGCATCGGAGGAATGGCAGAACGCGGCCAAGGTGCGCACCGCTCTGTCCATTGCCATCGACCGCCAGACCATCTCGGACACGCTGCTGAGCAGCGAGGCCATCCCGGACTCCCTACCGGCGTGGGCGTTCCACCTGGACAAGCTGCCGGCGGAGTACCGTCAGTGGGAGTACAATCCCGAGAAATCCAGGCAGTTGCTTGCCGAGGCGGGCTATCCCGACGGGTTTGAGATCACTCTCACTCCCCTGGGCGGCTCGAACTACCTCGAAGTGACTTCCGCCATCGCCCAGATGTGGGACCAGATCGGCGTGAAGGCCAACCAGCAGAACCTGCCCTACAAGACCTTCCGCCCGGGCATCGTGACCCGCACCTACAACCAGGCGTACCAGCACACCCACGTGGCGGTTGACCCACTGGACCGCTGGTCCACCGCTTTCAACCATGAGAGTGCCTGGAACTTCGGCATGGATCATCCGATCCTTACCGATTTGATGAACGAAGCCCAGGGCACCGTTGACGACGCCGCGCGGTACGAGATCATGGTTGAGGCTGCCAAGTTCGTGTACGACAACGCTCTGTCGGTCGGCCTCTATGCCCAGAACCAGGTCTTTGCCGTAAACGGGGACACGGCCCCCTGGAACGATCACCTGAACTACGCCGAAACGCGGGACCTGACCGGGTTCGAGTACGCTCCCAACCTCACCACTCAGTAAGGTCGGGAAGGTTTCGGAGAGTATCCGGATGGCTCCGGCCGTAAGTTAGCTTGGCGGCAAGCATCCTCACAATCGCTGGGCGCGCAGGGCTCGGACTGCTCCTGGCCCTCGTGCTCAGCTATATTGGCGTATGGGTCGCATGGGGCCTGTATTATTTCTTCACCGACACCTCATCCAAGCTGCTACGGGATGTGATGTTCTTGGGAGGAGCAGCATTGGGGGCCGGACTTGGCGGGTCTCTGACGTGGCTGCGCATAGACGGCAACACTTTGCCGACAGTCCTGATGATCGGAGCCGTTGGACTGGCGGGGGGGATCGTCGGATCCTGGATTGGGTTCGACCACGCGTTGAACCGCGAGATCAAGTGCTGCTCTGATCCTCCCATCAACGCCTTCACCTACGCGACGGCCGGCGCAACCGTGGTGGCCAACCTGGCAACGTTGCTGCTCGGCGTAGTGAGAGAAATCGTCACCTTCAGGCGATAAGATCGGGTTGAATGTACCTGACCATTTGATGCTGGGACCTTGACATGCAACGGTTTTTGATACGCCGATTTTTCCTGATGATAATCACACTGCTCGCGGTGTCGATGATCATCTTCGTCATGGCTCGGGTGGGCGGGGACCCAAGATCACTGCTCCTGGACGATCACGCCACCCAGGAGCAATGGGAGTTGCTGGGGGAGGAGCTGGGACTGGATAAGCCCCTCTATCACCAGTACGCAATTTTCATGGGTGGGGTGCTGCGCGGCGATTTCGGCGAGTCAATCAGCCAGCGCCGGCCGGTGCTGGAGGTAGTCGCCGAGAAAATCCCGGCGACGCTCCAGCTTGGCGGGGCCGCCTTCATGCTCGCGCTCATTGTAGGGATACCCCTGGGTGTCATGTCGGCGGTCCTGCGGGGCAGCGTTCTGGACCAGGTCGGTAGGGCCGTGGCCCTGATTGGGCAGGCGGCGCCGTCCTTCTGGCTTGGCATCATGTTCATCTTCTTCTTTGCGGTGTACCTGGGCTGGGTCCCGCCTTCCGGAAGGCAGGACTGGAACAGCTTTATCCTGCCAACCATCACCCTGGCATGGGGCGGGTTCCTGGCCGGCAGCCTGCGGTTGATGCGCTCGGCGATGCTGGACACGCTGGACACGGAATACATCAAGCTGGCCCGGGCAAAAGGGTTGCCCGGCCGGGCGATCATCTGGAAGCATGCATTTCGTAATGCACTGATACCGCCACTGACGCTGGCGGGCGTGTCCATGCCTGCCATCCTCACGGGCTCCATCACCACCGAACTGGTATTCGCGTGGCCGGGAATGGGTCAGTTGGCAGTGCAGGCCCTCTGGTCGTCCGACTACCCGCTGATCCAGGGGCTGACCATCATGTTCACGCTGGGGTATGTGTTCATAGCGTTGCTGGTGGACATACTCTACGCTTACATCGACCCCAGAATCCGATACCTGTAGGAGATACGGATCCTCGACGAGTGAAGCGGTTACCGCCGCATCGAGAATTCACGTTTCCAGAGAAGGCCTGGAGAAGCCAATGGCCAACGCTACAGTTCTCACTCCCTCTCAACCCGTCATCGTGCGGGCGCTCCGGGCGATCTCGCGCTGGCGCCGCCCGGTCCTGATCATTCCGGTGTTCATCCTGACATTGGTGGTGGTGGCCGGAATCACCGCCGACTGGATATCCCCGTATGACCCGAACGTGGGAGACCCGAACCACCGTCTTCAACCCGGGTTCTGGGCGTACGAGCCGGTCCCACCCGTGATAGTGACCAAAGAGGTGGTGGCGGTAATCAGTCCCAGCGACATCGAAAAACAAAAAACGCAGATCACCGAATTCAACGCCAAGCAGATAGACCCCAATGCGGTGATCGGCGACAAACTGGATGTAGTTGTCCGGGAAGGTATCGATACGCTGTACATTCTGGGCACCGACCATCTGGGGCGGGACCTGTTCACCCGGATCATCCACGGCGCGCGAGTTTCCCTGGTGATGGCCGGCCTGACGCTGGCCGTTGGCGGCACGATGGGCACAGTCCTCGGTCTGACCGCCGGCTGGCACGGCGGGTGGGTCGACGAAGCCGTGATGCGCATGGTGGACATCATCCTTGCGCTCCCTCTCATCCTGGTCGCCCTCGTGTTGGTTGTGGCGCTTGGGCCATCCTTCCAGCTGATCATCGTGATCATGGCGATAGCTATCTGGCCACTCTTCACCCGCGTCACGCGGGGGGAGGTGCTGCGCGTCAAGACCGCGGACTATGTCGCGTTGGCCCGCGTGGCCGGGGCCGGGACCATTCGCATCATGATCGTCCACATCCTGCCGGGGATCGCCAACAGCGTGATTGTGGTGGCAACCCTGCTGGTGGGCGTGGTCATCCTGCTGGAGGCCGCCCTGAGCTTCCTGGGCGCGGGTGTGCCGCCGCCGACTCCGGCCTGGGGGTCCATGCTCTCGGAGGGCCGCGATAGGATCGCGATTGCATGGTGGATTTCGACGCTGCCGGGACTGGCAATCTTCCTGACGGTGCTGTCGCTGAACCTGTTCGGCGACTGGCTGAGGGATGCCCTGGACCCGAGGCTGCGGCAATTGGAGTAGCCCAGGTCCCACATACATGCGCCGTGAAACCGGCAAGGGCCGACGCTTGGGTGAGAGTTGCAAACTGACCCGAAAGCGCCGGCCCTTTTCGATGTAGGTTGTTGGCGCCGAAGGTCAGACTCCGAAGGGCGCCGGACCCGGAGTGTCCCGGAATGTTTTGGCGCCCATCCCGATTGCCGGGTGAAAACTCGCGGGCCTTCGCGGGCAACCAGCTTGGCTGCCCGTCTGAGGATTGGGTCTCGTTGTTGATGGGAGCGTGTCGTCGGGACGGTTTACGCAGTTCGAAGTCATTCCCGCGGAAGCGGGAATCCAGTGGCCGAAATCGCTAACAGTGTTCCAGATTCGCTCACTGTTAAGTCAATGGATTCCTGCTTTTGCAGGAGTGACGGTTTTTGTAATTTCAAGGGCGTGACTCCCATGACAGTTCCAACGATAGTGGGTACGCGTGAGTCCGGTGGTGTGGGTGGTGTGGGTTGGTCCATCCTCACCTCGTCGTACAGTGGCCATGACCATGGTCGCCAACGCCCGGCCGGGATCGGATTGCCAATGTGATGTTATCGTCGCGAGCGACACGCGGTATATATTGGTTTTGCAGTGCAGATGGGCGATATGATGGACGGCGTAGCCTCAATGTCCGGGGTCAACCGGGTTTGACGACGTATGGGCCAGGAGCTCGATACAGGTGGTGGCCAGGCTTGTTCCCATGAATACTCCGATGCAGGGGAAAATCTGTCTCATAACCGGCGGCAGCGACGGCATCGGCTACGCGGCCTCCCGCGAACTGGCCCGCATGGGAGCCAGGGTGGTCATCGTGGGCCGCAACGCCGCCAAGACCGAAGGCGCAGTCCGGCAGATCATCGCCGCTACGGGCAACCCGGCGGTGCAGTACCTGCTGGCCGACCTTTCGTCCCAACGTGAAGTGCGCCGCGTCGCCGCCGAGGCGATGGAGTTGACGCCCCATCTGGACGTGCTGCTGAACAATGCCGGGGCCATCTTCCTGTCCGACCGGCGCAGCGCCGAGGGTTTCGAGATGACCTTCGCATTGAACCACCTGAGCTACTTCCTGCTGACCGGCCTGCTGCTGGAACACCTGCGAAAAGCGCCACGGGCCCGGATTGTCAACGTGTCCTCCTGCGCGCACAAGTCGCCGGGCCGGTTCCGGCTGGAAGACCTGCCCAAGCCTTCGGGCAATGGGGGATACGGAGCCTACAAACGCTCCAAGCTGTGCAACATTCTGTTCACCTACGAGCTGGCGCGGCGACTGGAAGGCGAGAACATCACGGCCAACGCCCTGCATCCCGGCCTGGTGCGGACCAACATCGCCCGCAACAACGGGTTGCTGGGTCGCGTGGTCAACTTCTTCATTGGAGTTCGCGGCATTGCCCCGGACAGGGGAGCGGAGACGCCGGTGTACCTGGCCGCGTCACCGGAGGTGGAAGGTGTGACCGGCAGGTATTTCGTGGACTGCCGCCCGGTGCCGTCTTCCAGCATCAGCTACGATGCGGAGCTGGCCGCCAGGCTGTGGGACATGAGCGCGTCCCTCACTCCCGCCGGCGATGCAGCGGCGCCGGCGTGCTGATAGTTTCGGGGAGGGCCGTCGGTATAGCCGCGTTGTCTGCTGAACCCACCATTATGCCTCTGACCATGCGGCTGTTGGGAGGAAGTGAATCGGACTCCTTTCCGCTATCATTCGTTCGGTATCTTTATGCACGGCATCGCAGACCCGAGAGTCTACAGGAGGAATACCTTGGGAACATTGAACCCAGCAGAAGTGGATGAATTTCTGTCCCAGCCCCGAACGGCGCAGTTGGTCACCATGTATGCCACCGGCACTCCCCACGTGGCGCCGGTCTGGTTCCTTTGGGATAACGGTCGGGCTTTGGTGATGGCCGACAGATCGGCGGTCAAGGTGCGAAACATTCGCCGGAATTCCGCCGTGGCCCTATGCGTCCCCACCGCGGATCACCCCTATTCGTTTGTCACCATCGAGGGCACGGCCGAGGTCACCGACGGCGGGCTGGATGACATGGTGCGCCGGACGTGCGTCCTGTACGAGGGCGAAGAGCGAGGCGCCGAGTTCGCTGCGGAACTTCTGGCGGACGAACGGTTGACCCTGATCGTCATTTCCCCGGGTCGTTTCCTGTCCTGGAAAGAGGATGAGGAGTGAGAAAGTATCCCAAGACCCGGGCGTCATCCAATCCATCATTTCCCGGCCATGCCTACCCGACGCCCCCGGCTCGGCCTGCCCAGACCCTACAGCCCCTTGCGGCGTCCCGCGCCAACACCCCGAAAGGCTGACGGGTACCCAGTTTGTCATCGCGAGGAGCGTAGCGACGTGGCGATCTCGTTCACGTGGCGGTGTCCGTTGCCCTGACGAGATTGCCGCCCCCATATCAAGTACGGGGTGACGCTGCTTCGCTGGCAATGACATAGGACTTACGCGCTTGAAATTACATACCTGTCATTCCTGCGAAAGCAGGAATCCATTGACTTTATGGTGAACGAATCCGGAACACTGCTAAAGAATACGGCCGCTGGATTCCCGCTTCCGCGGGCATGACTTCGAAGCGCGTAAGTCTGATGACAGTTCGTGTGAAACTGGATACGCGCGAGTTGGGGATGATGTGGCGAGGGCCATCGAGGGTACCCGGTTTGCGGCGGGGAAACGTCAGAGGAGGGATTTTCTGGATTTGGGGATTACCAGGATTGGAACCGTACCGCGCTGGGGCTCTCCCAATCCTGTCAAATCGTAAAATCCCGTGAAACCCGTTTCTGACGATTCACGAAAGCGCGTACGCATGAGGCGTCAGCCCGCTGCCCTTGCAAAGGGCATTCTGGTTAGCGCTGCCGGATCCATTTGCCGCCTGACCCTGGCGTGGTTACAATGCCTCAATCGCGGATGCCCTGCTTTGCGCCCGTCGTCTCCGACGACTTTCCGCCCGGCGCGCACCCACCCAACCTGATTACCGTCAATGGAGAGTGATTCGGTTTGAATACCGGCGTTTCGGACCTGACGACGTACCTGCGGGAGCAGTATCACTACGCCTGGCTCGTGGTCGGAATGGGCACCATGCTCCGGGTCACCGCCAATTTCGTCAGCCAGGCTTTCGCCGTCATCCTCGTCGTCCTCCAGACCGACTTCGCCTGGGGCGTCACCGCCATCGTGCTGGCCCAGGTCTTCCGGAGCCTCGCCAGCGCTCTTTTGTCCCCGGCCTCCGGATGGGTCGGCGACCGCTATGGAGCGCGCAAGTCCCTGTTTGTTGCCGCCGCCCTCTATGTGGTCGGGATGCTGCTCCTCAGCACCGTGGAACAGATCTGGCAGCTGTACCTCTACTACAGCTTTGTATTGGGCCTGGCCCAGGCACTCTTCACGGTCAACATCCCCACCACCGTCGCCGCCTGGTTCAAGCGGAAACTGGGCGTTGCCGTCGGCATCCAGCAGTCCATCGGAGGCATGGGAGCATCGGTCACCGCCCCGGCCCTGGCGCTGCTGGTGGCCCTGACGGGCTGGCAGGTCGGTTTCTGGATCATCGCCGGCGTGGGCGGAGTAATCCTGTTCTCCCTGTTATTCTTCTTCCACAGCGAGCCCGCCGATCGCGGCCTGAAACCGCTGGGAGCCACCGACGACGAGCCGGCGCCGGCGCCGGTCAATGCCGCAACGGCGAAGTTGCGCAGCAAGGTCTTCCTGCAGCACGCCCGCCGGACCCGCGCCTTCTGGAACCTTCCCTTCATCCACTTCCTCGGCTGCATGGGCCACGCCATCGTCATCTGGCACGTGGTGTTCTTCGCAACCGAGCAGGGATTGTCCCTCACCGCGGCGGCCTGGACCGTTACCATCTACACCATGGCCAGCGTCAGCAGCCGCCTGTTCATACCGATCCTGGCCGACCGGTGGGGCGCCAAGGTAACGATGATTCTGCCCTATTTCCTGCAGGGCGTCACGGTCATAATGCTCTTCTGGGCCCAGAGCGTGTGGGAGTTCTATCTCTTCGCGGTCCTCTTCGGCATCGGGTTTGGCGGGGAGATGTCCGCCTTCCTCATCGCCAACCGCCAGTACTATGGCATGGGACCGGTGCGGTCGATCTTCGGATTCCAGCATCTCGGGTCCGGCTTCGGCATGGCGCTCGGAGGACTCGTCGGCGGCGTGATCTATGACTTCAGGAATGCCGAAGTACCCGTGCGGTATCTTGGTTTCATCGACGTCGGCGGGGGCTCCTACGACCTCGCCTGGACCATCTCCATCGCCGCCAGTCTCGCCGGAGTGATCTTCATCCTGCTGTTGGAATCGTCCTCCCGCGTCCTCATCCCCGACTGGGAAGAGTCCTTGCCGGCCGAGGGCCAGACCTCGCCCGCGGCTACGTGACCGGTGGTCGGGGTCAGCCCGAGACCCCGGCCGGTTCCCGGGAATGCGTCGGAGACGGCGCCCGCGGCGGTTTGGCGGCCAGCGCCAGGATCCCGGCCAGGAACACGGCCACGGCGAAGAACGTGAACGGGATCCGGTAGCTGTCGAAATAGTCGAACATGAACCCGGCGATAACCGGCCCCAGCGCCTGTCCGCCCACCTGCACCGACATGGTCAGCCCCCGGATCGTTCCCAGGTTCTGGCGTCCGTAGTAGTCCGCCCACACCAGCCGTATCAGCAGGTGCAGGCCGCCGACGCCGAACCCGACCCCCGCCGCCGAGATTATCTCCGGCAGCAGCCAGTCGCTCATCACCGTTCCCGCCGTGGCCAGCGCCACGACGAACGCGGCGGACATCATGAGGAACCGGATGGGCATCCGCCGCGCCAGGGCCGCCCAGAACAGGCTCGCCGGCATTTGCGCCAGGGCGAACGTGCTCGCGCTCATCGCGGCAAATCGGGGGTCAACTCCCTGGTTGATGTAGTGGGAGACCTGGTGCAGACTCACCCCCGCCTGGACCATCATCCCGGCGCCGGAAAAGATCGCCAGGATCCAAAACGCCTGGGTTCGCAGCGCCTGCCCCACCGTGAAGTTGATCTCGGTAAAGCCGCCCGGGTTGCCGGAACCCGGGGCGGCGTCGGCACCCTGGCCGGCCGGGTCTCCGCGGGCCGGCGCCGGGTCGGGTTCCAACCCCATGTCCTCCGGGCGCCGCGCCAGAAGCAGCAGCGATGGAACAACCCCCAGCGCCAGCGTGAGTACGCCCAGGGTGACCCACGCCGTGCGCCAGTCGTACCCGGTGATGATCAGCTGCATCGCCCAGGGCACGATGGCCAGGCCGGCCCCCTTGGCGACCGCGTCCACGGCCAGCCCCAGGGGACGCCGCCGGATGAACCAGTTGCTGACCGCCGTGGGCAGCCCGATCTCCATCGGCCCGGAGAAGATCATCCGCCCGGGAACGTACAGGAAATAAAAGGCCAGTGGATGGGTGACGAAGGCCAGCCCGATGGCCAGGACCCCGGTGGCGAGCGAACCCATCCCCAGGATGACTCCGGCTCCGTACCGGTCCAGCCATCTGCCCACGATGGGCGAGATGAAGACCGCGACCAGTCCGCCCAGGCTGACCGCGCCGGAGAACATCCCCACTGACCAGCCCATGGACTGGGTCATGGGAACCACGAACACCGAAAGGGTCGCCACCGCCATCACGGTCCGGGTGGACAGGCTCAGCGCCACCCCGTTCCCGGCGATAACCCAGCCGTAGTAGAAGGGCAGGGCGTGGGCCAGCCGCGTCCGCAAGACGGTGGCACCGGTCATCGCACGACCCCGTGATCTGGCCGTTTCACGGCAGTGCGACGCACGGCGGGGCCGGGCCAGCGCCGGTCTTCCCGGCTATTGATACAAACACCTCCGGTTGCAGCCCGTGTCCCAACCGGACTTCACTGGGCCGCTTCGCTGGGGCGTGTTGCGCCAGCGAACTGAAAAACCCCGTTTGCTGAGCATCCCATCACGCGTACCTGCTTCGTGTTGAGGGGTTGAACAAGGCCGTTCTCTCCGGGTGGCGATTGGGTTATCCGTCACATTCCGGCCTTTGGGACAATTCAACTCACCGGGCATCAATGGTCGCAACGGTCACCGCCGCCCCGGCTGGCGGGTCGGGCGCGATGGAGACCGACGCGGGGCCCAGCCCCGATGGAGCGTGGCCCACCGGACGGTTCAGCCAGCCCGACCACAGGAATACGATGAAGATCAGCAACGCCATGGCGACCACCACCGACAGCGCCAGGCAACCGAAGCGTGCCATTGATCGTTGGGAATTACGGGGACGGGGCTACGAAGCCGGAATGACGGGCAGCCGCACCCGCGACGGATACTGCTCGTTGTGCATGATGGTCTGGATCGCCGGCACACACTCCGTGGCCGCCCAGGGGTCGCCGCCGGTGTTGAAGTTGCGGTCGAATCTGGGGAAGTTGCTGCTGCTGATGTCCAGCCGGATCCGGTGCCCGGCCTTGAACACGTTGCTGGTCGCCACCAGGTCGATGGTGTATTCCTCCACCGCCCCCGGGGTGACCGGCACCGCCTCATCCGTGCCCTTCCGGTAGCGGCCCCGCATGATGCCGTCGGTGAGCGCCCGGGCTGCGCCGCACGGCTCCACGTCCACCAGCTTGGCCGTGAAGTCCGTATCCGCGCCGGTGGTCGCCGCGAACAGCGTCACCGTCACCGGGCCGGTCACCTCCTGGTCCTCGGCCAGCGGCGGCGTGGTGTAGCACAACACGTCGCTGCGCCCCTCGATAAGCTGCTGGTCGTATGCGCCCCCGGGCACAAAGGACGGCCCGCAGCACAGGGCCCCTCCCCGGGTGGGCACCGGGTCTCGCGGGTCGTACAGGAACACGTCCGGCGCCTGGTCGCCCGGCGCCTCCGCCGACAGCGCGCCGTCTCCCGACGACGTGTTGGCCTTGCCCGCGCTGTGCAGGTAGTAGTCCGTGTACTGCGCCCGCGCCGGCGGCCATTCCTGCTCGTCCCGCCACTCGTTGGCGCCCATCACGAAGATGCGGACCGGCGCTCCGTCGTTGGCGCCGTTCGCCTCGCCCTTCAGCCAGTGGTCGAACCACTTCAGCTGGATGCCGTCGGTGTCGATGGCCGGCCCGGCCGCGCCCAGCCCGAAAAAGAACTCGCCGGAGATCTCGCCGAATGGCCCGTGGTGCCACGGCCCGACGATCAATCGCTGTCCGTCCCGCACGGTCGCATCTGCCGCCTTGTCCCGCATCCCCACGAAGTTGCGCAACGTGCCCAGCAGGAAGATGTCGTGCCAGCCGCCGATGTGCAGCGCCGGCGTGGTGATGTGCGGGTAGTGGTCCTCGATGCGCCAGCGCTTCCAGTACTCGTCGCTGCTGGAGTGCTTGATCCAGTCATAGAAGTACCCGGCCAGCGGCTCCTTCAGGTGCGGCAGGTCCACGATGGGCTGGTGGCGGAAGGCGCAATCCAACTCGTTGAACGCCGCCAGCAGACCCTCGCGAGTCCCGTCGGGAACGTCGTGGCGGCTGCTGATCGCGTTCATGTTGGCCATGGTCAGCTGACGCATGGTCCACGACAGGGCGAAGCCCCAGGCCAGCGCGCCGCCCTGGTAGGTCCAGCCCTCGTAGTAGTCCGAGGCAGTGATTCCCGGAGCGATGCAGGTCAGGGCCGGCGGGTTGGTGATGGCGCACAACCACTGGGTCGCGCCGACGTAGGAGCGCCCGAACATGCCGACCTTGCCCGTGCTCCAGGGCTGGTCCGCGCACCAGGCCACGGTGTCGTAGCCGTCGTTGGGTTCGTCCAGGAACGGGTAGAACTCGCCCTCCGAGGCGTAGCGGCCGCGCGTGTCCTGGATCACCACCGCGTAACCGTGGGACACGGCCCGCATCACGTCCAGGCCGCCGCCCACCCCCTGGAACTTGTCGTATGGCGTGCGCTGCAGCAGCACGGGCATCGGATCGGCCACGTCCGGGCGGTACACGTCGGCGTAGAGGGTGACGCCGTCCCGCATCCTGACCGGCACGCCGAATTCGCTGCGGAGCGCGGTGTAAGGGCCCATCAACTCAGCTGGCATAACGTCACCTCCTGTTTGGCGACATTATACACAGCGAGACCGCACGCTCCGCGATCCGTCATCGCCCTCTCGAGTATTCGGACGCGCCGGGTTTCTTCGTAGAGAACACGTGGTTCCTGCGAAAGCAGGACCCAGAAGCCCCGGCCGACGGGAACGGTGAGAACCGGCAGGGAGTTCCTGGATACCGGCTTTCGCCGGTATGACGGTTTCGGTGTTGAGCGGCTGCCTGGCAGATCTGCGCTTACTGCGTCCGGAACTGGGGAGCCATCAGTCCCACCTGCAGCGAAGGCGGCAGGTTGTTGCGCGTCACCTGCATCCGGCCCTGGGCCTGCAGACTTCCCTCGGCGACTCCCAACTCCCGCAGGAACGTCTCCGGCCCTTCCGGCTCCACGGCCGAGGGTTCTCGCTCGGCCCGGTAGTGCATGGGGATGAGCCAGCGCGCGTCAAGCTGCTGCGCCATCTGGTTGATCGCCCGGTACGACAGCAGGTTGTGGTCGGAGCCGCCGGCCGGCGCCAGCACCACCTCCGCCGGCCCGATCAGGTCGATCTGCTGCGCCGTCAGCGGCTGGGTGATGTTCCCCAGGTGGCACACGTTGATCCCGTCCAGCGCGATGGCGAACGCCACGTTGCGTTTGCTGCGCGGCGTGCCCTCGGGGAGCGGAGTCATAACCGCGCGGATGGTGATCCCCTGGAACTCGTACTCGCCCGGGGTGTCGAACACGCGCGGCTGCCCGACAACCTCGCCGGCGCTGTTGTGCATGGGGTCGTCGTGGCTCACCGTGACGCCCACCGCGTCCACCATCTGTCTCGGGTCGATCTGCACACCCAGGCCGCCCACGCCGGAGGCGTAGGGATCGGTGATGATCGACAGCCCGGCGTTTGTCGACCGCAGCCTGAAGCAGGCGTGTCCCAGCCAGTAGATGTCCATGGATTCCTGTGGTTACTCGTCGTCCGGGTCAGTTTTCAATGTGAACCGGTCCAGCAGCGCCCATCCGGCCGGCACCGCCAGGCTCGCCACGATGAGCTTTGCGAGGTCGCCGGCGACGAAGGGGAGCAGGCCGCACTGCCACAGGTTGGCGCAGCCCCAGGCCTCTGCCACGTTGGCCGGCAGGAAGAGGTTCAGCTGGATCAGGCCCGGCACGTAGAGCACGGCGTTGCCCAGCAGCATGGCCGCCAGGATCCAGGGACGGCGGTTCCATCCGCGCTGGCACAGCCAGCCCACCAACGCCGCCGCGGGTATGAAGCCGACGATGTATCCGCCGGACGGGAGGAGCCAGAACCAGCCGGAAGCTCCGCCGGCGAAGAACGGTAGGAACGCTCCTTCAATCGCGTAGAGCGCCAGCGCCAACCCGCCGCGCCAGCCACCCAGCATCGCGCCCACCAACAGGACGGCGAAGGTCTGCCCGGTGATGGGAACGGGAGTGAACCCCAGCGGTATCTTGATCTGCGCGAACAGCGCCACCAGCAGGCTGCCGGCAACGATCAGGGCCACATCCCTGGCGATACGGCGGGCGCCGACCGATTGGGGCAGGATGAGGTCCGCCAGGGTGCCCGGCAGCGGCGTGGATGGGAGGGGAACGGCGGTTCGCGTTTGCATTGCCCTAATATCGTACCACCAGCCCCGTGCTCCTCAAACGGAAGGGCCGGCGCGTATCATTCCATTTTCCGGCACGCATGACTGTTGCACCCGGGGTCCGGCAGTGGCCGCAGGGCAATTGCGTCTCAATCAGCGATGGCGTCGGAGCCGAAATTGGCAGCAACGAACGGTGAATTTTACCGGGATAAACAGGATACACGGGATGGACAGGATGATTCGATGCGGAGGTTTTGAGTGATGGGAGGGTTCCCGGGAATTCTAGGCGCGGAGAAGTCTGCGCGTTATCGCCCACCAGGATACAGTCCGGGCGATGGTACCGAATCTCACGCGTACCCGGTTTGTCATCGTGAGGAGCGCAGCGACGTGGCGATCTCGTTCCCGCGGCGGCGCTTGTTGCCCTGACGCGATTGCCGCGCCGCGCTCGCAATCGCAGTTCGTGTGAAACTGGGTACGCGCGAGGGTACCGAATTTGTTGAAGATTCGATTGCCCTGGTTGCCGCCGTACCTTCTCGCGTAGTCCGACAATACGTTGCGCGCAATCGCTGTGCGCTGGAAAGTGTCTGGAATATAATTGCGTGTATCTGTCACAACCACCAGGTCAAATAAAAGGCAATAGGCGATGAGATTTCTTCTCAACCGGTGGCGTCAAATCGGAACACGCCTCTACCTGGCCCTCGTCTTCGCGGTGATTCTGACCCTCCTGTCCAGCGCAGTTGGCATCTACTATTTCGAGCGCAGCGGCGACCTCAGCTACCGGATCCGCGCCGAGTCCGCGCCGGCCGTCGACGCGGCGTGGGCTGCGGCGTTGGCCGCCGAGAAGCTGCGGTCCCACGGCCGGGAAGTCATTGCCGGCTCGGGGTCAACTTCCGCAACGGTCAGCCAGACGGACGTCGGGGACATTCTGAACCAGTTGGATGACTCGCTGAGCCAACTGGTCGCGCTGGAGGACATGGAATTCCTCGCGCTGGCAGTCCAGGAAGACGCGTATGAAATGGCCGGGGTCATCGACCGCCTGGAGGCCGCCTCCCAGGCGTCGGAGAGGCCGGCCCTGGTGGCGGAGTTTGACGAACACAGCGGCGCGCTCGATCAATCGGTTGGCCTCCTGGTGGATAGCACCGGCCAGTACGCCGAGATGAACCTCACCGCAACAGTGGGCAGTTTCGACCAGGGGCGCGTGCTGCTGGCAACCATCTGCGCGATCAGCGTGGTGGTTGCCACGCTGACGGCGTGGATCTGGGTGGGCAACGGTGTGTTGCGCCGCCTGTCCCGCGTGTCGGACCGGATGCGCAGCATGGCCCAGGGAGACCTGGAGACGCCGGTGCCCGAGGTCAGCCGCGACGAAATTGGCGAGCTTGCCCGCGCGCTGGAGGTCTTCCGGCAACACGCTCGGGAGGTGCAGCGGCTGAACCTGGTGGAACAGCTCTACGAAGAACTGCGGGAAGCGAACAACGAGCTCCAGACCATGCAGGCGCGCCTGGTGGCGCAGGAGAAACTGGCGGCCCTGGGCGAACTGGTCTCGGGTGTCGCCCACGAGATCAGCAACCCGCTGAACTTCGTCAAGAACTTCAGCCAGGGCGCCACCGAGCTCCACGGCGAACTCACCGAGATGCTGGATACCTACCGCGACGGCATGAAGTCCGAGGACGTTGCCCTGCTGGACGATATCACCAACGAGATCAGCGACAGCCTGGGACGGGTGATCACCAACGGAGGCCGGGCGCTGGCCATCGTCGAACGGATGCAGGGCTTGAGCGTCGACACCAGGCCCCCGCAGGTGGTGGACCTCAACTCGGAATTGCAGGACGCTGCGGTATCGGCGTGCGAGGGTTTTGACTACACTCCGGCGTTCGCTCTCGATGACGATATCGGTTCGATGCCCATCGTCGTTGAGGAATTCAAGGAGGCGGTGGGCAACCTGGTCACCAACGCGTGCCATGCGATGGACCTGAAAAAGACGGAACTGGGCGAGGAATACGAACCGTCGCTGGCCGTGTCCAGTCGCCTGGCCAACGGCGAGGTACAGATCCGGGTCCGGGACAATGGGCCGGGGATCGCCGACGACGTGGTGGACCGGATATTCAACCCGTTCTTCACCACGCAGGACGGCGTCATGGGCGCCGGTCTGGGCCTCACCATCGCGGCCGACGTGGCGCGCCGCGCCGGCGGCGACCTGCAGGTCGCGACCGCATACGGCGATTACGCCGAGTTCCTGATGACGATGCCGGTCCCCGAGACCGCGAATGTGGATATGGACGATCTGGGTGACGACGACGAGGACTGGTGCTAGGGTTTCGGTTCGCGGCAACGCGGAGGGTGAATGTACGCGGTCTGGGACGCGTTACCTCCAGTCATGCCCGGAGCTCGCGTGAAATTCCATATCGGCCCGCAGCGGCCAGGCCCGTTCCGCGATCACGTTGAGCGTGTTGTCCCGTCGTGAAACCTCGCCTTCGATGACGACCAGCGGCTGCCGCAGCACGTGCTTGAGCGTCTCCCAGCGCTGTTCCCAGACGGCCACCGGTATCAACCCGAATTCGTCCTCCAGGGTCAGGAACACCGCGCGGGCCAGGGGACGCTGCCGCCTGACGACCCGGCCCGCCACCCGGACCACGTCACCTTCCCCGCAACCCGGCAGTGTGTCACTGCTGTGCACTCCTCTCAGGTCGTGGCGCGCCAGTTCCATGATGTGGCCATCCGGGCAGAGGCCCAGCATATCGTATTCGTCCAGCATCAGCATCGATCGCTCCTTTGATGCCACCGCCGCCGGGGCCTCGGCCACCGCCATCGGCAACGCCAACTGGCCGCGGCGCGCGTCGGGCACGTAGCCGGCGCCGATCTGCCACAGCGCGCTGCCCCGGTCGGTGACGTCCGGCAGGCTGTCCATTGCGCCGGCGCGGGCCAGGTTCTCCAACGCCTGGCGCGGCAGGCCGGAGCGCGCCAGCACGTCCGCCAGACTCTGGAACTCGCCGGCCTCACGGGCGCGCAGGAGGATCTCGCCAAGGCGCCGGTCCACGCCCTTTACAAGGGTCAGGCCCAGCCGCAGGGTGCGCTCACCTTCGGCGGTGCACAGCAGCCCGGAACGGTTGATGTCGGGGTGGGCCACCCGCAGGTTGATCCGGCGCGCGTCCTGTTTCAGTGTGTCCAGGTCCCAGAACCCCATGGGCTGCTCGTTGAACAGCGCGACGTAAAACTCCAGCGGGTAATGCCGGCGCAGCCAGGCCATCTGGTAGGCGGTGAAAGCGAAGGCCAGGGCGTGCCCCTCGGGAAACATATAGTGGGGATTGAACTTCCCGAAGATCGCCTCGGCGGCCTTTTCCGGCACGCCGCGCTCGCTTGCCCCCTGCAGGAAACGCTGCCGGTACTCTGCCACCAGGGCCTGGCCGTTGCGGCGACCGAACGCGCGTCGCATCCGGTCCGCCTCGGCAGCCGTGAAGCCGCCCACGTCCATGCCCAGCTGCACCACCTGGTCCTGGAACATGATCACCCCCATCGACCGCTCCAGGGCCCCCTGCTCCAGCGGGTGGGCATAGTCCCAATCAGACCCCTTGCGCCGGCGCAGGAACTCCGCCACGCCGTCATGCGCCCCCACGCCGGGACGCACCGCCGCGATTTCCAGGGCCAGCTCGTAGATGTCCTGGGGATGCATCCGCACGATGGTCTGCATCTGCGCCGCCGACTCCACCTGGAAGACGCCCACGGTGTCGCCCCGTCCCAGGTCGTCGAAAACGTCCTGCTCCCGGTAATCGATCCGGCTCAGGTCGGGCTCAATGCCGGTGCGGTTCCGGACCAGGCGCACCGCCTGCTGCAACTGGGAGAGGGCGCCCAGGGCCAGCAGGTCGATCTTCACCATGCCGGCGTCGTCCACGCTCTCCTTGTCCCACTGGCCGATATAGCGTCCCGCGATGGCGGCCGGCTGCACGGGCATGAAGTCCGTGAGGGCCGTGGAACTCAGCAGCATTCCGCCCGGATGCTGCGCCACCCCCTTGGGGAAGCCCTGGAGGCTGTCGGCAAGGGCGAACAGGCGGTCCCAACCCGGTCGCTTCACCAGTTCCCCGTAGCCCGGCAGCATGGGCAACTCCGAGACGGAGTTGGAATCCAGCCGGCGGGCCACCGCGCCCACCTCGTCAGGCGGCAACCCCAGGGCCTTGCCCAGACCCCGCACCACCCCCCGCGCCTTGTACGTGGGGAACATTCCCGTCAGCACGGCGTGGTCCCAACCCCATTCCTCGATGATGCGCAGTATGAGACTTTCACGTATGTCCCGGGGAAAGTCCAGGTCGATATCCGGCATCGACGTGCTCTCGGACGACAGGAAACGGTCCAGGGCCAGGCCGTAATCCAGCGGATCAACGTGAGACAGTCCGATCAGGTATCCCACCAGCATCGACACCGAGGAGCCGCGCCCCCGCCCGGGAGGAAGCCACTCCAGGGGCGTTTCCTGGTGTCCCCACCCCAGTTCCAGCATGACCTCGCGCGCCAGTTCCACCACCCGGTGATAGACCAGGAAGAATCCCGCCAAACCGTGCTTGCGAATGAGCTCAAACTCTTCGTCCAGGCGCTCTCGCACCCGTCGGTCGATGCTGCCGTAGCGTCGTGCGGCCGACTCCTCGCAGAGCCGCTTCAGCCACGACTGGGCGTCGTATCCTGGCGGCGTGGGCACATCGGGGAAGCGGTAGCTGCCGGTTACAAAATCCAGCGCGCTGAAATCGGAACACCGCTCCGCCAGGGCAAGTGTGTTGACAAGCGCGTCCGGGTATTTGCGGAGACGTTGCTCCATCACATCTCTTGACAGCAGGTCATAGTTACAATTGACCTTGAGACTGTTGCGTATCTCACTCAGTGAAGAGTTTAACCGCATGGCCGTAAGCGAGTCGTGCAGCCGTGCGCGGGAGGCATCGTGATACCAGGGGGCATTGGTAGCGACGCAACCCAGGCCGCTCCGCTCCGCCAACTGTGACATCCGCCGGTTGCGGACGGTGTCGCCATGGGCCAGGTGTTGCCGCAGCCCGAGAAACACCGAACCGGCGCCGAACCAGCCGGCGTATCGCTTCGCCCGACTCTCGGCCGCACTCCAGCGGCCGGCGGCAATGTCCTCCACCAGGAGGCCATCCGGGTCCCCCAACAGCGCGATGAGACCCTCGGCGTGGGGATCCAGGAAGCGCACGTCCAGGACCGGGGTGGTCCGTCCGCCCGTTATGTGCGCCAGGGAGATCAGTCGGCACAGATTGGAGTAACCGGCGCCGTTCTCCGCGATAAAGGTCACCGGTCCGGTCCGGTCGCCCTCCCGGACGGTCAGGTCGGCGCCCAGTATCGCCTGTATGCCGGCGGAGTCGCACGCCTGCACGAAGTCCAGCGCGCCGCACAGATTGCTCGCATCGGTCAGGCCCAGGGCCGGATAGCCGTAACAACCGGCCCGTTCCACCAGCTCTGCCGGAGACGAAGCGCCGGCGCCGAAGGAGTACCAGGAGTGAGCGCACAGCTCGATGAAGCCGGTGGACAAGTCAGTAACCCTGCTGATACCACTCGCCGGTGGTGAGGTCGCGGTACACCGTGATCAACCTGCCTCCATCCGTCACCAGGCGCCAGTACCGCCGGCGCGCCGGCTCCGGCATCCACCACTCGGTATCCACCTCCCACAGGTCAACCACCTTCCGAACCGAATGCGCCTCGACTGCCCGGGGCACGCTTTGGGTCTCAGTGACGGCCACGGCAGCGACCCGGCCCAGCGGAAGCAGCTCGGAACCCAGGGCCCACCGTCGCTCCGGCAGGGGAGATCCGAGAGCCAGCGCCACCGGACGGTCAACCCCGTCAATCGTGGGGACGGCCACGCCCCGGCGTTCCGCCAGCCACAGGCCCATTTGCCGGCCGGTCAAACGGACCAGGCCGGACGCCGTGAGCGACAGGTCCGTCAACGCCGCGTCAGGCCAGCGACCGTGACCACGACCGTCCTGGGCGTTCAACGCAGCCAGCACGGCTGAAGCCAGACTGTCCGACGAGCCGGCGGGAGTGCGCAGCCGCCGGTCAAACTGCCAGACGCCGTTGGGCGAGAGCTCGCCTTCGATCGATACTTCGGTTATCCCTCTCCCCCGAAGGCCGGGAGTGTTCCAGATGCGTTCGGACAACAGGCGAACGCCCGCCTCCCAACCTGAAACCGTATCCACCGGAAATGGGAACTCCATGCGCTCGTGAAGCACCTCGGGTAACGCGGCCGGAACCACCGGGTCGTCATCAATGCCCTGGGCCAGCTTCCAGGTTCGATATCCAACGACGCCCAGGAAATCCGCCAGGACGTGCGGCGCCATCGCTGCCACGTCGCCCATGGTGGCGATGCCAAAGCCGCGCAACCGCGCCGCGGTCTCCGGGTCCAGCGGAAGCCACGACACCGGCCAGGCTGCCAGCCATCGGGCAACGTTGCCCGGGGCGGTAAACCCCTTCCCCGGCTCGGCGCTGGCCGCCGCGCAGTACGAGGGCAACTTGCCCGACGCCAGTCCCAGCCGGGGTTGCAGACCGGCATCAATCGCAGACAGTATCGCCGACTCCAGACCGGACGCTCCGCCGTGCATGGCCGCCATCCCGGCCAGATCCAGATAGAAACGACCGTAACCGTCCGGCTCCACTCGGTCCACAACCTGGAACAGCGAGAGCGTCAGATCATCGTTGAACGACGATAGATACTGGTCATCCACGGCCAGGACCACCGCCTCGGCGCACCAGGACAGGGCCTCGGTCAACGTCTGTCCGGCCCGAACGCCCCCGGCTTCCGGCGAGGCGTCCACCACCAGGCGACGGCCGGAGTTCCCGGTGGCCACAACCACGGGGCGGCCAGCCAGATCAGGCCGTCGCGCCAGTTCGGCCTTCACGGGAAAGTGCGTAACCAGCAGGCATCCGACTGCGGTGTCCATGCGTCACAAGATAACAGCACAGACGTTCTTATGGTGCGTCAGGGTGTCATGAAAAATCCCGCACGGGTCCCGGCCTGGCTCGTCGACACGTGCGGGAAGCGCCGCACGAAGATCATCTGCAATGCCTACCGGGCCTGCAACAGGCCGCAACGGAGCGCCAGGAGAGCGCTCCGAGGCTCTTTATGCTGCCCGAGCGCTGTCCGGTCGGCTTCGAAAAAGCCTGGGGATAAAGAGGGATTTCACTTGCGGGGGCTGGGAAGGCCGCTCGGATGACCCCGGAGGGGAAAACTCCGAGATGACAACAGCGGGCTGGGGACCGGTCCCACTGCCACGCCTGTAGATGGCAACGATGAGGTTGCCTCCAACAACGACCACTATGTAAACGAAGTTGGACAGCGCGATCCAGATAAATCCGAGATGCAGCCTTTCCATCAACTCATCCTGGGAGTATCCCAGCGCAGCGAAATCAATATCCCAGGAATACAGGAGGTTGTGGTCCGGCTGGGGCAGCGAACTGGGCGCCAGGTAGAGCGTCAGGATGCCGGCGCCGCCCAGGGCGGACAGCACGATGATGGCCGTCACCACCGCCCAGAGCAGGAACCTCAGGTCACGTTCTTTCGGTGTGACGGCCGGGTCGCGCAGCACCAACAGGGTGATAAACACGACGCCCAAAACGGGCAGAACGACCGTAAGGTGGATCCAGGACCCGACGTTGGAGATAACCATGACGCAACAGTAGACGAAAGCCAGCGGCAGAAGCGCAACCCAGGCCGCTCTCTGCGGAGCCTTTCTCTCGCTCCCTGCCTTGGAATACTGCCATTTCCACAAGAAATCGAACATCAGCCCTGCAACCAGAGCCAGAGCCAGGTTCACCATCAGGGCCAGCAGGCAGGGAATCGGCGTGCCGGCGAAGTCGGCGATGGTGTAGAGGCCGTAGTTGTCCATGCGGATCAGGGGCATCTGCAACAAGGGGGTGCTCAGGAGGAAAAACAGCGACACGAAGAAGAACTCGCGTAGCTGATCCCCCTTGCGCATACGCAGAAAACCCTGGGTCAGAACCAGCCACATCACGACGGCCATGAAGAAGGTCAGTATCCAGTCTGCGGTCCAGCCAAGGGATGACAGGGCGTACCCGCCGCCGGCAACGCACAGGCCCGGCAACAGGAAGCGCGAGAGGCAGAAACGGATGGCGCCGGAGAGATTGGATGAAGTGGCCAATCTGTCCCCGGCCGGAGGAGCGGCAACTCCCACATTCGCCAGCTCATCCCCAGGGTCGCCGGCAACGGCAACGCTGGAACTTCCCGAAGAAACCGCCTGCTGAAGGTCACCGGCCCGCTCGTGGCCGTCCAGGCCCGCCAGGGTTATCAACCCTTCGACCTCCACCGACGAGAGTTCGAGGGCTTTGCCAAAGGCAGCCAGCCGTTGCCTGGTGGGGCGCGTTGCACCAGATTCCCAGCGGGACACGGTGCTGTGGCTGTACCGTTCCCCGTACTGACCGTCAACGTCCGCCATGCGGCCGAGCAACTCTTCCTGAGTAAGACCCTTGCGGCCGTCCGGGTGTGAGAAGGACTCGCGGTAGGCCCGCATCAGCATGCCCACCTGGGCAGCTCTCAACCGGCGGTCCTCGCGTTCCAGTCCCATGTTTTCTGCACGCTATGACAGTGACATGTGCAATTTGGCTTTTGCACAGACTTTCGGCAATCTCGTGCTTATTATCCCGCACGGCCCAATTAGTGGCAAGCCAGAGTTATAGGATGTTCACACCATGATCGTGCAACATCAAGCCATTACTTTGCTCATTCCAAACACTTTTTGACGAAGTCATGCAATTTCACCTTATGAAACATCAAAACGCGTCGCACAGAGAACTAATTTTCATTCGCTTGCTCTGGGTTCATATCGCCATTGCTGTGTTGGCGGCACTGGTTTTCTGGCTATGGAATGGATCTCCGGCAGAATCCAGTGAGGCCGGCGTCGGCGCCGTAACCGTTTGGGACCTGGCCGAGCCGAGGGATTTTGCCACCTCCCAGAGCGACGATACCACGGCCTTTCGGGAAGAGGACGCAGGCTTTTCCGCACATCACCGGGTACCCGACCACTTTGAGACAGATGGGGACAATGACCTTCGGCCGCGACTCAATGTGTTGGCCATCACCAATGCCCTGCTGGACGACCCGGACGAATCGAACGGCAACCGCCAGGCGGCCGGCCGACACGTGGATTCCGGGGGCAATTTCGGCATAGTTGAGTTGCCGATGTCCGTGGCGCGGAGCCTCGGCAGCGTGGTGCCACCCAGGACCGTCACGGTCTACTACGATGATCGAGGATGGGTCGTGGCCTACCTGCCGGCCGACGCTCCGGCCGCCGGCATCTGGCGGTACGACCAGCTGGAACGGGATGCCAACGATTTGGAACAGAACCTGCTGGTGCTGGCCATCAACGAAGTGCTGGCGGTTGCCCGGGAGGACATTCCGGAAATCGTCGATGCAGACGAAGACACGGTTGGCTATTACCACTGGCAGCATCCGGAGCACAATTCCTTCTTGTTGTTCAGACATGAGTCCAGCGAAGAAACCTCCGACCCGGTCAGGTTCGTGGTACCGCCAACCATCGAAAACATCCTGGCCTCAGCAGCGGTTTTGCTCACAAGTGTCCCACCACAGAATCAGTCCCCGGCCACCGCGGGATTGATGGTGGACGGCAATGCGGCCGTCACGGTCCGGCTGCCGGACCGGTTCGCTGTGTCCGGGTTTGCATTGGAACGTACCGACGACGCCACCCGGCTCTACGAGGTTGCCATCGTCGTTGATGCCGATACGACCGCGACCGGTGCGGTCATGTTGGTGTACACCAAGCCGAGCTCCTGACGCTGAAGGTCCGACCCGCGATTACCCGCATTGGGTTCGATGGTGCGCGCTTCCCGCCCGGCAGCCTTGATCCTGGCCGCGCTGATCGGTTGCGTGGTGTTGGTGACCTCCTGGTCTGATCCCGCCAGCCTGACCTCCCTGCGCCACGCTGACATTGCGGAGGGCGCGCCCGCGCAGCAGTCTTGCGTCGAGGACGTCGGCGTCGTGGTTAATGGAGTGTGGGAAGGCTTCACCTACACGTTGGCCGACCCTCCCGACTACTCCGAAGGCGACGCCATCTGGATCGCTTATACCGTGACCAACAGTAGCTGCGACGATGTTACCGTCACCGTGGCCCTGACGGGATCCAAAAGCAAGGCGACAATTCACGACGCCGATGGCTCCACTGCGCCTTGTGCGGACGGGTGCACCATCTCATCGGGGTCTGACGAATACGGAACCGTTCAATGGGATCTGGGCAAGCACCCCAACGCCACCGGCGAAAAGGTTGTCGCAACCATAACAATCGACGCACCGTCGGACTTCAGTGACTCGAATATCAGCAATAACAGCGCTACCTCGTCTGCGGCCATAAACATTGTCAATGAAGTGTCGACGGCAGACATCGGCGTCAAATCGGTCACGGCGTCCCGGACGGCGGCGCCAATCGGAGACGACATCGATTTCACCGTGACCATCAGAAATGACGGCGACGCGGAGGCTGACGCCACGGTCACCCTCGACCACGGCGCTGACACGGACGAACTGGATTCAGCCTCCGTTTCCGATCTCGCCGCCGGTGCAGAAAGCACCGTGACCCTCTCCTGGGACACTGACGGCGCAACGGCGGGAGTACACAGTCTGCGCGTACTGGCCGCAACCGAAGGAGACGGCAACTCGAGCAATGACAGCAAGACGGTCACTGTGACCCTCCGCACGCCCTCCACGGACGTCGCAGTCGCCGGAGTCAAGGCATCGGCGACCGTAGCGATAATTGGGGATGCGGTGGACTTCACCGTTTCACTCAAGAATGACGGCGACCTCGCGATTGCTCCCTCCGTTTCGTTATACAAAGGCGAAGATACGGAAGCGGTGGGCTCCGCCACCGCAGCGACGATCGCGGCAGGAGGGACGGATGCCGTCACCATCTCGTGGGATACCGACGGTGCGGAAGCCGGGACGTACAGTCTGCGTGCGGTTGCCACGGTTGCTGGCGACGACGACTCAAGCAACGACAGCGCGACTGCGTCGCTCACCCTGCATGACCCGGTGGACGTGGAGCTGAAATTGACCAACCCCATCGCATCGTCGGTGATCAGGGGAAGCTCTGTAAATGTGCCGTTCACCGTGACAAATAATGGCGACAACGACGCACAGGACACATTAATCAGTTTGTACGTCACCGAAGACGACAACAATCAGACTGCATCAGAGGAACCCGCGGCGACCGCAAGCGTAGCGGCCCTGACCGTCGGCGAAACGTCATCGGGCGTGCTGGCGTGGGACACGACTGACGCGAATGTCGGCGACTATAACCTATTGCTGGCGGCAACCACCGATGGCGATACGGATCAAACGAACAACTCAGTCTCGGCAACCATCGAAATACGTAACTGGTTGGCGCTCCGGAACGTCGCTCCGCAAATTGCCGTCGCGATATTCGGGGAGACGGTCGAGTTCGCAGCGCAAGTCGAAAACGTCGGGCCGGAAGAACTGACCAACCTGACGGTTGGCTTGTACGAATCCCTGGTTTCCACCCCGCTCGGCCTCGCGCCGATTGATTCCATAATCGCCGGCGCTACGGCCAACGTGGCTATTCAGTGGGACACGGCTGGTCGGGACCCGGGACTGGTCGAACTGTTCGTGCTCGCCCGGGCGCACGGACAGTCTCCCGATCGAGACGACAGCCAGTCGGTCAATGTGACTATTCGCAACCCCATCGCGTTGTTGTCAGCGAGCCCGGCGTCGAGTGACAACGTGGCCGGGTTGCCCGTAACGATCAACGCCAGAGTCCTCAACGAGAGCCACGCCGAGGTCACCGACGTAACGGTGGACCTGTTTGTCGGGGATTCTGAGACGGCGGACGATACCACAACGATCGAGTCGATCGCGGCTGGCGAAACCGTGGAGAGCAGCCTGACGTGGGATGCCGACGACGCCGAACCCGGTGAGCACCGTCTGAAGGTCGTCGCCAGCTTGCCGGACCACAACGGGGATGCCAACGATACGGCATCGCTTGCGGTGACCCTCCGTGCGCCGGCGCTGAACGTGGCGCTCACGGCAGCGACGATCAATCGCAGCGTGGCCGCCATCGGTCAAACTCTGGACACGGTTGCCACGATCACCAACCGCGGTGAGGTTCCCGTTGCGGCGCCGGTGAGCCTGTACCTGGTCGGAGCGTTGCAGCAGACGACGGCTGCGGCAACAGGAACTTCTTCCCTCATCGAACCCGGGTCCAGCGAAAGCGTCACGCTGCAATGGGACACCACCGGAGAGAGCGCCGGGTCCCATAGCCTGAAAATGGTCGTGGAGCTTCCCGGTGACACCACCACCGACGATAACGAAGTACTTCTGGAGGCCAAGCTCTTCCCGTCGGCTTTCGACAGTGCTTATGGAGTCGAAGAATGTGTTGACGATGTCCGCATCAAAGTGACCGACATCAGGGACCTGAGTGGTCAAGCGCGATCTCCTTCCGACTACCAGGTCGGCGAGCGATTGAAAGCCTTCTACCGGGTCTACAATTTCAGCTGCGAAACGGACGTCACGCTTTCTTTGGCGATGAGCGGGCCCCAGGGCCACCCGATCAGCGATGCCTCGGCCCTCTGTTTTGCGAACTGCGTCGTTCCTTTTGGCGGCAAGGCAGAGGACGATACCGCGTGGACCATCCCGACGCTGCCGGCTCTGGCCGATCAGCCCATCGAGGCCGGGGTAACCATCGTAGGTCCGAGCGACTTCGTGGACACCGACGAAACCAACAACTCCAACTCGTCAACGGACCGGATCAACATCGTGCATCCCGAGGACGTTGTTGTGCGGCTCGAGGAACAGGCCGGTAACAAGGTCAGCACAGGTCGATTTTTGACGGAGCCGGATTTCGGGGAGGCGGACGTGCGGCTGGTGTCGGTTCAGCCGGTACTGACTAACCTGCCGTTCGCCGCCGAAACCATCGAGGTTGTCGTTGAGGTGGCCAATGACGGGCCGGCAGCCGAACCTGCCAGCCTGGTGTTCGACCTGGTATCGCGGGACGGAACAGAACCGCAACCGCTGTTCCGCCATACGATGGTCATACCGGCTGGCCGGACGGACACCGAAACCCTTGAAGTGCCGCTGCGGGATGTACTGCCCGGCGTCCATACCGTCGAAGTCCTGCTTGCGGCGGCGGTCGACCGGTCCCTGGAAAACAACGCTGCACTCTTTGAGTTCGCCCGCATGAGCCCGATGGTCGAGGTTGAGATGTCGGACATCTCCATTTCGCCTGAGGTGCTGGTGCTGGGCGACGACGCCAGCGTATCCCTGGCGATACATAACAGAAGCGAGGTGGCCCTTCCGCTGACGTTGGATTTGTACGTGGGGGACGAATCGGAGCCAGCCGTCACAAAATTCCTCGCCGAGTTGGCTCCGGGCGGTCAATCACAAGCGCAGATCGACTGGCGAGTCCCGTCCTCAACCGGGATGCTGGGGCAACGCACGCTGAGGTTGGCGGTGTCCGCGCCGGACTTCGGCCTCGTCGCCGTCAGCAATCCGGAAATCACGGTCCACATTGACGCCGAAATCGTGAACATCGGCGCAACCCCGGCGGACACGGCCATGCAGGGCGAAGAGGTTGTGGTCGAGGTTGAGGTGCGGAACAACGGGCCGGCCACCGTCAACGTACCGGTAACCCTGAACTTCCCGTCCGAGACCAAGAGCCCCCAGACCCGCCGCCCTCCGGTTCCCGCCGGGTCGACCGAAACCACGCGTTTCTCCTGGAAGACCCGAGACTACGCCGTGGGCGATCACACGCTGACCCTGACGCTGCCCGAACAGCACAACATCGCCGCCGGCGCCACATCAACCGATCTGCCGTTCCAGCTCACGCCTTTGACCATCACCGCCACCATTGTCGACGTGGCCGTGGTTCCGCAGACCCCTTCGGTTGGCGAACCGGTCGCGATCACGGTGACGGTGCGCAACGACGGGCCGGTCGCCGCCAATATCCCGGTCACTCTCCATTTCCCGTCAGCCGACAAGCGGCCGGTGACCAGACACCCGCGCGTGGATGCGGGCCAAACTGGAGCGGCGACGTTCGAATGGCTGACCGGCAACTACCGAGCAGGCATTCACCGGTTCCTTGTCGAGCTCGATGCGGTCGGCGATCCTTTTCAGCGTTTCGCGGTGGACCTGTTGCCGGCCATAGAAAACGTTTCGATTGTAGCCATGGGCACATACCCGGCGGAAACCGCAATGGTGGGCGAACCGGTGGAGGTCTGGGTTGAGGTGCGCAACGACGGGCCGGTCACCCTGAACGTTCCGGTCGGGTTGACGTTTCCATCCGCTGGCAAGCGCCCGGGGGTACAATCACCGCGGGTGGGGCCGGGTGAAACAGCAACAGTCTTTTTCGAGTGGAAGACTTCGAACTACGAGCCCGGCATGCACACTTTGCGGGCAACGATCCTGCTCGACAACAACGTTACATTCGGGCAAACCTCCGGGGAACTCCGGTTTGTACTCACCCCTTTGGTCATATATGCCACAATTTTGGACGTGTCGGTGAGTCCCGAAACCCCACGAGTCGGTGAGCCGGTCACCATCACCGTGGCCATACGCAACGACGGCCGGATCCCCACCATCATCCCCGTAACTGTGCATTTCCCTTCCGACGAAAAACAGCCCGAAACCCGAAAGCCTCGGTTGGCGCCCGGAGAAGTTGGCACGGCCGCCTTCACGTGGCGCACCGGCCACTACGAACCGGGGATGCACGAATTGCGGATGGACGTGCCAAGTGATCCGCCAATATCGCACCGCTTCACGGTCGAATTACTCCCGCCCGTCGTCGACGTCGCCATCGTGGGCATGGGCTCCGTCCCCAGCGAGATGGCAGTTCAGGGCGAGGAGGTGAATATCTGGGTCGACGTGATCAACAACGGCCCGTCAGCCCTGAACGTCCCGGTGCAGCTGACTTTCCCGTCGGACGAGAAGCAGGCGGAGCGCCGGAGCCCGCGGATCGAACCGGGTGAGATCGAGCGCGTGGAGTTTACGTGGAAGACCGCCAACTACGACGTCGGCGACTACCTGCTCACGGCAACCCTGTTGGCGGACTACAACATCACGGAGCTGGACACGTCGGCAACAATTCAGATCGCACTGGTTCCCGCCCAATTGATGGCGTCCATCCTGGATATTTCGTGGAGCCCCGGGTCCCCGGTGGTGGGCGAACCGGTGCGCATCACGGTAACGGTTCGCAACGATGGGATCATCGCGGCCAACATACCAGTCACCCTGCACTTCCCTTCCGGGGACAGGCAACCGGAAACGCGGCGTCCTCGCGTGGCGCCCGGAGAAGTTGGCACAGCCGCCTTCACGTGGCGCACCGGCCGCTACGAGCCTGGCGACCATGTGTTCCGGGTACAGATCCCCGGCGTGGCCGGTGCGGCAAGAACGTTCGAGATAGAACTGCGGCCGCCCGAGGTCGATTTTGCCGTTGCCGATTTCCTGGCGCCGGACCCGCTGCACCCGTTCGTCAAGGGCGATTGGGTCGAAATGACCGTCGTCGTACAGAACCGGGGGCAGTACGCCGGCCGGGGCGCGGTCTACCTGGTGAACGCAGCCAATCACGTCACGATGTACGAACAAAGCGCAAGCCTGGAGCCGGGCGAATCCAGGAACGTTGAGTTCACCTGGAAGACACTGCGGTACCCGGTGGGCGGTTACGAATTACTGGCTCGCGTCGACGCAGAGCATGACACCGACCCTGACAACGATGAGTCGGATCGGGCACGAGTTCACCTGCTGACCGACCGCGATATCACGGTCGGATTTGGCAGCGACCGCCTCCCGGTGATCTTTGCGGAGCCGGCATCGGGGGCTACCCTGTCGCTGATTCCCCGGTACCGGAATGCCATTTTGGTCGTCGGCAACGGCCATGCGCCGATTGACCAGGCAGTTGCTCCCGCGTCGGGTACGGCAACGGGCGTATCTCCCAAGCCAACGGGCGGGAACCACGATCCGGCCCTGATGTACTGGCGGTGGCGTTCGGCCCAGCTTTCGCCGTGGGAGTGCGCGCGATACCAGAAGGTCATTGGGGAGAGCCGGCCGCGCGCGACCATCTGCCCGAAAGCGCCGGCGCTGGTCCGTTAGCCCGACGGCGTCACCACCGCGTCCCGCAGCACCTCGACCAGGTGCCGCGCCCGGCGGCCGGCGCCGTGCTCCACCTGCTGGCGGCAGGAGACGCCCATGACCGCGACCTCCGCGTCCGGCTTGGCGGCGATGGCCGGGAAGAGGGACAACCCGCCGATCTGCATGGAGATGTCGTAGTGCTCCTTCTCGAAGCCGAAGGAGCCGGCCATGCCGCAGCAGCCGGCGTTGATCAGCTCCGCGCTATAGCCCGACGGCATGTTCAGCACGGTGAGCGAGGTGGCGGTGCCCACCATCGCCTTCTGGTGGCAGTGGCCGTGGAACAGCACCTGCTTTTGCAGGCCGGAGAACTGGAGGTCCAGCCGGCCCTCGGAGCCGGCGTTGGCGAGGAACTCGTCGATGAGGAACGCGTTTTCGGCGACGGTCCGGGCACGGTCGTCGGCCACGAACTCGGGATACTCGTCGCGGAGGGTGAGCAGGCAACTGGGCTCGCACCCGACGATGGGGATGCCGTGGCTGGCGTAGGCGTACAGGGCGTCGATGTTGGCGCGGGCCTGGTCGCGGGCCTGATCCAGCAGGCCCTTCGAAATCATGGGCCGGCCGCAGCAACCGCCGTTGATCAATTCCACGTGATAGCCCGCAGCCTCCAGCACCTCCACAGCGGCGATGCCGATCTCGGGGTAGTTGTAGTTCATGAAGGTGTCGTTGTAGAGCGCCACCGTGCCGTATTTGGCCTCGCCGTGGCCGTTCCGGCTCCGGCGGGCGAACCAGTCGGGCAGCGACATCGACGCAAAGGCCGGCTGCTGGCGCTGCGGCGCGATGCCCAGGAACCTCGACGTCAGGGACTTGCCCAGGGCCGATCCCGCCAGCCAGTTGGTGACCGGCGCGTACCGGCTGCCCAGCCGGTTCAGCCCGTTGATGTTGGCGAAGAAGCGGGAGCGCAGCGGCACGCCGTGTTCCTTGTGATAGTGGTCCAGGAACTCGTACTTGAGCTTGGCCATGTCCACGCCCGACTCGCACTCGGCCTTGCACGCCTTGCACTCCAGGCACAGGTCCAGCGCCTGGTGCAGGCGGTGGTCAGTGATGGAACTCTCCGCGCCGTCGGGCATCCGACCGGATAGGGCGGCGCGGAGCAGGTTGGCCCGGCCCCGGGTGGAATGCTCCTCGTCGCGGGTGGCCATGAAGGACGGGCACATGGTGCCGTCCAGCTTGCGGCAGGCGCCCATGCCGTTGCACATCTCCACGGCGCCGGCGTAGCCGAAGTCCTGGGAGAAGTCCAGCGTGGTGTCCAGCGCCTGCGGCTGGTAGGCGACGCCGTAACGCAGGTTTTCGGTCATGGGCGGCGTGTCGATGATCTTGCCCGGGTTCATGATGCCCTGGGGGTCCCAGGTCTGCTTGAGCTCACGGAAGGCATTGTAGATCTGGTCGCCGAACATCTTGCGGGTCCAGACGCCGCGCACGATGCCGTCGCCGTGCTCGCCGCTCATGGAGCCGCCGAACTCCTTGATCAGGTCGGACACGGCCTCGCCGATGGAGACCATCTTGTCGATGCCGTCCTGGTTCTTCAGGCTGACCAGGGGTCGGATGTGGAGGCAGCCAACGGAGGCGTGGCCGTAGTAGCCGGCGGTGGTGCCGTGCTCGGTGACGATCTCGTCGAAGCGGCGCACGAACTCGCCCATGACCGACGGGTCGACGGCGGGGTCTTCCACGAAGGGTATGGGCTTGGCGTCGCCGCGAGTGCTCATCAGCAGGCCCAGCCCGCCCTTGCGCAGGTTCCAGACCGCAGCCTGCCCGGCCCGGTCCAGGATGTTGACACAGGCGTAGGCGAGGCCGATGTCAGCCTTCAGGCCGTCCATCTTCATGGTGAGCTCGTGCTCCGACTCGCCGTAGAACTCCACCACCAGCATTGCGCCGGGATCGCCCTCCACGAACCCGGGGAGCCGCGCCGTGCCCATGGCTTCCCGGGAACGGTCGAGGACCATCTTGTCGATCAGCTCGATGGACGAGGGCTCGTGCCGCAGCACCCGCGTCGTCGCCTCACTGGCGTCGTAGATGGTGCGGAAGTGCAGGACGGACAGGGACGTCATGGTGGGCCGGGGCACAAGGTTCACCTTGGCCTCGGTGACCACGCACAGCGTCCCCTCGGAGCCGACGACCATACGGGCCAGGTTCACGGGGCCGCCCCGGTGGGCGTCGTCCAGGATGAACTCGTCCAGGTTGTACCCGCTGACCCGGCGCTGGATCTTGGCGTAGGTGCGGTCGATCTCGTCCTTCTGCTCGCGGGCGATGCGCAGCACGCCGCGGTAGATGTCGCCCTCCAGGCCGGACGCGCTCAGGCGGGATTCCAGATCGGCCGGGGAAAGCTCGCCGAAGTGGGCGGTGGAGCCGTCGGAGAGGATTACATCCAGCTCCTGGATGTGGTCCAGCGTCTTGCCGTAGATGACGGAGTGGGCGCCGCAGGTGTTGTTGCCAATGCCACCGCCCACGCAGGCGCGGTTGGCGGTGGTCGGATCCGGAGCGTACTGCAATCCGTGGGGACCCATCTGGCGGGTCAGTTGGTCCAGGATGATGCCGGGCTGGACGCGCGCCCACTGCTCCTCGGCGTTCACCTCCAGCACGTTGTTCAGGTACTTGCTGAAGTCCATCACGATGGCGTGGTTGACGGTCTGGCCGGCCAGGCTGGTGCCGCCGGAACGGGGCAGCACGGGAATGCCCTCACGGGCGGCGAACTCGACGACGGCCTGCACATCGGCGGATGAGCGGGGAATGACCACGCCCACCGGTTCCATCTGGTAGATGCTGGCGTCGGTACTGTAGAGCAGGCGGGAGTGGGGGTCGAAACGGACCTCGCCGTCCACGCGCCGGCCGAGTTCGTCGGCGATCTCCTGGCGTTCGCGGCCGCGAATCCTGCGCTCCATTACCGTTGCCATCTGTGGTCCTCCCAAGTGATCCAAACCGCCCCGTCGCGGACGATTTGGAGTAGAAAAGCACGGCGCAAGCGCCTCGTCGGCAGTATAGCACGCGCATTCTGTCCGCCTGGTCCGCGACGTCGTCCGGCCGTTCCCCGCGAGGTGACCGTGTTATATTGGCGCAACCAATCGACCCACGAAAGGCGGCGATATGTCCACTCAATCCGGATCCGGCGAGCAGCCGACGGAAAACCGCATCGGGATGATGATCGAGAAGGTCATGGTCGGCCCGCCCCACGAGGGAGAGAACGGGCAGGGCCTGCTGATCTGCACCAACCGGGGCGACATCCCGGCCATTCTGCACGCCGCCGAGGAGACCACCAGGGCCGTGGTCTGGGTCTGTGGAGCGCGGGGCGGGTTCGGCGGCCCGGGCAGCGGCCTGTACGCCGAACTTGCCGAGGAGATGACCGGCCAGGGCATCACGTCGCTCCGCATGGACTACCGGCATCCGAACCACATCCAGGAGTGCGCCCTGGACCTGGTGGCCGGCTGCAACTTCCTGCGGGCGACGGGACACGGACCGGCAATAGTCGTTGGACATTCCTTCGGCGGCGCCGTCGTAATCGCCGCCGGCGCGGTCAGCGACAACATCGCCGGCGTGGTTTCGCTCTCGCCGCAGACCTACGGAGCGCAGGGCGCCGCCATGATCTCGCCCAAGCCGTTGCTGGTGGTGCACGGCAAGGCCGACACGCGGCTGCCCTTTTCCTGCGCCGTGGCCATCCACGACTGGGCGAAGGAGCCCAAGGAACTGGTGCTCTACGAGGGCGCGGAGCACCGGCTGGACGAGTGCCGTGAAGAACTGGGCGACCTGCTGCGCACCTGGATACCGGACCACCTGCCGGCGGCGGTCACCGAATAAACCGGTCAGGACTGAACACCCCCGCTCGACCAGCAGAATAATCCTACATCGATAGACAGGATGAACAGGATGCTGGCCGCATCTGATCCTGTTCATCCTGTGCATCGATGTCAAACTCGTCCCAAATGCGGCAGAAAGGACTGGTGTTATGGACTTCATCGACCGCATCGGCTATGACAGCGGCGCGACACCTCTTGAGGAGTCGCTGGCCTTCGCCGCGGAGCACGACATTCACTACCTGGACTTCTCCGCCGAGACCGGCGCGAACCGGGTGGACAACTGGCCCGACGACCGCCTGCACGCCGTGCGCACGGTGATGGACCAGAACGAGATCGCCGTCACGGTGCACACGGCGTCATCTGTCAACGTGGCCGAATTCGCGCCCCACGTGAGCGACGGCGTGGATGCCTACCTGCGGGGCAACATCGACCTGGCCCGTCGGATCACCGCGCACGGGGTCGTCGTGCACGGCGGAATGCACTTCAGCTCGGCTATCCCCCAGCGCATGGAGGCCGCCCGGGACCGCCTGCTGCGGGCGGTGGACTACGCCGAAAGCAGCGGTGTATCGCTCTTCTTCGAGAACCTGAACTGGGAGCCGGACAACGCCGAGGTGCACTACCTGGGGCACACGGTTGAGGAGTGCCGGTACTTCTTCGACGCCATTCAGTCGGACCGGTTCGGGTGGGCCTTCACGGTGAACCACGCCAACCTGGTTCCGGAAGGGATCAACGGGTTCATCGACTCCCTGGATGTGGCGCGCATCGGGGAGGTTCGGCTGGCCGATAACACGGGCGAGGTCGAGGTACACATGCTTCCCGGCCAGGGCAACATCGACTTCCCCGCGACGTTCAGGCGTCTGGAAGACGCCGGCTACCGCGGGTACTACACCATGGCCTTCGGATCGCTGGACGACAAGCTGGCCGCGCGGGAGCTATTCCGGGGATACGGCATCTAGCCACGCCGGCGGATCCGGGATCAGGGTGCGTCGAAAGGCCCGATCCGCCAGCCGCCCGGCCTCGGTGGGCGAGTTTCGACGCCGGCGGGCCCGGCCTTGTGCGCCACAAAACGCCTCCGCCTGTTAGACTGCGCCCGGTCGCACCGGTTTTGGCGGGTCCGTAAAGCGCCCTGCGGCGGAAACGGACCCCGGAGGGAAGCATCCAAATGGTGCAAGCCGATGACCTGCGCCGAACGGCGCTGGTTCTTGTGTCCATCGGTCTGGCGTGGAACCTGGTGGAAGCCGGGGTCGCATTCTGGGCCGGCGCCCGGGTCGGCAGCGTTGCCCTCATCGCCTTCGGGTTGGACAGCGTTATCGAGCTTTTCGCCGGCGGCGTCTTGGTGTGGCGATTGCGGCAGGAGGGCGACGAGCACGAGAATGAGGGCGCGGAAAGACGGGCACAGCGGCTGATCGCCCTTTCCTTCTTCGTGCTGGCGGCCTACGTGGCCCTGCACTCTGCGGCCAGCCTCGCCGGGTTGTTGCCCGAGCCGGAACCGAGCCTGGTGGGCATCGGGATCGCGGTAGCCAGCGCCCTGGTGATGAGTGTCCTCTACGTATCCAAGATGCGCGTCGCCGCGCGGATGCAGTCCCCCGCGCTCCGGGCGGAGGCGGTGGAAAGCCTGTTCTGCGACCTCCAGGACCTGGCCATCCTGGTGGGGCTGGGCTTCAACGCGCTGTTCGCCTGGTGGTGGGCCGACCCGGTAGCGGCCCTGGTGCTGATCCCCTTCTTCATCAAGGAAGGCCTGGAGAACTTCTCCGGCCACCACGACCACGATGATGAACACGCGGATGAGCGTGGGGTCCGATCAGCGCTGGTCTGCTTCTGCCTGAGATGCTGGTATGGCCTATCGACGTGTCGAGCGGCCTGCTGCCGGGCATAATCCCAAGTTGGCCGGAAACTCGCTCCGAGCGCCTGCCCGAGATCCCGCCGGTTGGCGCTGCCGCCGGTTGGCGTGCGGGTAGGAGGCGATCACTCCGCTAGACAGTGCCTGCGCCGTCGGATAATATGGCGCAGGTTTTTTCACCCCGTTGCTGCGGCGCCATTACCGGAGGCTCCGTGCCAGATCGGTAAAAACGGGCCGCACGGCGGGGTTTTTGCGTGCCTGAAACACCCCGACCAGCGAGACATTCGACAGACCCATGCTCATCGCCGTCGCATTCGTCCTGATGGGGGTCATGTTCCTGGCCGGCATGTACGTGGCCGGGGCGCTGGGATCGCTGGCGCTGATCCTGCTCAACCTGTTTTCGGACAACCCGGTCTGGAACATCATGGGCAACCGGGCCTGGGAGACCAACACCAACGTCAACCTGGTGGCGATCCCCCTTTTCATCCTCATGGGCGAGATCGTGCTGCGGGGCGGGTTCGCCGACCTGATGTACCGCGCCCTGTCGCGCTGGGTGGACTTCATCCCGGGCGGGCTGATGCACACCAACATCGCCTCGTGCGCGGTGTTCGCGGCCTGCGCCGGCTCGAGCATCGCCACCGCGGCGACGGTGAGCCGGGTGGCGCTGCCCTCATTTCGGGCACAGGGTTACCAGGAGCGGCTGGTGGTCGGGTCGCTTGCGGCCGGCGGGACGCTGGGCATACTGATTCCGCCGAGCATCCTGCTGGTGCTTTACGGGCTCACGGTGGGCGAGTCCATCGGGCGGTTGTTCCTGGCCGGTTTCATTCCCGGGATCCTGCTGGCGCTGGTGTTCATGCTGATGATCGGCCTGGCGTCGGTGATCTGGCCGGCCATCGCGCCCCGCCAACAGCAGGGACGGTTCTGGACGTGGGAAGGCTGGACGGAGCGGCTGCTGTTCACGGTGCTGATGGTGCCGGTGATGGCGCTGATCTTCATCGTGCTGGGCAGCATATACTTCGGGTGGGCGACCCCTTCCGAGGCGGCCGGGTTCGGCGTGGCGGGCGCCATGGCGCTGGCGATCATCTACAACTTCGTCCGGCTGTTCGCCGGGGACATCGCGGGAATGCTGCTGGGAAGCGGCATCGCAGAGCGGTTGTCGCCCGAGGTACGGGGCACGCTGGAGGGCTGGCGCGAGCAGTATCGGTTCGACGGCCAGAGTTTCCGCAACTACTGCCGGTTCATGGGCACGATGACCCTGGAGTCGTGCGGCTCGGCGGCGCGTTCCTCGGCGATGATCCTGTTCATCCTGATGGCGGCGTTCACCCTGCAGTTCGCCTTCGCGTACCTGCGCATCTCCATCACCATGGCGGAGTGGGTGGCCAGCTTCAACCTGACCACGGTGCAGCTGGTGTTGTTCCTGGTTGTCTTCTACTTGCTGCTGGGTACGTTCATGGAAGCGTATTCCATGATGCTCACCACGCTGCCGATAATATCCCCGGTGCTGCGGGCCGCCGAGGTGGACCTGCTGTGGTTCGGGATCATCATGATCATCCTGCTGGAGGCGGCGCAGATCAGCCCGCCGCAGGGGCTGAGCCTGTACGTGCTGCAGGGGGCCCGCCACGACGTGGCCCAACAGGAGGTGGACGGCACGGGCCGGGTGGCTCAAACGGGCACCATCAACGACGTGTACATCGGGGTGCTGCCCTTCATGGCCTGCATGGCGGTGGTGATCGGGTTGATCATCGCCTTTCCCGACCTTGCCCTGTGGCTGCCGGACCAGATCAAGGGGCCGAGGTAAAGTCCTGGACTGGTAGAATGGGGCTGCATATTTCGGGGAGATACTCATGGCTTCCACATCGATCCAGGACGTAGTGCGGGCGATATTCGATGATGCGCGGCAGATGCAGGCGCAGGCCGTAGAGCGCTTCGAGGCGGGTGACATCAGAGACGCCGCAGAGAAAGCCTGGTGCGCGACCAAGCGTGCCACCGACGGCCTACTGCTCGCCCGGATTGGCGAGGAGCCTGGCCCCACCGGCCTTACGAGCGACGGCCTCGATGCTCTGGCCCGTACCGAACCTCGGGCCACGGCCCTGCAGGGCCGGTACTACAGCCGCTTGAGCCAGCTGCACGGATCGTGCTTCTACATCGGCGCCTGCAACCAGGAAACCGAGCGGCGCATACGCGAGACGGCGCAATACATTGACGACGCGGAGGCTCTCGCCGGCGGGTAGGCGGCGCGCATTGCCCGACGAACCGCATCGCCGGACCGGATCAAGGGGCCGCGCTGATCTGACGGCCGTCCGGGGACGTATAGTAGGTAGTCCCCGGAGGTTCGCGTCGACATGACAGACCAATTCGATATCGCCGTGATCGGAGCCGGTTCGGCCGGGCTGACGGCGGCGCGGTTCGCGGCACGGCTGGGCAAGCGCGTGGCGCTCATTGAGGCCAGCCGGGTGGGCGGCGACTGCACCTGGACGGGTTGTGTCCCGAGCAAAGCGTTGCTGCACGCCGCGAAGGCGGCACACACCGTCCGGAACGCAAACCGGTACGGCATCACCGTCAGGGATCAGCAGGTCGATTTCGGCGCCGTGATTGGCCGCGTGAAGCAAGCCATCAAGGCGGTGTTCGCCGAGGAATCCCCGGAGACGCTGCGGTCGGAAGGGATCGAGGTTCTGGAAGGACGCGCCGAGTTCCAGGACGCGCGCACTCTGATAGTCGGCGGCCGGACAATATCCGCGCGGCACATCCTCATCTGCACCGGCGCCGGGCCGTTCGTGCCGCCGATACCCGGGCTGGCAGACACGCCGCACCTGACCTACGAGACGTTCTGGGATCTGGGAGCGCTGCCGGAACGCCTGGTTGTCATCGGGGGCGGCCCCATCGGGTGCGAACTGGCGCAGGCGTGCCAGCGCCTGGGATCACGGGTAACGCTGGTGGAAGCGGCGGACCGGCTGCTGCCCAACGATGAGCCGGAAGCGAGCCAGGCCGTGGCACAGGTGCTGCGGCGAGACGGGATCGACCTGCGGTTGTCGTCGCCGGTGGAGTCGGTGGAGCGCAGCGGCCACGGGCCCTGCGTGCTGGTCAGCGCCGGCGGGGTGTCGGTCAAGGGCGATGCGGTGCTGGTCGCGGTGGGGCGTCGGGCCAAGGTGGACCGCCTGGGGCTGGACCGGGCCGGGATCGAACACAGCCCACAGGGGATCACGGTGGATGACCACCTGCGCACCAGCGTGAAGCATGTCTACGCGGCCGGCGACTGCGCCGGCGGCTACCAGTTCACCCACTACGCGGGTTTCCAGGGGGCGATGGCGGTGCGGAACGTGTTGCTGCCCGGACGCTCGCGGGCGCGGCCACAGCATCCGCCGTGGGCGACGTTCACCGACCCGGAGGTGGCGCACTCGGGTTACACCGAAGAACAGGCCCGGCGACGGTTTGGCGATAAGGTGCGGGTGTCGATCCTGCCGATGGCGCAGGTGGACCGGGCGGTGACCGAGGACGCCACCGAGGGTTTCATCAAGGTGGTGCAGCGGAGCAACGGAGAAGCGATAGGCGCGACGATCGTCGGCCAACGGGCGGCGGAGGCGCTGCAGGCCTGGACGTTGGCCGGCGACCATGGCCTCAAGATGGGGGACGTCGCCCGGACGATGCAGGCGTATCCTTCCCTGGCGACGGGGAACCAGCAGGTGGCGTGGGACGCGCACCTCGATACTCTGACGACGGGGATCACCGGGAAGCTGGTGAGGTGGTTAGCGGGTTCCGGCAGGGGATGACGCCGGACGGCGAAAAACGCGAAGGGCGCCCGCCAACGGCAAGCGCCCTTTCTTGGGGGTACCCACGGCACCGTGCGCCCTCCTGGTTGCCAAGTTATATGCTCAACAATCGTCGCACGGCCTCGGCCTCAGCAATGCTGAGGATGCGAATGACGTTGAACGAACGAACGTCCGTCGCGGCTACGGGGTGGCCCCTATCCTGAATTTCTTGGTGCCGCAGTCGACGCAAATCGCCTGGGTTGCGGGGCGTCCGTTCTTCATGGTCACGCCCTGAACGTCACGCGAGTCGGTCTTCGACTTGCACTTGACACAGTAGATCTGAACCTGAGTCGTCATTGATGATAACCTCCGATGTTTGCTGGGCTCCTATCGTGGGCCCGTGTTGAGTAATACCCTAACGCCGCACCAGTGTCAATGGAACCGGCCGGCGTTTGGGGAACATTTTCGTGCCGCGACCCAAATCCATCCGCCGCCGAGGCTTCCGGAGGCTGCAACGGGTCCCGGATTGAGATAGATGAAAAGCGGCTTTCCGGTGCAAGTTTGATCAACGGGTCAGGCGACCGGCCTTGTCCGCGCCGGTTGACGGCTAGAAAACCGCAACCGGGTTGACGGGAGAGCCGGTGGTGTTCTGGAGTCGCAGCGGATTGATGCTGACCATGAAGGTCCAGCGGTTGCGTTCGCGGCAGGCCTCGGCGACCTCCTCCAGATTGGCGTTATCCAGGATCCACAGGCCCATGGCGCAGATGGACACCTGGTGCACCGGATTGGTGAGCTGGCCGGGATATTGGGGCGGGCTGACGTCGTTGCCGGTGTCCGAGCCGAGGACGGCGATGTCCCGTTCCCGGAAGAGGGGGAGACAGGCCGCCTGGCAGGCGGTGGAGCCGGCTTCGCGGGGCACGGGGCCCTCGACCATGCGGCGGCGCAGCTGACCGGTTCGCACCAGCAGCACGTCGCCCGGTTCGATGCGGAAGCCGCAGCGCTCCTCAGCGGCCAGGATGTCGTCCGGCATGACGCCCTCGCCGCGTTCCACCCAGTCGATGCCGCGGACGAAAGGCACGTCCACGAGCACGCCGCGGGTGATGAAGCCGTTCCTGGCCTGCTCCACGGAGCACACGGTGGCGCCGAGGCTGGTGGACACCATGTGGGCCGGCTTCCCGTTGTAGGTCTTGCCGTTCCAGAAGAAGTGGGCCAGGCTGTCCACGTGGGTGACGGACACGCCGTGGAAGATCATGCCGATGTAGTCCATGGCCACGGCGGACGCGCGGTTGGACACCTTGTCGCCGGTGGCCCAGCCCTCGCCGCTTTCGACCATGTAGTGCACCGGCGGCGCCGGAACGTCCGGTGCCGGGTCCCAGGTCACGTCCCGCGACAGGGAGACGCAGAGACCCTCCTGAACGGTTGCCAGAGCCTGTCGAGTCTTCTCGGGCGTTATCAGATTGGGTGTGCCCAGCTCGTCGTCATCGCCCCATCTGCCCCAGTTGGACAGGCTGTCGAACCAGCCGAGGACTTCCTGCTCCGACGGAATACCGGCTTGCGGCATAAGATTCCCTCCATTCTTGTCGGCATACGATGCGCAACAAGTGTGACGAATTATGACGCAGGGCGGGAGACGGCGCAACATGGACGCGCCGGGAGACGCAATCATGCGGGTCACAGACCGCGGTAGGCTAACAGCACGAACCCCGGCCATCGTGGGACAGCCGGAGACCGTGCAATGGACCGATGGAAAAAGACCGGAGGCAGGGAAAGAATCCCGCCTCCGGTCCAGGACGCGTGGCGTTGCGCCGGCTTTTACGCGTCGGCAGCGCCGGAGATCTGCAGGCGCCGGGTCTGGGCGGCCTCGGCGACGGGCACCTTGACGGTGAGCACGCCGTGTTCCAGGGCGACGGAGGCGTCGTCCAGGTTGAGGTCGCTGGGGAGCCTGATGGCGCGGGAGAAGCTGCCCATGCGACGCTCGCGCATCAGGAACTCCTCGCCCTCGTGGGTGACCTCAGACTTGCGCGAGGCCTTGACGGAGAGCACGCGGTCCGGGCTGATGGACACGTCCACGTCATCGGCGGCGAAACCGGGGAGCGAGGCATTCACGGTGAGCTGCTGCTCGTTGCGGCTCACGTCCATGGGTATGGACCAGGATTCGCTGGCGCTTTCCACGTCCTGCTCCAGGGGGTCGCCCCAGCGGTTGGCGGCCCACAGGGGGCTGTTCATCAGGCGGGTGAAATGGCGCATCTCGCGGAAGGGGTCAAATCGCTGCATGGTCGTCATAATCTATCCTCCAAAGGCACCGGCACGCTGGCCGGGGATTTCGTTGGCCGCTGTGTTGGCCGGTGATGTCACTATACAAACTTGATGGGATCATGTCAAGTATATGGATCATATACCATCAGATTATTGAATATCACCGCATCCTTTGATATGATGGCTGTACGACCATTTTAATGCAGGCAGGCGCCGCAATGGCTGACTATTACGACATACTGGGCGTACCGCGCAGCGCCGACGAAAAGGAGATCCGGCAGGCGTACCGCCGGCTGGCCCGGCAGCACCATCCGGACGTGAACCCCGGGGACGAAGCAGCGGCCGAGCGGTTCAAGACCATCAACGCCGCCTACGAGGTGCTGTCGGACGCTGACAAGCGGGAAAAGTACGACCGCTACGGCGACCGCTGGGAGCAGGCCGAGCACTTTGACCGGCAGAGGTTCGGTCAGCAGGGCAACCCGGACTTCTCCCGGTTCTTCCGGGGCGGCAACTTCGGCGGAGGCTCCGGTGGCTTCAATTTTTCCACCGGCGGGGCGACGCTTGCGGACCTGCTGGGCGGGTTGGGCGGCTTCGGCTCGGACCCGGGAGGCAGAAGCGAGCGGTTCCGGCCGCGGCCGGCCGACGTGCCGGTGGAGATCACGCTGGAGGAGGCCGACCACGGGACAACCCGGCTGGTGAACCTGCCCGACGGGCGGCGGCTGGAGGTCAAGATCCCGGCCGGCATCGCCGACGGTGGACGGGTGCACATCGCGGCGGGCAACAGCGCCGGCGGCGAGTTCAACCTGCTGGTCACGGTGCTACCCCACGCCCGGTTCGAGCGGAAGGGCGACGACCTGCACACCACGGTGGACGTGCCGCTGGTGGATGCGGTGCTGGGCGGGTCGGCGACGGTGCAGACGCTGCGGGGGCAGATCGAGCTGACGCTGCCGCCGGAGACGCAGAACGGCCGTCGGTTCCGGCTGGCCGGCCAGGGTATGGCCCGGCTGAGCGATCCTGAGCAGCGGGGCAACCTGTACGCGGCGGTCAATGTGACCCTGCCCACCAACCTGACCGACGAGCAGCGCCAACTCTTCGAGCAGTTGCGCGACGCGGAATAACGAGGGAGGAAGCGAGATGACGACGGACAACAACTTCCCCACCGAGCCCTGCTTCGTCATCAGCGTGGCCGCCCGCATGGTGGGGCTGCACGCGCAGACCCTGCGCTACTACGAGCGCGTTGGGCTGGTGATGCCCTCCCGCTCCGGTGGACGGCAGCGGCTGTACTCCATGGCCGACGTGGAGCGGCTGCGCCGTATCAAGACCTTTGTCGACGAAATGGGTGTAAACCTGGCCGGCGCCGAGGTGGCGTTGAGGCTGACGGAGCAGATAATTGATCTACAAAACCAGGTGGAAGCGCTGACCAACGAGGTGGAACGACTGCGCGCCGCACGCAATGCGTCTGGCGGCGACAGTCCCCGCAATACTTCAACCCGCAGGAATAACTCAACCAGGAGGTAACCGATATGGTGATGACCGCGGACAAATTCACGAGACAGGCCCAGGAGGCGCTGCAACGCTCCCAGGAGCTGGTGCGCAACTACCAGCACAGCCAGTGGGACGTGGAGCACGTGCTGCTCGCCCTGGTGGCGCTGGAGGACGGGCTGCCGGAGCGCATCTTCCGGGAGCTGGGCGTTGACCCCGAGGCGGTGAAGAGCCGGCTGCACCAGACGCTGGACTCCGCGCCCAAGGTGGTGTCGGGCACCCAGCAGATCTTCATCACGCCCCGTCTGCAGCGGATGCTGCAGGTGGCGGACGAGGAAGCGCAGCGGCTGAAGGACCAGTTCATCAGCGTGGAGCACCTGCTGGTGACGGCGGCCCGGGAGGAGGCCGGCGACTCGGCGCGGCTGTTCCGGGACCTGGGCGTCAACCAGGAGATGATGTACCAGGCGATGCAGAAGCTGCGCGGCTCGCACCGGGTGGACGACCAGAACGCCGAGCAGCGGTACCGCTCCCTGGAGAAGTACAGCGTCGACCTCACGGAGCTGGCGCGCATCGGCAAGCTGGACCCGGTGGTCGGCCGTGAGCAGGAAATCCGCCAGGTCATGCAGACGCTGACCCGGCGTACCAAGAACAACCCGGTGCTGATCGGCGAGGCCGGCGTGGGCAAGACGGCCATCGCCGAGGGACTGGCCAGCAAGATTATCTGCGACGACGTGCCCGACTCGCTGCACAACAAGCGGGTGATGGCGCTGGACATGGGCCGGCTGGTGGCCGGGGCGAAGTTCCGCGGCGAGTTCGAGGAACGGTTGAAGTCGGTCATCGACGAGGTGACGTCGTCCAACGGCGAGGTGATCATCTTCCTGGACGAGATGCACACGCTGGTGGGCGCGGGGGCCGGCGAGGGTAGCCTGGACGCCAGCAACATGCTCAAGCCGGCCCTGGCCCGCGGCAAGCTGCAGGCCATCGGCTCGACCACGCTGGACGAGTACCGCAAGCACATCGAGCGGGACCCGGCGCTGGCGCGGCGGTTCCAGCCGGTGTACGTGGAGGAGCCGACGCCGGAGCAGGCGCTGGACATCCTCATGGCGCTGAAGCCCCGCTACGAGGCCCACCACAAGGTGACGCTCACCGACGGGGCCATCCAGGCGGCGGTGCGCCTCAGCGACCGGTACATCACCGACCGCAAACTGCCGGACAAGGCCATCGACTTCATCGACGAGGCGGGCAGCAAGGTGCGCATCGATGCCGGGATGCTGCCGCCCAAGCTGCAGGAAATGGAGAACCGGCGGCGGGAGCTGACCGACCTGGAGGAGCGGGCCAACCAGATGTCCGACTACGAACGCGCGGCCCAGCACCGGACGGAGCGGCTGCGCCTCGAGGAGGAACTGAGCGCCGAGCACGAGGCCATCGAGCACACCACCGGGCCCGACCTGGTAGTCAACGAGAAGGATATCGCTGAGCTGGTGTCCAACTGGACGGGCATCCCAGTGGGCCAGCTCATGGAGGGCGAGGCGGAGCGCCTGCTGCACATGGAGGAGCACCTGCACCGGCGGGTGATCGGGCAGGACGAGGCCATCGGCGCGGTGGCGGACACCATCCGCCGGGCGCGGTCGGGACTCAACGACCCCAAACGCCCCTTCGGCAGCTTCATCTTCCTGGGTCCCACGGGCGTGGGCAAGACCGAGCTGAGCCGGGCGCTGGCCGAGTTCCTGTTCAACGACGAGGACAGCATGGTCCGTCTGGACATGTCCGAGTACGGCGAGCGGCACACGGTGTCGCGGCTGATCGGCGCGCCTCCCGGCTACGTGGGGTACGACGACGCCGGCCAGCTGACCGAGGCGGTGCGGCGGCGGCCCCACCGGGTGATCCTGTTCGACGAGATCGAAAAGGCGCATCCGGACGTGTTCAACCTGCTGCTCCAGATCCTGGAGGACGGACGGCTCACCGACGGTCAGGGTCGCACGGTGGACTTCCGCAACACGGTGATCATCATGACCAGTAACCTGGGCACCGGGGACCTGTCCCACCGTCCCTTCGGGCTTGGCCCCACCGCCGACCGCGAGTTGGGTGCCGGCAGGGTGACGCCGGAGCTGTCCCGGTCGGTCCACGAGGCATTGCAGCGGGCGTTCCGTCCGGAGCTGCTGAACCGCATCGACGAGACCATCGTGTTCCACCCGCTGAGCCGGACGCAGATCGGCGAGATCGTCGGGCTGATGGTGGGCGAGGTGCAGAAGCGGCTGGCGGAGCGGGACATCACCTGCGAGCTGACCGAGGCCGGCTGCGACTGGCTGGTGAACGAGGGGTTCAACGTGACCTACGGGGCGCGTCCCCTGCGCCGCGCCATCCAGCGCCACCTGGAAAACCGGCTGGCCCAGGGCGTCCTCTCCGGCGAGTTCAACGAGCACGACCACGTCATCGCCGACGTGAACGAGGCGAAGGACAGGCTGACGCTGCGGGTGGCGTCCGGTGCGGAGGCCGAGGGCGAGCGGGAGCTGGCGGGGGTGGTGTAGGAGCGCCGGGTAGTCCGGGATTTAGTCGCGGCTCCGTTCTTGAGGACGTGGCCGCGTGAATTAACGTAACCACGGAGTGACGGGTTCAGGGACAACCCTACCCAGTCTGTTGCCATTCAAACCGGGTGCCGAGTTCTCGAAGCATTTCGAACGTGTTGACGCAAGGAACACCGAACTGGCGGCAAAGGTCGGGGAGCTTCACACTGCTTTGGGACTGGGGAGCTGAAACCTCGTTGGTGACAACGACCGTCCCGGTGGCCATGGCGTAGGCGGCCAGCCATCCGTCGGCGACGCGAGCAAAATGGGCGCGCGCACCAGGGGTGAACTGGGGATTGTCCTGAACCCAATCGATCAGTTGACGATACGCGTCAACGACGGGCTGAGTACTCGTGGTCGCGTACGAGTGACCGGTTGCGCGTTCGGTCCATTCAACAAGCGCCGTTGGCGAGATGATCTCCTCGAAAACGCGGTCGATGATCAAGAGTCTTCCGGAGACCATGTGATGGAGCAAGGAGTCCCAGAAGCCGGGGCATATATCAGGCGCATAGTAGTGATGATAAGCCGCCACCAAAACATTCGTATCGGGCACACATATGCGTTCAACGGGGAACGTCATAGGTCAATACCCAGTTTGGTGGGCATGGCATCAAAAGTGTCTCCCTTCAACCCGGTTAGGGCGTACGCTTCACGGTGGGACAGCCGGCCCGCCGCGAGGGCGCGAAGCACGGCAGAGGCGAAAGGAATGCCGATGCGCCAACGCTGCGTATTCCAGAAGTTCCCTCCCTCGGAGTTTGCCCGGTTGGGGCTGCCCTGAGCTTTGTTTTGCGCGTAAAACTCGAAGAATGTGTCCCGGTCGATCATCTCCAGATCCAAAGCTCGGCGGGCAGCCACGACCCTGCTGACTTTGAAGTGTGTGGCCGTCTGCTGGAAACGGTCGTTGCGGCTCGAAATGCGCGGCCAAAACTCCCGCATTTCTGCTTCCGGCACCAGGAACTCAGCGGCTATCCGGTCGCAAAGGGTTTCAACCTCATGATCGGTTGGCAGCAAGGCCTCCGAAGCGGATACCCCTTCTTCACCCACGAAAACATGGGCAAGTTCGTGGGCGACGGTGAACATTTGGGCCGCCTTGTAGTCGGCATTGTTCACGAAAATCAGCGGGGCGTAGTCGTCGACGAGGGCGAACCCCTGGAACTCGTCGGGGTTGAGCTTTCGGCTGGTATCGTTGCCCACTACCCCGTTGACAACGATTGCCACGCCCGCGGCTTCAATGTGGTCACGAAGAAGACCCAGGGCGTCGGACCATGACTGGGAGTCGGACGCCCAATCGCTGGCCAGCGCCAACGTAGAACGCATAGCGGCCGCGGAGTCGGCAACGCTTGCGCCGTCATGGTAGGCGCCGACCAATCGCACCGGCTCTGCGCCGGTATCGATCAGTTCGTCGCGCAGCCACGCGCTGCGCCGCTGCATGGCGTGCACGGTTTCCAGCAGGTCGATGCTGACTTTTGGCGGCGTCTTTCCGGCTCGTGTACGGAAGTCGTTTATCGGCAGCGTCTCGTGTGGAGGAAACGACAGGAACAGGAAACCCAACGGGCTATGGGTCGCGTCGGCCAGCCGCTCGGCCCACGTCATGCTGATTTCGCCGGACTGCTCCCACTGCTGTACACGCTCGGCTTTCAGCCTGACCTTGCGGGCCAAATCCTCCTCGGTAAGATTGGCCCGCTCACGCGCCCAACGCAATACGTCAGGCCGGAGTTTGAGAGTTTCGGGCTGCGTAGTCATTGGCGGAGCCCAACCAGCGTGATGTCAGCCATCGGGCCGCTGTGGGTAGAATGAAGGTCAGCGGAACAAATCCTTGTCCGGCTCCCGCACTATGGCGCGGCTGTCGGCATCTTCGAGGGGTTCGTAGGGGTAGCCCTTGACGAGGGCTACGGGGACGCCCAGGAGCTTGCCGGTGACCAGCTCGGCGGTGGCGGCCAGCTCGTCGGCGACGGCGATGGTGGTGGTGTGCAGCTCGTTGCCGTGGGGGTCGAACTCGCCGACGTAGCTGATCACGGGGTTGAAGCCGGCCACTCCGATGGATACGTTGATGGCCCCGTTGCGCCAGGGACGGCCGAAGGTGTCGGACACGAGCACGGCCACGTCCACGCCCAGACGCTGGCGGATGCTGTCGCGGATGCGGCGCGCCGAGGCGTCGGGGTCCACGGGCAGCAGGCAGATGGAATTGGAGCCCGGGATGTTGGAGGCGTCGATGCCGGCGTTGGCGCAGATGTAGCCGTGGTAGGTCTCGCTGATGATGACGCCCCGGTCCATGCGGACGACGCGGCGGCTCTCGCGGAGGATCATCTCGGTGTGACGCGGGTCGCGGCGGTGGCCCTCGGTGATGGCGACGGCCAGGGGAGAGGCCTCGACCTCGTCGATGGTCATGACGCGGCCCTCGGCCTTGCTGACGATCTTCTGGGTGACCACCACCACGTCGCCCTGCTCGATTGGCGTGCCCTGGGCGGCGGCGGCGTCCATGATCTGGGCGGCCAGGTCGTCACCGGCCTGGACCTCGGGCAGACCCTCAATTCCTACGGCGCGAATTTCCGGCGGCATGGCGCACCTCCCGTTGTGGCGAAATGGCGGCGGGCGTGGGATGGTTCTGGTCGCGATGGTTCCAGTTTATCACTGCGCCGCTTCGCTTCCGGCGGTGACGAACTGGGTTGCCGTAAGCGGCGGCATTCTGGCACAACCCCGTTTGCGTGGGTATGATAGCGGCACGCAGGATCGGCAGCGTCCGGTAGCGTAGCAATCGGCTTTGGCGGGGGCGGATGGAACAACAAAGTAAGCAACCAGACCACATTTCCGTGAACGGGGCACCCGTGGACGGGGCGCCGGTGAACGGGTCATCGCTCGCGTTTCCGGAGGCGGAGCGACAGGCGGTGTATCGGGCGATCTACCAG
>JAJEIA010000097.1 GCA_022823505.1 Dehalococcoidia bacterium
AACCGTTGGCCGCAAAGAAACCCGAAAAGGAGTTCACCATGACAGATCGCAGAGCGTTCCTGAAGGCAGCAAGCGGAACGGCCGGCGCCATTTTCCTCTCGCCCATTGCAAGATCACTCGCTCAGACCGCGCGACGCGAGGTCCACATCGGCTCCCGGCGGGCCACCACAGTGGACATTCACGCGCACTGTGTCTTTCCCGAGGTCGCGGACATACTGCAGGAGACCGATTTTGCGGACGTGGGCTTCGCAGCCTGGCAGGCTCTCGGACCCGATCGCCTGGAGGTCATGAATGAACGCGGCATCGACTACCAGGCTCTGAGCATCAACCGGTATTGGTGGTATGGAGCCGACCGGGATCTGGCAGCGGAAATCGTCAGGGTCCACGACGAAGGACTGGCGGCGTGGGTGAGTGAACATCCCGACCGGTTCGTCGCCCTGACTTCGCCCTCCCTGCAGTTCCCGGACCTGGCCGCGGAGCAATTGGAGTACGCCGTGAACGAACTCGGCCACAGGGGCGCCTCCGTCGGCGGATCGTGCAACGGCGAAAACCTCTCCGATCCCAGGTTCGACCCGTTCTGGGCCAAGGCGGAAGAACTCGGCGCACCGGTGTTCATGCATCCCGGCAACGCCGCCAACCTGATTCGCGAAGGCGCTTTCGACGGCCGCGGCGATCTCGGAAACATCATCGGCAACCCGCTGGAGACCGCCCATTTCCTGGCGCGGTTGATGTTCGACGGCACGCTGGACAAGTTCCCGGGGCTCAAGGTGGTTGGAGCGCACGGCGGCGGTTACCTGCCGTCCTACCTGATGCGGTTCGAAGTGGCGTGCGAGGTCCGCGGCAACGCGGACTGCGCGAGCACGAGGCTGCCCAGCGAGTACCTCAGGGATCAGATACTCGCGGACAGCATGGTGTTCTCGCACGAGGGCCTGCGGCACCTGGTGGCGGAGATGGGCGCCGGCCAGATCGTCTACGGTACCGACGTGCCGTTCAACTGGCCGGATACGCTGGACCTGATCCTGGAGGCGGACTACCTGAGCGACGAAGAGAAGACCGCCATCGTAGGGGGCAACCTGATGGAGCTGCTGCGTATCGAGGCGTGAAGAATACGGACCTGACGATTCGGATCGGCAAATAAACGAACCGCAATTCTCGATCATCCAACCGAATATTGGGGGGAGCGCAAGGAGAAAGGTATGGGGACGATGAGCACATCCTGGCGACTTTGGGTCGCCGCCATGTCAGCCACGGCATTCTGGAGCGCCAACGGTCAAGGGCAGGAGGTGGCCATAGATGCCGACGATATCGGCGGAACCGTCACCAGCGAGAACGGCCCCGAGGCCGGCGTCTGGGTCATCGCTGAGACGGATGACTTTCAGACGCGATTCGCGCGGATCGTAGTCACCGACGATGACGGACGTTACGTGGTGCCCGACCTTCCAGATGCGGGCTACCAGGTCTGGGTACGCGGGTACGGGCTGGCGGATTCCGATAAGGTCGACGCTCGGCCCGGGGACGCAGTGGACCTTAGCGTCAGGCTGCCGGCCGATGCAGCCGAAGCCGCCAAGGTGTACCCCGCCATCGCCTGGTATTCCATGATGCACCTACCCGACGAAAGCGAGGTGGCGCACCTGCCCGGCGGGCTGAACGAATACCTCGGCACCATGAAGAACCAATCCTGCGTGGGTTGCCACCAAATGGGCCAGTTGTCGACGCGGACATTCCCGGAAGAGTTCATGCACATTGAGTCCTCCGAGGAACGCTGGATCCGCCGCGTCCAGTCCGGACAAGCCGCCAGGCAGATGATCGAACCGCTGGCATCCCGTCTCGCCGGCGTGCCGTTCAAGTACCTGGCCGAGTGGACCGACCGCGTTGCCGCCGGCGAAACGCCCTCCTGGATACCCGAACGGCCTCAGGGTGTGGAACGCAACGTGGTCGCGACCGTGCGGGACTGGGCCGATCCGAAATCCTACCTGCACGACCTCTCGACCACCGATCGGCGGGATCCGACGGTCAATGGCTATGGAAAGATTTTTGGAGCCCCCGAGCTGAGCACCGACAATTTCCCGATCCTCGACCCGATAAACAATACCGACACCACCTTCCGCGCAACGGTGCTGGACCCGGAAACGCCCACCACCAACAGCGATCCCATCGGCATGCCCTCGGCCTACTGGGGCGAGGAACGGATCTGGGACAGCCAGGCCAATGCCCACAATCCCATGCTGGATGAGTACGGGCGCGTCTGGTACACGGCGCGGGTGCGCAGGCCGCAAACGGCGGATTTCTGCCGCGAAGGCTCCGACCATCCGTCGGCACGGCACTTTCCCACCGCGCGAGTCAACCGCCACCTGGCGGTGTACGACCAGGAGACCGGAGAATACACACCCATCGAAACCTGCTTCGGAACCCATCACCTGCAGTTCGCCTATGACGAGGACAACACGCTGTGGACCAGCGGCGGCGGCGACGTGGTGGGCTGGTTGGACACCAACATGTTCGACGAGACGGGCGACTACGTGGTCTCCCAGGGGTGGGCGCCGGCGATCCTCGATACCAACGGCAACGGCCGTCAGGACGAGTGGGTCGAACCCGGCGAACCCATGGATCCTGAACTGGATACCCGCATACCGGCACGCTTTTACGCGGTCATGCCCAACCCGGCGGACGGCCGCACTGTGTGGGGATCCTGGAGCTTCACCTTCCCGGGCGCCATCGTCCGGCTCGACCCGGGCGACAATCCTCCCTTCACGGCTCTGGCGGAGCGTTACAACATCCCGCTGCCGGGCTTCTCCTCCCGCGGCGCGGACATCGACCGAAGCGGCACCATCTGGGTTTCGCTTGGGAGCGGCCATCTGGGCGAGTTCAACCGCGACCAGTGCGAAGGGCCGCTGAACGGCCCCACGGCCACGGGCAACCACTGCCCCGAAGGCTGGACCTTCCACCGCTTCCCCGGCCCGGGCTTTCCCGAGTTGCCGGAGTACAGCATCGAGTCCAGCTATTACACCTGGGTCGACCAGCACAATTCGTCGGGCCTGGGAGAGAACACCCCCATCGCCACGGCCAACCTGTACGACGGCGTGCATGCCCTCGTGGACGGTGAGTTCGTCACCATGCGCATCCCCTATCCCC
>JAJEIA010000128.1 GCA_022823505.1 Dehalococcoidia bacterium
ATCGTCCATGCCGTCCAGCGTTTCGTCGTGTCGATCCGCCAGGTGCTTCATGATGCGTGGCGTGTTCATGGGAACCAGCAGGGCGGTCGCGTTGATGCTGACGATACCGATCATGGGGTGGGCCGTGAACCGGCCGGCCGCCTGGGCCTGTTGTTCGCAACGCAGGCACCTGACCGTGATTTCCTCGTCTCGGTGGTCGTAGATCAGCCGTATCAGCGGAGCCCCGTCAAGTTGGGCGTCATACACTTCGCCGTTTCCGAATTGGTCGGGACCGATGAATTCCGCGGTCAGCGAGTTCGTCCACCCTTCCGGCGGGTACACGACCCGGTTACTGTCCCTGGGCATGTCTGGCACCTCGAAAACCAGGTAGAAAACGCGTTGCACGATTTTACCCTATCGCCGTTGCGATCCGCCACGCTGCTGGGCTCGGACTACGCCGTGCGCGGCGCAGAACACCGGTGCGTTGGCGAGGACGCCTGGTGGTCGCCATCGAGCGGCCCAATACCGTTCCCCTGGACGCTCGCGTCGCGGCTACCGGTACCGGTAACCGAGCAAACGACCGCCGGGCGAATGTTGCCGTGCGACTACCGGTGTGGCACGATAAACGCCCTCGTCATCAGGACGACTGGCAAGATACGGTCAACACCACCAGGAGTGAACGGATGAGTTTGGATATCTTCGATGTTAGTGGCCAGAAAGTCCTGCTGGTCGGCGCCGGCCGGGGCATTGGAAAGGGGATTGCCTTGGCGTTCGCCCAGGGTGGCGCCGACGTGGCCGTGACCGGGCTGACCCCCACCGGAGTCAACAAAGTTGCCGAGGAGGTGCGAGCCATGGGACGCACCTGTCTCCCGCTCACCGGCGACGCGACCGCCGCCGCCGACACCGACGCCATCGTCGACCGGACCATCTCTGAGTTCGGCCATATCGATACCCTGGTTAACTGTGTGGGCGATGCTATCCGCAAACCGGTGGCGCAGCTCCCGGGCAGCGACATCCCCGGCATGACCGAAACGGAGTGGCACAGCATTGTCGACATCAACCTCACCGAAGCCTTTCAGGGTTGTCGCGCCGTGGGACCCCACATGCTGGAGCGAGGGCAGGGCAACGTGATCAACATCAGCGGCTGGGCATCCTTCCGGGGACGCCCGATGTCTGCCGCGTACGACGCCGCAAAGGCCGGCTTGATGCGGTTCACCGAGTGCGTGGCCCAGGAGTGGGCGCCTTTCGGCATCCGTTGCAACGCCATCGCCCCGGGAACGTTTCCCGACCCCGAGCAAATGTCGGATGAAGCGTTTGCGGCGCGGGATGCGTCCGCAGGGGACACCATTCCACTGGCGCGGGTGGGCCGCCTGATCGAAGTGGGCTATCTCGCCGTGTATCTTGCCTCGCCGGCCGCATCCTACGTGACCGGGCAAACCTGGGCCATCGACGGCGGCGTGAGCATCAAGCATCCGTAGTACGCTGGTCGAGCGACACCCAGGTCGTGCCTTCCGATGCGGTAAAGCCCGCTGGGCTCATCACTGAATTCCACGCATTCCACCGTTGATGACATGCAGGGAGCAAGACCCGTCACAGGAGATTCGCCATGACGATGCAGTATGAATTGCTCGCCAATCGCATCCTGGAACGCGCTGCAACGCACTTTCCCAACAAGGAAATCGTAACGCGAGTGGGTGAGGGAACCCATCGCTATACCTACGCGGAAATGTTCACGCGCACCGCGCGCCTGGGCAACGCCCTGCGAGAACTGGGTATCGGCCCCGGGGACCGCGTCGGCACTTTTGCGTGGAACACCTATCGCCACCTGGAGGCCTATTTTGCGCCAGCCACCATCGGTGCCGTCACTCATACGATCAACATCCGCCTGGCTCCCGACGACATGGTCTACATCATCAACCACGCCGGCGATAAGGTGTTGCTGATTGATCCCGACCTTGCCCCCGTAATTGAAGCAATCGCCGACCGCCTGACTTCGGTTCAGCACTTCGTCGTCCTGTGCGAACCGGACGAGCTGACCACGACGCTACCCGGGGCGGAGTGCTACGAAACCCTGTTGGCCGCGGCCTCCCCGGAGTATCGTCCGGCCGACGTCGACGAGTACTCGACCATGGGTTTGTGCTATACGTCCGCCACCACCGGGCTGCCCAAGGGCGTAGCCTACTCCCACCGAGCCGTTTATCTGCACTCCATGACGGCGGCCACCGCCGACATGCTGGCCGTATCCGAGCGCGACCGCATCATGGCCATTGTGCCCATGTTTCACGCCAATTGCTGGGGGTTCCCCTACGCGTCCACCATGTTCGGGGCGTCGCAGGTCTTCCCCGGTGTGCGCCCGGACCCCCGCGTGATCTGCGAAATGATCGAGCGGGAGCGGGTGACCATCAGCGCCGGTGTGCCGACCATATGGATCGGCGTTCTTGACTATCTCCAGCGGTCGGGGGTGGAGTACGATCTGTCCTCGCTGCGGCAGGTGGTCAGCGGAGGCTCAGCGGTTCCCCTGGCAGTTTTGCAGGCGTACCGCGACCGCTTGGGCGTTGAAATCGTCCACGCCTACGGCATGACGGAAGCCGCTCCGCTGATCTCGGTCAACCGGCGCCGCAGTTGGCTGGATGACCTTCCCGATGAGCAGCGCCTGGAGTTGAATGCCAGCCAGGGCGTGGTTGCCCCGGGCATAGACATGAAGCTCGCCGACGAGAACGGCGACGACTTGGCCTGGGACGGCGAACAGCGCGGGGAACTCTGGTTCCGTGGGCCGTGGGTGGCCGACCAGTACGTTGACGACGAGCGAAGCGAAGAGACCTTCATCGACGGGTGGTACCACAGCGGTGACATCGCCACCATCGACGCCAACGGTTACATCCAGATCGTGGATCGGGTCAAGGACATGGTGAAAAGCGGCGGCGAGTGGATATCCTCCGTGGACCTGGAATCAGCGATCATGGCCCACCCGGACGTGTTGGAAGCCGCAGTCATCGCTATTCCGGATCCTCAATGGCAGGAGCGGCCGCTGGCGTGCGTTGTGGCGCGTGCGGATACGTCGGCCCCGTTGACCAAGGACACAATCCTGGACTTCATCCGGCCCGGATTTGCCCGTTGGTGGCTGCCGGATGACGTGGTGTTCATCGACGAGATACCCAAAACCAGTGTTGGCAAGTTCGACAAGAAGGTCCTGCGGGAACGCTTTGAACATCACCGCTGAACCCGTCGGATGAATTTCCCGGTGTCCGGTTCGCCGGCCATCTCGGCGGTCGGGCTGCGCAAGGACTACGGTGACCGCAGCGTCCTGCGCGGTGTGGACGTCTCCGTGCCGTGGGGCCAGAACGCCGTGCTGTTCGGAACCAATGGAGCGGGCAAGACCACGCTGCTCCGCATCCTCGCCGGCCTCGCCAGGGCCGACGCAGGCGACATGCATATCGCCGGCCTTCGGATGCGGCGTTCCGGCGGCAGAGCCCGTACCCTGGTCGGTTTCGTCGGTCACCAGACTCTCCTGTACAGCGACCTCACCTGCCGCGAAAACCTGGTCTTCTACGCCAAACTCTACGGCGTTCGCCATGCCGATGCCCGCATCGAAACTGTCCTCGCGCGATTGAACCTCGACGACCGGGCGGACCGTCGCGTCCGTACCCTGTCACACGGGATGCAGAAGCGCCTTTCGGTGGCCCGCGCTATCCTGCACGAACCGGACGTTCTGTTGTTGGACGAACCCGAATCAGGGCTCGATGCTGAATCAGTTGCGTCCCTCGGCGAGTTGTTGAACGATTGGCGGTCGTCGGGCCGGACTGCGTTGCTGACAACGCATAGCCATGAAATAGGCCAAGCCTGGGCTGACCGCACTCTTACTCTGGACCGTGGGCGATTGACTGAGCAGGTCCCTTCCGAGCGCGATGCTGTCGCCACGATCATGGCCTCGGATCGCGGGTCGGTGTAAAGGCGAAACGTCCCGGTTGGACGGTTGCCCATGCGGCTGCTCAGCGCGACCCTGGCCATAGCGTGGAAAGACGTCCGTCTCGAGTTGCGCTCCCGTGACACCGTGGTCTCTGCGCTGATCTTCGGGCTCATCGTGGTTGTCGTGTTCAATTTCGGCCTCAATCGCACGCCGGGGAGCCTCGCCCCGGCGGCTCCGGGCCTGCTCTGGGTGGCCTACGGCTTCGTCGGGGTGCTGGCCATGAACCGAGCGTTCGCGCGGGAGCAGGAGCAGGGTGCTCTGGACGGGCTGCTGGCGGCCCCGGTCAGCCGAGACGCCGTTTTCCTGGGCAAAATGCTCGGTACGCTGGCGTTCATGCTGGTCATCGAGGTAGTGTTGCTGCCGGTATTTGCAGTCATGCTGGACCTGCCGACATTGTCACCGACCCTGGGACTGATCATCCTGCTGGCGACCATCGGGTTTGCCACGGTGGGGACGTTTTTTGCGGCCATCGCGGCTCAAACTCGCTCGCGGGAGATCCTGTTGCCGGTGCTCTTCTTCCCCGTGATCGTCCCGGTCATCATCGCCGCCGTGGAAGCCACCGCCCTGGTGCTGCAGGGTGGGCCCATGCAACCGGTCTGGACGCGGTGGCTGCCGCTCCTGGTGGTCTTCGACGCGCTGTTTTTGGTAATATGCCCGTGGATATTCGGGTACGTGTTCGAGGGATAACTTAATTTGGCGGCGATAGCGGGCCGTGGCCCAACCGACAACCCGATTCGAACTGCCCTCCGCGATCCCCGTTCATGGTTGCTGGCGTTGACGGCGGCGTTGACCATCGTCGACGGGTATCTCATCTTCGTCGTGGCGCCTACCGACCAGGTGTTGGGCCACATCCAGCGAATCTTCTACATCCACGTTCCGATCTCAATCCTGTCCTTCCTGGGATTCCTGGTCTGCGCCGTCGCCGGCGTCGGGTATTTGATTCGACGGGGCGAGATGTGGGACCGCGTGGCCCATGCGGCAGCCGAGGTCGGGGTCGTGTTTGTCACCCTCGCGCTGGTCACCGGGGTTATCTGGGCCCGTCCGGTGTGGGGAGTCTGGTGGACCTGGGAGCCAAGGCTGACCACAACCCTCATCCTCTGGCTGATATACGTGGCCTACCTGATGATCCGCCACTACGCGCCAACCCCGCAACAAGGCAGGGCCTGGTCTGCCGTCGTCGGCATCATTGGGTTCGTCGACGTGCCCATTGTGTACTATTCCGTCCAGTGGTGGCGTTCGATCCACCCCGTGCAGGTGATCGGCCCCGAGGCTGCCGATGACGCCCTCGAGCCGATCATGGCCCGCATCCTAGTGTTTTCATTGATCGCAGTGCTGGCCCTGTTCACCTACCTGTTGCTGGAACGGGTTGCGCTGCGCGGCACGGAGGATGCCCTTTCCGCCATCCGACGCCAACGAACCTACGACTAGGATGATTGTGCCTCCCGACAATATTCCTTTCCTGTTCGCCGCTTTCGCCGTTGTGTGGGCGGTGTTCTTCATCTACGCCGCCTACATGTCCTGGCGCCGCCAGTCGGTGCAGCGGGGCCTGCGCGAACTCCAGTCGACTGCCGAGTCCCGCGGGGGACCGGACGCCGACGAGGCGGACCGCATGGGGTCGGTATAATGGTAACTGTGCAACCAATCGTCGCCGGATGAATTTCCATGCAAACTGACCCATACACTGGACCCGCACCCGCTGTTGAGCCCATCATGGAGGTGGACGAAGAGCGTTCCGCCTGGCGCAACCATCGCACACGTCTCCTGATCCTGGGCGGGGTGATCGCTTTGGCGGTGGCATACATGGTGTACGCCGCATTCCCGGGAAACACCCTGTATTTTGTCACCGTGAGCGAGTTCACGGAGGATCCACAGCTGCGCGACGGGCAGACGTTGCGGGTGGCCGGCGCGCTGGCTCCCGATACCTTCCGCCGCGAGGACGGGTCCACCATTTCGCGTTTCAGTTTGGGTGACAAGCAGCCGGATGTTCCGGGGATCGCGCCCGGCAGCCCGCAGGTTGAAGCCACCTACGTTGGTGTCCTGCCGGACCTCTTTTTCAACCCACACTCGGAAATCATCCTGGAAGGCCATTACGACGGCCAGGAAGGAGTTTTCGCGACCGACAACATCCTGGTCAAGTGTCCTTCCAAATACCAGTCGATGCAGGCGGAGAACCCCGACCTCGTCCCCGGGGCTGCTGCTCCCCCGCAGTCGTACTGAACGCGAGCCTTGACCGGCTGTCGTAGTCGCCCGACACCTGCCGGGCACCCTGCGGTCAGAATCCAAGGAGCCCGCGTCGAAAGACGCGGGCTCCGTCCAGTCATCTGTCCCCCGGTCAGTCTAGAAGGCGTAGGCGTCCATCAACTGATCGATGGACCGCTCGCGGGCCCTGGCCCGGATTGAGTCCATGTTGCCTTCCAGCGAGGCTCGGTTCTCGTCCTTGTAGATGACGCCGAC
>JAJEIA010000053.1 GCA_022823505.1 Dehalococcoidia bacterium
AAGTGGTTACGTCATCAAAAACCTGATGCTGTCCAAAGTCAACAATCAGGTTGACGCGATGAGACTCCGCCAGTAGTTGGCGCAACGCCGCCCCGGAATCGGAGCGCAGCCAGCTGGAGGGTGTGATGTAACCCAGACTACCACCGCTGCACAGCAGATCGATACCCAACTCGTAAAACATCAGGTACAAATCCGTCGCCCCGCGCATCACGTTCCACTGCCCGGCGATGCGCGCACGTCCGGCTTGCTCTAGATGCTGCACTCGGACGTAGGGCGGGTTGCCTACGACGTGGGTAAACCGGCCAATGTCTCGTCGAAATGCTGCACGATCAAAGGCATTGCGTTCGGAGAGGTTCCAGTCGACGGTGGCGTTGGAATAGAACTCGGACAAGATGGCGTCCAATTGAGCGCGACATTGCGTCAGTGCCGCCCTGTCAATGTCGTACCCGGTCAACCGCCGGAGGACGGTAAGAGCGTCGATTTCAGGCAGTCGCGACAGGATACGGCTGGCGGCAGCGGTTAGAAACGCTCCGTCACCGCAAGCGGGGTCGCAGACGCTGGCGGCAGCCAGTTTGCCTGTATCTGCCGGAAGCACGTTGTCCAGAATCAACTCGACCACGGACGTCGGTGTATAGACAACGCCATGCCGTTTGCGTTTCGATGCGATCATGGCGACAGGTGCCTTAGCTCAACGCGTCGCGCCATTCTGGTGAAAAAGAGGTCCACATTGAGGACGTTTCCCAGTGCCCTGCGGCTATCGTCGCTTATGTCCAAGGCCGCAGGGTCTGTAATGTCGGTAATCGCGTCCTGGTCTGTGTCCAGGCTGACAATCCCGATAGCCATTTCATCGGGGGCATGGATATGCTCATGGTCAGCCCGGAGCCGCGAATATCGCTGAATGTCGTGGTCTCGAATAGTCTCCCTTCGGGTAATCTCGCCAGCTCGGTTTTTGTACGGTATCGGATTGGTAACGCAGAACAGGTTGCCGTACACAATGTTCCTCCGTCGGAGGTTTGCGGTTTCGCCAATCTGCTGCTCGAAGTAGTTTACGGAGTTTTGCCAATAATTCGAGATAACAAACTTGATACTGATGACGCCGAGTGCCTGCTCGTCCCTGGTTATGAGCACATCAACGTCCTTGCCGTAGTACATCCCGCCCACGTTCGCTTCGCGCGTACTTTCCGGAGACTGACCGGTGAACGTGTAGTCAACACCCAGTTCGCGGCCAAGTTCATTTTGAACCCAGCCATGCAGCACTCTGGTTTTCTGGTTGGAGCGCGTCCCATGCAACTGGACCATGCGGTAGGACTCTTGCATTGCAGCCAGGAAGCGGTCCATTCGGGTGTTGGCTTGCATGGTATCAATCCGATTTTGCGGCCCCAGGGAATCGTCAGGATTCGAACATCGTTCTTCAAATCGAGAACGGACCGCGGCTCCAACTGCAACTGGTTCCTTGCCGGGGCCTGTCTCAGGCCGTTTTTACTCGAGCCGTTCTTCAATGTCCGCGAGCAGATGCTCCTCCAGATACGGAGCCACCGCCAGCTGGTATTCTGACGCATCGGGCAGTGTGCAGATCAGCGTCCCCCAATGTGAGAAAGTTCATCGGGGCGATCAGCAGCGCGGCGCCGGCCTTTGGCTCCGGGCCGCCGACAACGTACCACGCATTGCCCTCAGATTAGAAACACCGACACGGCAGCCAGCGGAATTTTTCTTTTCGGCAGGTCATCCCTCGACAGCACGAACTCTGTCCGGCGCGCAGGCGTGCATCACCGCCTGGGTTGAGGCGATTTCAGGGCGGGCGGCGATAACTCGTACCAACGCCACGTCGAGGCCCTCGGCCAGCTTGGCGAAAGCGGCGGCCGCGCCGTCGGCCTTGCCATAGTAGCCGACCGCCAGCAGCGCGTCGGACGGGTAAGCGTCGGCAACCTCGTCCATGTCTCCGCCCCGGGAGCGGATGGCGTCGGCGCCGGCCAACTCTTCGGTGTAGCCCATGCGCTCGAAGTGGGCGCGGTAACCGAACTGGCGTTCCCGTTCCGTGGGCACTGCCGCGCCCAGCGGATAGCCCAGGCAGTTCTTGGCAAACGCGCGGCGAGCCACGTCCTCATCCTCGTCCACGCAGATGCGGATGTACTCCACCACCTTGCACTCCGATGGATCTCGCCCAACTCGCTCCGCGCCCTCGGCGATGCGCTCGCGGCTCCACGCGATTTGGGCGGGAGTGCACCAGTTCAGGCACACGCCGTCGGCGATTTCGCCGGCGAGGCGCAGCATCTCGGGGCCGAGGGTGCCCAGGTAAACGGGAGTGTCGGGAGCGGGCCGGATGGCGAGGCGGATGTTGTTGTAATTGATGTGCTCGCCCTGATACGACACCCGCTCCCCGCGAACCAGTCCGCGGATGGTGGTCAAGTAGTCGCGCATCAAGTTCAGCGCTGAGACGCGCGGAAATCCCAGGTCGCGGCGGTTGGCTGGACGGTAGGCGCTGCCGGCGCCGATGCCCATGATGAACTTGCCGCCGGTCTGCTGGCTCATGGTTCCGCCGGACATGGCGAATCCCACCGGTGTGCGGTACATGACCGGCGAGACGCCAATTCCCGTGGTCAGGCCTCCCTCGACGACGTCGCAACTGGCTTGCCACCGGCGAGCGCACACCTGGAAGGAATCGGTGCCGATGTTTTCGGGCGTCCAGATGCTTTCGTAACCCAGCTCGGCGGCCTCGCGGGCCAGGTTGGCCTGGTCGTCCCAATTCATGCCCAGGGTGTGGTCCAGTCCGACGCCAATTTCCATTCCGTTTCCTCCCGCTTTGCCGCGTGTCAGTTGCGGAATTTTACCACGCGAACCCGAAAGCTCGGCTCCTCCCGCGTCATCTGTGCGACGGTTTGCGGGTGCCGGGGACCCGTGCCGCACGGGTGCCGATGCTATAATCGGCGCCGGTTTGCGAGGGAGGGTCCAGAGACTTGGCCACACTGCTTGGGGCCCGTGCGAGCGAGACCTTCGGGTCGTTTCGGCGGCGCGATTTCTCGCTGGTCTGGGTGTCCGCCAACATCGCCATGGCCGGCCGGCAGATGGAGATCATTGCGGTCCTCTGGTTGGTGCTGGAACTGACGGGCGACGCGCTGCTTGTTGGTCTGGCCGGCGGCTCGGCCCTGGGCCTGGCGTTCCTTTCCGTGTTCGCCGGCGCGGTGGTGGACCGGATGCCTCGACGCCTGCTCATGGCGGCGGGCCATTTCATCGCGGCGGCCCTGGCCTTCCTGCTGATGGCGCTGCTGCTGGCGGACGCGCTCAAAGTGTGGATGATCTTCGTGATCATCCTCGGTGGCGGCGCATTTCGAACCATCGAACTCCCGGTGACCAATGCCCTGCTGATCGATACCGTGCCCCGTGACCGGCTCACCAACGCGGTGGCGATGCTCGGGTTGGGGCAGAACCTGACGCAGTTCGTGGGGCCGATCGTCGGCGGTTTCCTCTACACCCCACTCACTCCGGCGGGATTGTTTGGCTTCATCGGCGCGTTTTATGTTGTTGGTGGCTTTCTCGCTCTGATGGTGCGGACCCGCAACGCGACCGCCGGCAACACCACTCCTCGCCAGATAATCATCGGGGTCGCTGAGGGGCTGCGTCACGTTTGGCAACGCAAGGAACTGTTCATGGCCCTGCTGATTGCCGCCATGTACAACGTGACGGGATTTCCGTTCACCACGGCGTTGATGCCGATCTTCGCCAAGGAAACGCTCCATGGCGGCCCGGAGGTTTTGGGGCTGCTCAACGGGGCCATGGGTGCGGGAGCTGTGATCGGAGCCCTGGTGGTGGCCGGTATCGGCAACCTGAGACGGCAGGGATGGTGGCTGGTATGGGCGGTGAACGGCGGCTGGCACGGCTCGATGATCCTGTTTGCGGTGGTGGTCCTGACCCTGCCGGGGCTACTGCCCTTTACCGCCGTGCTGGTGGTAGCCCTGGCTATCAAGGTGCTTACGGGCATCGGGCGATCCGTGTCGCTGGTACTGGTGATGACGGTGCTCATGGGCAACTCGGATCCGGAGTTTCGGGGCCGCATGGGCGGGATGCGGGTACTGGCGATCCAGGCGCATTTCCCGGCCAGCGCACTCAACGGCTGGATGGTGACGCAGATCGGCGCGCCGCTCACCGCGCTGTACCTGGGCATCGCCGGGTCCGTGGCGGTCTTCCTGTGCCTGCTGTCACGGCGGCTTCGGGAAGCCTAGAAAGGTCACACGCGCGATTGACCGGTGGCAAGCCCGACAATACAATCGCGTGAACGCGGGGTCACGACGACAGCCGGCTACGCCGACGGAGGGACCATCATGACCACACCGACAATCCCCACCGAAGAACAGGTACTGGGTTGGTTCGATTCGCTGAGCAACTGGGGTCGCTGGGGCGACGACGATGAGCTGGGGACGCTGAACTTGATTACCGACGCCAAGCGCCGGGAAGCCGCTGGCCTGGTGCGGGAGGGAGTCACCGTGACCTGCTCGAGGCTGCTGGTGCCGGAGATGGCGCCGGACGTGACCAGCATCCCGCCGCTGCACTACATGGTGTCCACCGGCGAGTCCGCCCCGTCCGAAGGTGGCGGAGGCGCCAGCGACTTCCTGGGCGTCTCGTTCCACGGACTTACGGTCACCCATCTGGATAGCCTCTGCCACCAATTCTGGAACGGCAAGATGTACAACGGCAAGGACGCAGGTCTGGTCAACAACGCGAGCAAAGCGGGCGCCGGCGCGATCGATACCGTGAAAAACGGCGTGGTGACCAGAGGGGTTTTGCTTGACATCGCCGGGGCAAAGGGCCGGGACTGGCTGGATGCCAACGAGCCGGTGTTCACCGCCGACCTGGAGGCTGCCGAGGAAGCCCAAGGGGTTCGGGTCACCGAAGGCGACGCCTTGTGCATACGCCTGGGCTGGTACAAGCGTCGTCAGGAGGTTGGACCCCCGACGGCGGCCGAAGGCCGTCCCGGTCTGCATGCGGAGACGCTGCCGTGGCTACGCGAGCGCGGTGTGTCCATCGCGGCGTGCGACGCATCCTGGGACGTCGCGCCCGGCGAGTATCCCTATATCGGACTGCCCATCCATAAGGTTGGCATCGTAGGCATGGGGTTGTGGCTGATCGACGCGGCCAACTTCGACGAAGTCGCGCCGGTGTGCCGTCGGCTGAACCGGTGGGACTTTATGTTCACCGTTGCGCCGCTGCGGTGGCATAACGCCACCGGGTCGCCGGTGAACCCGCTGGCGACGTTCTAGCCAATGGCGCCGGTTCCACTCAGCGAAACCGACCAGGCACACAACCGCCGTGTCTGGTCGGAATGGCTGCGCCGTCCTGACTGCTTCCGCGTGCCCGACAAGCAGGGCGGCGTGCACGAATGCCAGGACGCCTGGGAGGTCGGGCACATGCTGGCGATGGATCATTGGCCGCCGAGCGAGCAGGTGGCCGAAGCAGCCGAGTACGACGATGACGTGGAGCCGGCGGTCATGATGGCATGCTACGGTCTGCGGGATGGAGCCGGCGAATTCAAACCTGACGATCTGCCGGAATCCATGCGCGGCCGCATTTTGTATGCTGCTCGGGCGGCCAAGAGCACGACCCGCCCCCAAATCCGTTTGGCTGCGTTCCTTGCCCACAACACCATCGCAGACCTGGCCGAAGCACCGGAATGGCACCTTTTTGTTCTGGCGAACTGCCTGGACGACATGTGGCGGGACGATCCGTCGCCCATGGCAGGGACTGTTTTCAGCCCACCGGATATCGCGCGTCTGATCGCCGACATCCTCGACGCGGCCCCGGCTTCACTGCTGGAGTCGTCCGATACCTGATTCAAGCTGGCGAACGTCGCACACAACGAACCCGATGATCCCCCATCAGTCCCAGACCGAAAGATTGAGAAGTAAATGACTGAGGGAAATGACTACGGACCTGGTCTCCTGGCTCCCTACCGGGTGCTCGACCTGACCGATGGCCGCGGACTGCTCTGCGGCAAGATGCTTTCGGACCTGGGCGCGGACGTGGTGCAGGTGGAACAACCGGGGGGCAGCCCGGCCCGCAGGATCGGGCCGTTCTACAAGGACGAGCCGGGCGCGGAGCGCAGTCTTTTCTGGTGGGCGTATTGCGCCAACAAGCGCGGCATCACGCTGAACCTGGGCAAGTCTGATGGCGCGGCTCTGTTCCGGCGACTGGTGGGGCAGGCTGACTTTGTGATCGAGTCCGCAGATCCGGGGCACATGGCTTCGTTGGGACTGGACTACACGGAGTTGCGCGAACTGAACGCGCGGCTGGTCATGGTCTCCATCACGGCTTTTGGCCAGGACGGACCGTACGCGGACTATGCGGCCTCCGACATCGTGGGCATGGCGCTGGGCGGGTTCATGCACCTGACCGGTGACGGCGACCGGCCGCCGTTGCGGGTCAGCATGCCCCAGTTTTACCAGCATGGCAGCGCGGCCGGCGCAGCGGGCGCGATGATCGCCCATACCCACAGGCAGTTTACCGGCGAGGGTCAGTACGTGGACGTGTCGTGCCAACAGGCGGTGGCGCGGACCTTGGCCCACGCGCCGCAATATTGGGACCTGGAGCAGACCATCCTGCGCCGAATGGGGGCGTACCGGGAATCGGCGGGAGGCACATTCACCAGGATCAACTGGCCCTGCAAGGATGGCTTTGTGAACTTCCAGCCGGGCGGTGGAACCGCCGGCGCTGCTCGCAGCGTGCGCTCCATGCTCGCGTGGATGGCCGAAGAGGGAATGGGCAGCCCCGAGTTGGAGGCGGTCAACTGGGAGGAATTGGGCTACGGTACGGCGCGGGCGGACATCATGGAGCAGACGGTTGCCGCCGTAGCGCCGTTCTTCATGACCCACACGAGGAACGAGCTGGCCGACGGGGCTCTGGAACGGCGTATCCTGCTCTTTCCGGTGGCTACGCCCAGCGACATCCTTGCGCATCGCCAACTAGCAGCGCGGGATTATTACGACCGGATCGAGCACGACGACATCGGACAAGCGGTCACATACCCGGGCCATTTCGTGAAGGATCTGAACGATCCGACGCGAGTGGGGATTCGCCGCCGTGCTCCTCGGGTGGGCGAACACAATAAGGAGATTCTCGGCAGTGAACTGGGCCTGAACGAGCGAGACCTGTCTCGGCTCACCGAGTTGGGCGTGATTTAGAGGGTCCCTGGTGCGTGCGGAGCGATTGAACATGGCCGGATTGCCACTTGAAGGGTTGAAGGTCCTCGACTTCTGCTGGGTCGCCGTCGGTCCCATGACCACGAAATACCTGTCGGAATACGGCGCAACCGTGTTGCGCGTGGAGTCGGCCAAGCGGCCGGAGACGCTGCGGCGGGCGGGGCCGTTCGCCGGCGGTGAGTCCGGGGTCAACCGGTCGGGATATTTCGCAAACTACAATGCCAACAAGTACGGCCTGTCCATCGACATGAGCCACCCGCAGGCGCCGGAGCTAATCCTGCGCATTGCCCGGTGGGCGGACGTGGTGACGGAGAACTTCACGCCCGGGACGTTGGAACGCTGGGGTCTCGGGTACGACGAACTGAGGCGGGTCAACCCGCGCATCGTGCTGTTCAGCGCGTCAATGCTGGGGCGCGGTGGGCCGATGCAGACCCAACCCGGATTTGGCGCGGTGCTGTCGTCGCTGGCCGGCTACACCAACATCATCGGCTGGCCTGACCGCGGTCCCGTGAACCCGTACGGGGCATATACCGACTTCGTGTGCCCGAAGGTCGCGGTATCTGCGATCCTCGCAGCGGTTGACCGGCAGCGGGCCACCGGCGAAGGGACTCACTTGGACATGTCCCAGTTGGAAACCAGCCTTCATTTCGGCGCACCGATGTTGCTGGACGCGGCTGTCAACGGGCGCGAGCCGGAACTGGTGGGCAACCGCCACCACGCAGCCTCCCCGCATGGCGCTTATCCGTGCGCCCCCGATGCCAACGGTGAGGTCGACCGCTGGATCGCAATCGCAACATTCGATGACGGCCAGTGGGAGGCTCTGCGCGACCAGATCGCCTCTGACGGGTTCACGGTCATCACTTCCGGTGAATTCCGGACGTTCCGGGTACGCAAGGCCCACGAGGACAAGCTGGATGGCATCATCGCGGACTGGACGGCGAACCACGACCGACATGAGTTGATGCGGCGCCTGCAGGCGGTGGGCGTCCCGGCGGGCGTGGTCAACGACACCCGGGATCTGTTCGAAGATCCGCAACTGTGCCACCGGGAGCACTTCACCTGGCTGGATCACCCCGAAATGGGGCCCTACGCGACGGATTATACCGAGATGCAGCTATCGTTGACCCCGGGGCGGTTGGACCGCCCCGCGCCGCTGCTGGGGCAGGACACAGAGCACGCGCTGCGGGAGATTGTTGGGCTGAGCGAGGAAGAGTACCGGGCATTGCATGAAGCCGGGGCGCTGGAGTAGCGGCTCAGGCCTGGTGGAGGAAGCCCGGTGGATGCAGTCCACTCGTTGTTGCTGGTGTTCCACATCGCCGCCGGCTCAGTATCGCTACTGACCGCCGGCGTTGCTTTGGTAACTGCGAAGGGCGGACGTTGGCATGTGGGGGCCGGGCGGGTTTACGCAGGGGGTATGACGCTGGTCTTTGTGACCGCGATTCCGCTGGCGATACTCGCTAATAGCACCTTTCTGTTTCTGATCGCCCTGTTCAGCTTTTACCTGGTATTTGCGGGGTGGCGTTTTGCGCGAAACCGGCGACGGCGCGCTCATCCGGTGGACTGGATAGCAGTCGCCGTCATTGCGACTACCGGATTGTGCATGTGGGGATACGCGGCGATCTTGGGCCTGAACGGCAGCGGGCAATGGGTTACCCTCGCCTTATTCGGCGGGATCGCGATCGCGTTGGGCGCGGCGGACGCGAATTTCCACCGCACCCAACCGCGCGGGCAACGCCGAGTGGCACGACACCTCACCAACATGATGGCCGGGACCATCGCGACGATCACGGCGGTGACCGTAGTGAATGTCAACATGGAACCAGTCTGGGTGCCGTGGATCCTGCCAACCATCGTCATCACACCGTTGATAACCTGGTGGAACATTCGCGTGCTACGACCCTCACGCCCAAGTTGACATCCCAATCGCCCGGTGGCTAAATTGATCGCCACCAACCAGCCAGACACCCAGTTGCGAGGCGCTACCCATGCTGAAAGACCTAGTCCACGATGAATTGCTTTCTCCGGAAAACCTGCGGAACCCTTATCCGTACTACGCCATGCTGCGGGAAGAGGCGCCGGTGTACTGGAACGCCAAGTTCGACACCTGGGTGATCACTTCTTACGAGGCGGTCGTGTGGGCGCTGCGTCATCCGGAATACTTCTCTTCCGAGGTGTTTCTGCGGGACGAGAAGCCGCCCAGCCCGCCGATTTCGGAAGAGGACTTCCCGAAGTACAAGTACAACCTGGACTACATGAACAACTGGTTCATCCGACGGGACCGGCCCGATCACCTGCGCATGCGTCGCACCGTCCACCCGGTGTTCAACCCGAAGTACATCGATAACAGGTTCCGTGCGATGGTGCAGGGGATCATCCAGGACCTGCTGAAGGATTTCGATCCGGACGGCGGGAATATGGACGTCCTCAAGGATTTCGCCAACGCCATGCCGGTACTGGTGATCGCCAACTGGCTGGGCATGCCCGCAGAGGACCGGGAGTTCATCCGCACTCTCTCGCGGCAGTTGCTTTCACTGGACCAGGAATCACCGGACCGGCACACCCGCGTGCACGAAGCGATCACCACGCTGAATGATTACGTGAACCCGCTTGTGGAGGCGCGCGTCGGCGAACCCTCTGATGACCTGCTGTCCGTGCTGGCGATCGGCGAGCGCGAGGGTGAGTTGAGCCGGGAAGAGGTGCTGGGCAACACCCTCCTGCTGCTGATCGCCGGCCACCAGACCACCATCAACCTGGTGGGCAACGGGACCATGGCGCTGATGAAGAACCCCGAACAGTGGAACATGCTCAAGGAGGACGATAGCCTCCTGGTTCGGGCGACCGAGGAGTTGCTGCGTTACGATTCTCCGGTTAAGCGGGCGCCGCGCATCGCACTGGAAGACATTGAGTTGGGCGGCCAGAAAATCCGGGAAGGCGAGAAGGTGATGGCGATCATCAACTCCGCCAACCGCGATCCGATGGCGTTCGAGAACCCCGAGGACCTGGATATTACGCGCTACCCGAACCCCCACGTGGCGTTCGGCGGCGGTATCCACCACTGCCTGGGGGCGAACCTGGCGAGGTTGGAGGGGCAGGAGGCTTTCCGCGCCCTGACCCGCAAGTTCCCGCCCTTCAAATTTGCCAGTGACCCCGACCAGCTGGAATACCACAACCTGCTGAACATTCGCGGCGTGGTGAGCTTGCCGGCCGAATGGTAGCCGGCATCGACGCGTGCACGGCAACAAAAAGGGGCGGGTGTTTTCTCGCCCCTTATCATTGATCGCGGTTTCTGTTCTCTACGGCTCTACCATCCCATAGCCGACGTTTTTGACGGTGCGGAAGTAGGTCTCGGGTCCGTTCTCGAGCTTGTAGCGCAGGCGGCGGATGTGCACGTCAACCGTGCGTGTGCCGCCGATGTTTTCAACCCCCCAAACGTTCGCCAGCAACTGGTCTCGGGTGAACACCTTGCCCACGTTGTCCATCAGGAACTGGAGGAGCTGGAACTCCAGCCAGGCCAGGTCGACGGGCCGGCCATTGGCGGTTACCTGGTAGGTGGCTGGGTTGAGTGATATGCCGCCAACCCGTATGGAGCCGGACGAAACCGACGTGGAGGCGTGGCGGCGGGCGAGCCGGACTATGCGCTTGATAAGCTCGGCGGGAGAACAGGGGACCGCAACGAAGTCGTCCGAATCCTCATAGAGATCCGGATCATCCAACTCATCGTCGGCGATGCATCTCAGCACCAGGGGACCCGTGTCATCGTCGGGTTGCGCTGGCGGGTTCGAGTCGGGAGACACCAGAAGGACGGCCGGGGCATCCGCGCCGTATTTGGAATCAAAGGCATAAGAGATTTCTGGGCCGATCAGCTCGATGGCGCCGGTATCGGAGGCGGCCGCCAGAGCATTCCTGATCATTTCCCAACCCTGTCCCCACAGCAGAACGCGGGGTGCTACGCCGGCGGCGGGTTGATAAGCTGCGTATGTGATCATCGCGGAACCTCATCGGCAGCATGAGCGTTGCTTGGAAGGTCGCTGCCGATGGCTTTATATTGAGCACAACGGATTAACGGACAATTACGAAGTGATTACGCTTTTGTTACATGCCGTGCCGGATCGATTAGGATGGCGGCGTACCGTTCCGATGCGCCTACGGCACGCGAAGTTTTCGGCCACTTGCGGAGATTACCGGTGCGATTTCCTCCATTGGTTGAAGGGCGATTCATCAAGAGACTGAACCGGTTCGCGGCCCTGGTGGACGTGGAACGCCGGGAGTACCTCGCGCATGTGCCCAATTCGGGTCGCATGGGCGAACTGCTGGTGCCGGGATTTCGGGTCTTGCTGATACCGGCGCCTCCCGGGGCGAACCGGAAAACCAGTTTCGACCTGGCGTTGGTTGACACGGGCAGCGCGTTATCGTCTGCCGACGCGCGCCTTCCCAACAAACTGGTCGCGGAAGCCCTCATGCAACATCGCATGCCGCAGTTCGAAAGCTACCCGGTGGTGCGCGGGGAACAGGTGTTTGGAGAAAGCCGGCTGGATTTCCTCCTGGAAGGTTCCGAAGGCAAATGCTACGTCGAGACGAAATCGGTCACGCTGGTGGAGGACGGGACCGGGCTGTTTCCGGATGCCCCGACCATCCGCGGGGTGAAACACCTGAGGAGCCTGATGGCCGCGCGAGATGAGGGCCACGCGGCGGCGGTGGTGTTCGTGATCCAGCGGGCGGATGCAGAAGCGTTCGCTCCCCACGACGTCGCCGACCCGTTGCTGGGCGTGACGCTGAGGGAAGCGCGGGACGCCGGAGTGGCGATCTGGGCGTATCGTTGCACGGTCACCGAGCGCAGCATTGAGCTGGCCGATTCCGTGCCGGTTCTCCTGTGACCGGCAGATTTCGAACGGCTAACGGGTAATGGGCGTGGACACCGGACAACCGACCCTGATGGAGGTATACCATCGATTGCTGGCCGCCTACGGACCCCAGGGCTGGTGGCCGGCGAGCAGCCGGTTCGAGATGATCGCCGGCGCCATCCTCACGCAGGCGGCCGCGTGGCGCAACGTGGAGCGGGCCCTGAATAATCTGCAGTCCGCTGGGATCCAAGATTGGTCGGCCGTAAACGGGTTACCGGTAAATACCCTGGCCGAACTGGTGCGGCCGTCAGGGTACTACAACGCAAAGGCTCGAAAGCTCAAGGCCTTCGCCGCTCACGTCTGCGAAGTCTACGATGGCGATCTGGATAGCATGTTTGCCGTTGACACGGAGACATTGAGGCGGGAGTTGTTGGGTATACACGGCATCGGGCCGGAAACCGCCGACGACATACTGGTGTACGCGGCAAACAAGGCGTCGTTTGTGATCGATGCCTACACCATCCGCATCCTGAAACGGGTGGGACTGGAGCCCGCGGAGCGGGACAACTACGGCGGTTGGCAGCGGTTGTTCCACGACGGCCTGCCGTCGGACGTCGCCATTTTCAACGAGTATCACGCGCTGCTGGACCATCATCACAAGGCGGCCTGCACCAAGAACGCGCCACGCTGCGACGGCTGTTGCCTGCAAGACATTTGCGCTACGGGCGGCGCCATCACGGCGTGACCGGTGCTATGATGGCGCCATCCGACTCTGAACCGGAGGACACGAGATGCAGGTAGTCAGGATCTACACGGGCGACGATGGCGAATCGCACATCGAGGAGATGGAGTTGCCCTTTGAGCAGATGGGCCATGCGTTGCGGACTGCGACGGAGGCCGCTACGGGCGTGCAGTTCAGCAGCCTGAAACCGACCCAGCTGGTCGATTTCCATACTGCCCCGCGCCGCCAGTACGTCATCACCCTGCAGGGCCAGGTGGAGATTGGTCTGGGCGACGGCACCAAGCGTATCTTCAACGTAGGCGACATTGAGCTGTGCGAAGACCTTACCGGCCGCGGCCACACCACGCGCAGCGTGGGCGACGTGGACCGGATCAGCGTGCAGATCCCGCTGGCGGACCAGACCCCGGGTGGCGGCTTGGGCGTCTGACGGTTGGCACTTTGAACCAATGATCCGACCGACGCAAGGTTGTGCACACAGGAGAAGACCATGTCCATTGCCCCGCTAGCCGGCAACCTCGAGATGTATTACGACGACGACAACTTTACCGACCCGTGGCGGGATCCGGGGACGGTGGAAACGATCCTTCTGCACCACGGAAACGCGAAGAACGGTCGGCTCTGGTATGCCTGGCCCCCGTTACTGGCCCGGCAGTACCGGGTGATCCGGGTGGACGCCCGGGGCTTCGGTCGTTCGACCGTGCCGGAGCCCGGGTACGACTGGTCGCTGGAAGGGTTCGCCGAAGACGTGCGCAACCTACTCGACCACCTGGAACTCGACAAGGTCCATTTCATCGGCGAGACCATCGGCGGCACCATCGCGTTGCAATTCGCCTACCAGTTCCCGGAGCGGCTGCACACGGTGACCACATGCACGTCGCCCTACAACTTCACCGGCGTTGATACATACCAGAATTACTACCGCCTGGTGGCCGAAGAAGGGACCGAGGGCTGGGCCCGCGCCACTGGCGGCGGACGCGTGAACGCAGACGAAGCCCCGGAGCACCACGAGTGGTATATCCAGCAGATGGGGCAGACATCGAGGCACGTGGTGCTGGAGACGCTGGCCTACCTGGGCACTCAAAACTTGTCGGACAAGCTTCCGAAAATCCAGACGCCCGCGCTGGCGATGGTCGGCGAACTGAGCGAAGGCGACATACCGGACCGGGCGCAGGGCCAGGCCGACCTGATGCCCAACTGCCGGCTGGCCAGGGTGCCGGGAGCGGGCGGATACGTGCAGCATTCCGCGCCGGAGAAGTGCGTGCAAGCCTGGTTGGAATTCGTGGGGACGGTGCACCAGCCCAGTTAACTGGCTGAAGCATGATTTTCAGGACTCTCGGATTGACGGGATCGGCGAGGCCGGCGGCTCATGACGCTTCGATCCTGCCAATCCGTGAGGTCCTGTGGTTCCTGCTTCTGATGTGATCCTTAGAACAGGGACTTGGACTGGCCGCCATCGACGTTGATGCAGGCGCCGGTAATCAGGCCGGCCCGGTCGGACGCCAGGAACGCCACAGTCTCGCCGATCGGTTCAGGCCAGCCGAACTTGCCCATGGGCAGGTTCCGGTCGATGAACTCGCCCACGACCTCGGGAGTGTTGTTCTGCTGGAAACGGTCCCAGGTGCTGCCGGGAAAGTCGATGCTGCCCGGAGCGACGCAGTTGACCAGCACGCCGGTCTGGGCCAGCTGCAGCGCCAAATGCTTGGAGAATGCGATCATCCCCGCCTTGCCGGTCATGTAGTCCACCGAGCCGCCGTGTTCCCGTCCGTAGATGGACGCGATATTGATGACACGGCCCCAACCCTGGGCCTGCATGTGCGGCAGGGCCAGCTTGGTCATTCGCACGGCGGAAATCAAGTTAACCTCCAGGCCCTCCAGGAACTGCTCCATGGAGGTCTCGTCGAAGAGGACCGAGCCGCGGCGGCCGCCAACGTTATTCACGAGGATGTCTGGCGCGCCCAGCGCGGAGGTGGTTTCCTGCAGGAACCGCTCGGCATCTTCTGAGTTGGTGACGTCGGCCTGGCTGCCGTTGGCCTTCACGCCAAGCCCGGCGAGCTCGGCGACGGTGTTTTCGACCGTTTCGCCATCGCGTCCGCAGATCGCCACGGCGCAGCCCTCCTGTCCGAGGGCCAGCGCGCACTGCCGACCGAGGCCGCGGCTGCCGCCGGTGATCATCGCAACCTTACCGTTCAGGGTCAAATCCATGGGATGGCCTCCCGTATGTCATGTGGAATGGGAACGGGGGAATTATAGCGGGTTGCGGCGATTGGTTTGTTGGGCGCCATCGCAGGGCAATCGCGTCTTATCCGAGGAGGATTTTGAGCAGGTAGTCTTCGTCCCATCC
>JAJEIA010000032.1 GCA_022823505.1 Dehalococcoidia bacterium
GCTCGCGTGGTAGCATCCGATGGGTGCTCCTCGTTTCGGGGTGGTTTTCTGTATCAAAAACCATTATCCCCGAAGCCGGGAGCACTTTCTTATCGCCTGACTACCCCGACAAACTCATCCTTTCGGTGGATTGGGGCTAAGACTCTTGTTGTCTGCGGGGCATGGTTAAATGTTGGTATCCCACACCAGGATGTTGAACGTTATAGTTTGGATTTGCTCGAAAAGCTGATAGATTTCTTGGATGGAGGTCTGTGTTACTGGTATCAACAACGCCGAAAAACAGAGGGCGCTGAACCATTGGTGCTAATGTTTCTGTTGGTGGCGACGCGCACATTCAATAAAGATATTGTGCGCATGCGATTCTCTAATGAAGCCGCGTAACAATTGTATTGGCCTAACATAATACCCACCCCGTCAAACACGGCGTGTACATGGCTGATTACCTCAATTCGCTGCACTCGCTGTACGAAGTAGCGATTTGCGGCCAAATCATGTCAAATCAATCAATCAGTGAACACGCCCTAACCAAGGGTCAGGGTACCGGCGCCATCCGACGATGACCGTGGCGACCGCTTACGGTCCCGTCTCCATTCCGAGGATCGAGGTAAGGACGTGCCCGTTGCTCGTCAGTTAGCCGCCGGTGATAGCACGTAGTCCTCTGAGGGTGCGTTCAGGTTAACCTGGTTGCCGTCCTTGATGATGGCGGAGAGATGGCGACCCTTCTGCAGCACGCTGATGTCGGCCAGCGGGTCCTTGTCCAGGATCAGCATGTCGGCCAGCATGCCCGGCTCGATGGTGCCCAGCTCTCCCTCGAGCCCCACGGCGAAGGCGTTGTCCCTGGTGTTGGCGATGATGGCCTTCATGGGGGTGTAGCCGCCATACTTGACCATGATCTCCATTTCGTTGGCGTGCAATTCGCCGTAGGGCATCAGCGGGGAGTTGCCGCTGTCGGTGCCGCACAGCACCTTCACGCCCATGGCGCGGGCATGTTGCAGCATGCCGTAGCCGCCCTCTAGGTTGTACTTGATCTGGTCGACTTCCTTGTCGCTTCTGCCGAAGTCTCGTCCGACTGCGACGGCGTGCTTGAGAAAGGTGATCGTGGGCATGATGCGGACACCGTTTTCGGCGACCACCTCGAGGTCGGCTTCGGTGGCGAGATCGGCGTGCATTATCCAGTCCACGCCGGCCTCGGCCGCGGCGCGGGTGGAGTCGGAGCCACGGGAGTGGATGGCGATACGGGCGTTGCGGCGGTGGGCCTCCCCGACAACGGCTTCAAGCTCCTCTTTAGAGATGGTCTGGAAGTCGCCCCAGGTGCTGTCGGCCATCTTGATGAAGTCCACCCCGTGCTTGCACTGGCGACGCACCTCAGTGATCATCTCGGAGACCGAGTTGGCCAGGACTCCGTTGACGTGCTCCGGGGTGCCCATCCACGAGGGTTCGTTGTCGGCGATGCTGCCGTAGGTGACGATGAACCGCCCGGCGCAATAGATGCGCGGCCCCTCGATCAGGCCGGCGTTGATCGCCTCCCGCAGCGCCACGTCGATGAACCAGGTCCCGCCGGGTATGGACAGGCTGGTTACGCCCGACCGCAGTACCTCACGCGCGTTTTTGGCCGCCCGGATGGTGGAGAACTCGGGGCTGGTGGTGCCCCGGGCGATGTTCAGGCCCGGCATGGCCGGCTGGCCGAAAGACAGGTGACAGTGACCCTCAATCAGCCCCGGCATGATCCACTTGCCCGTCGCGTCGATGGTCTCAACGTGTTCCTGGTCTTCCACGTTGACCTGAGGAGGAACCGCCCCAACGCTGAGGATGCGGTTGCCCTGAATGACCACGGCGTCGTTGGCGACCACCGGTTGACCCGTGGCGTCAATCAGGGTGCCATTGCGGATTATCGTCGTGTGTACGCCGTTGCTGCTCATGACTCCTCCTTTGGGGCCTGCTTTCCTTTCAGTTCAGTTAGCGGCGTCGGTGGTGCAGAGGTTTTGGCCTTCTCGGGAGAAGGTTAGGCGTGAAGCCGGTCGTAGGCCGAAAGACGCTCGATCCCGTGCTCTTCGTCGTATTCCGTTGCGGAGACCAGTTGGCCGGTCATGGACGCTGGGGTCTGCAGTGCCATGTGCACGGCCACTTCGGCGATGTCGTCGGGCAGCCTCATGCGCTTGTGAACTTCGTCGTCGTAGTCGTCGTTGGGGCGGGTCAGATTCCAGCCGGGGTCGAGGATGTTGACGGCAATGCCGAACCCCTTCACCTCGTCGGCCAGCGACTCGCTGAGCCGCTCCACCGCCGCCTTGGCAGCGCCGTAGGATGCCTGGCCGGCTCGACCCTGGCGGGCCACGTTCCTGGAGGTCAGGTTGACGATGACGCCACTGCCACGTTCGATCATGTGTGGGAGCACCGCCCGGCAGGTCATGAAGGTGGTGGTCAGGTTCGACTCGATCACCCGCCGCCACTCTTCTTCGGTGATGTCCAGCACCGACACCGCGTGGGTCAGGTCGTTGGTGAAGAGGCGGTATCCGCCCACGTTGTTGACCAGGATGTCGATCTTGCCCAGTTCGTTGATGGTCTCCCGGGCCGCCCGGTCGGCGCCCTCGCTGGTGGTAAGCTCAGCGTTGACCGTGTGGGTACGGCGGCCCAGGGCGCGAATCTCGGAACCGACGGCGTCCAACTCAGAGGGAGTGCGGGCCACAATGGCGACGTCCGCTCCCTCCCGGGCGTAGGCCAGCGCCATGGAGCGGCCCAACCCGCGGCCTCCGCCGGTTACCAGGGCTACTCTGCCTTCCAGTTGCATCTTTGTTCACCTTCCCGGCGGGTGCTATTCGTCCTGAGGGAGAAAGGCGTTGGGAACGACCGCGCTGCCCTGACCCACGCCGGTGGTGTCGCCGCGCTGGTTCTCGACCTTGATGTCCACCGATACACGGCTGCCGTTCACCTCGCGGCTCACGCCGGCAACCGTCCCCGTGAAGGTGATGGTGTCGCCGGGACGCACCGGCCGCAGGAACCTCAGGTCGACGAAACCGGTGTGGTTGAAGACGCTGCTGCCAAAGTACCGGCGCAGCAGTTCAATGGCGAACGTCAATGACATCCTTCCGGAAGCCACCGTGCCCTCGGTTCCCAGGGTCTCGCGAGCGGTCTCCTCGTCGGTGAACTGGGAGGCTTCCAGATCACCGGAACTACCCTCGAACAGGTTGATGGCCTCCTGGGTCATTTCCTTGATCAACGGGGGTAGCTCATCCCCCACTTCGTAGGTGCGAACTAGCCTCCCCATTTCTTGCCGACCTCCGTGGGCTGCTTGAGCTCGTGGGTGATCACCCGGTCGATGAGCCGGCCGTCTTCGTCTACCGAAACCGCTTCGGTGACGATGTAGTTCTTGCCCCGGCGCAGGTATTTGTCGGCGATCCACGCCCGCACCGTGATGGTCTTGCCGGCGACGGGCGGGTTGTAGCAGTAGAAGGCGCACCGGGCGTTGACGGAACCGGCGTCCCGGTATTTGGCGTTGTACTGTTTGACGTCCACCTTGTGGGAGATGGTCGGGAAACTGGCCTCGGGGTCCATCACCCCCTGGCGATAGGTGTCAATCATCTCCTGGGTCAGGAGGTACTGGTACGTCTCGAAGGTCTCGCCGACCTCCAGCGCGTCCCAGTCCAGAAGTATTCGCGCATCCGCTTCTACCATAGCTGCACTTCCTTATTGTGTGATGCGTGATTCGAGTGTCATGCCGCCTGGATACCCCGCCAGGAACGCCGACCGGCGACCCGTACGAAATGGCCGAACCCGGGGTCGGGGAAGTGTCCCGCGGACACCAGGATCCCTTCGCTCTCCAGCATGTCCAGCACGGAATGCCGCGTGCTGCGGGACAGGTCGGGCTGGATGTCGAATATTGGACACCAGTCGGTGTAGTGG
>JAJEIA010000142.1 GCA_022823505.1 Dehalococcoidia bacterium
CTGCCCGTTGGCGGCGGCCTTTCAGATACTGCGAATCAGTCCAATTGGATTACGAGTCGGCGAACGCGAGCCTCACCAACGTATGTTTTAACCGTTGAAGGTGGCTGTAGCACAGGGTTTCATCCGATGTCACCGCGAGCCCAATTTAGACGCGATTGCCCTGTACTGACGGCTCCCTCGTTTGACTTGCCCGTCCCGTAGTGCTACATTCCAGACACAACTGAACGCCTCACGCGATTCTGGCGGGAGCTTGGGTAAACCAGGCTGAGAGGGCGGCCTACTTCGTCGCCGACTGTCTGTACCTGACCCGGGTAATGCCGGCGGAGGAACAGTGGGTAGCTTTGACTTTCGGCCGCCGGGTAATCGCCTGGCGGTTTCGCGTTTCGGGTAACTGCCGGTGTCGGCTCGTCCAACCCCGGCATCACACAGGAGAGTGGTAGCGATGGCCGACGAACTGGTTATTGGTGGCGTGTCGTTTTCTTCCCGGCTGATCGTCGGTACCGGCCGGCATCGCAGCATGCAGGAAATGATCGATTCCCTGGAGGCCTCAGGCACGGAAATGGTCACCGTCGCCATCCGTCGCCTTGACCTCGACAACCCCGAGCAGAACATCCTCGAACACATCAATCTCGACAGGTACCGCATTCTGCCCAACACCGCCGGCTGCCGCACCGTTGAGGAAGCGATGTTCGTTGCCCGCCTCGGCCGCGAGGTCTGCCAGACCGACTTCGTCAAGCTCGAGGTCATACCGGACGCCAAGTACCTGTTCCCCGACCCCAACGGCACGCTGGAAGCCGCCCGCCAACTCGTCGACGAGGGTTTCAAGGTCCTGCCGTACATCCACGCCGACCCGGTCCTCGCCAAAAACCTGGAAGAAGCCGGTTGCGTCACCGTTATGCCCCTCGGCTCCGCCATCGGTTCGGGCCAGGGAATCCATACCGTTGAAGAGGTCAGGATCATCCTCGAAAACGCGACGGTTCCCGTGGTAGTCGACGCAGGTCTCGCGGTCCCTTCCGATGCCTCGAAGGCGCTGGAAATAGGCGCTTCCGCCGTCCTGGTCAACACCGCCATCGCCCAGGCCGAAAACCCGGCCATGATGGCCGACGCCTTCCGCAAGGGCGTCGAGGCCGGCCGCCAGGCCTACCTGGCTGGTCGCATTCCGGTCCGCACCGAGGCGATCGCCAGCAGTCCGCCCACCGACGTGCCGGAACCCGTCGCGGCCGCCTGAGTCCAACCCATGGCCCCGGCTTTGCCAAACCCGGCCCTTTGCCTGGTGACCGACCGGCGCGTCTGCCCGCCGGATGAGTTGCCCGACCGGGTCGCCGCCGCCGTCTCCGGCGGTGTGGACATCGTCCAACTCCGTGACAAGGACGAACCCGGCAGCACGCTCTTGGGACTGGCCCAGGCATTGCGCCGCGTCACCAGGCCGCCGGCAATCCTCCTTGTCAACGAGCGTGCCGACGTGGCGCTCGCCGCCGGCGCTGACGGAGTCCAGCTTGGCGAAACAGCCATGCCCACCGAAGCTGTGCGGCCCATCCTGCCCGAGGGATGCATCATCGGCCGTTCCGTGCATTCCGTGGACGGCGCGTTGCAGGCGCAGGCATCCGGCGCCGATTTCCTGCTGGTCGGCACCATGTTTGCGACGCAGTCCCATCCGGGCGAGGAGCCCTCCGGGCCCGGGCTGTTGGAACGCATCCGAGCGGCCGGCGTCTGTGCTCCGCTGCTGGCCATCGGCGGCATCACTGCTGACAATGTCGCCCAGGTGATGCGAGCCGGCGCCAACGGTGCGGCAGTCATCACCGCGATCCTCGCCAGCGCAGACCCGGCACACGAGGCGTCGCGTATCAAATCGGCCATGCAGGACGCGATGGCCGGCGCGGGCGAATATCGCAGTCCCGGTGGACGCTATACTACGAGCCGGAGGTGAGCGTCGCTATGATCACCCTTCAAGTCAACGGCAAACCTCGCGACATCGACGAGGGCCTCAGCCTTCAGTCCTATCTGGCCACCATCGACGTCAACATGCGGTTCATCGCCGTGGGATACAACGGCCAGGTGGTCCGCAAAGAGGATTTCGAAAAGGTGCAGCTCAATCCGGGAGACGCCCTGGAAATCGTCCGGCCGGTCGGCGGCGGCTGATCGCATGGCCACCGATTCAGGCGGCGGCGACGCAACCCTGGATAAACTCCTGGAAGATGTCGCCGACGCCCATCCGGACCGGGTCGACGGGTGGCTCCGCAACGAACCTGGTCACTGGGGCTTCTTCGCCGGCCAGGCGGTGATGGTCGTTCGCGACCTGATCGACCGCCGCCTCGAGGAGCCGGAAAGGCGGTACGTCTGGCACCGGATGTGGCTCGTCCTTCAGAAGCGGCGCGGCGAACTCGAAACCTGGCACACCTGATGCGACCTAATTGGCCGCCGTCACCTGTTCTACAGTTTCGCCCAGCCATTCGCTCAACGTCATACCGCCCGGCTCGGCGGCAGCGGCAGCCGCTACATCTACTGCAGCGACGACGCTAGCCTCCATCGCCCCCGTAAACGTCTCGTCCGGCGATTTCCCACGCTCAGCGCAGATTTTCAGGTAATCGTCGAACGAAATTCTGAACTCCTCTTTCACTCGGGCGGGTGTGCTCCCTATAAAGGTTAATCCGTCGCGCCTGCCAGTAACACTGCCAAAAAACTCAGCGTTTTCCTCGTCATAAACTACGACCACTTCATAATCATCGCCTCCCATGATGCTACCTCCTATCGCTCTTCAGGGGCAATTCCGGCTCTCATCAGGAATTGCCGCACGCTGACCACCGTTCCTTTTTCTACCTTGTTTCCTGGATGCGGTCGGTGCAGCACTCTGAATGAATCGTAAAGCTGTACCCCTATTCGCGAACCCGCCCGCTCGTCGATTTGCGCGCCGCACGCCAGCAGCAGCGACTCAACGTCATCCCAGCGGATGTTCCCCGATGTAGGCCGCCTGAATATCGCTTCCAGCGTAGCCCGATGCCGTCGCCTCAATGATACCATTACGGGTGGAAATAACTTGCCCCCTCCCTATTCCGCGAGAGGGGGCTTCGGCTTTCGGTCGCTACCCCACCACGGCAATCGACTCGATCTCCACCACGTAAGCCGGGTTCGCCAGTTCGCTTACCACCAGCAGCGTGCTCGTGGGAGGGTTGCTCGGGAAAAGCTCGCCGCGCACCTTGCGGATTGCCGGCGCGTGCTCGATGCCGGTTACATAGGTCGTCGTCTTGACAATGTCGGCAAGCGACCCGCCCGCAGCAGTCACCGCAACCTCGATATTGCGCCAGATCTGTCGCGTTTGTTCCTCGGTGTCACCCGCGCCGACCACGTTGCCGTTCTCGTCCTGTGCCACCATCCCTGCGATGTAGACCGTGTTGCCGGCCTTCACCACTGCGCTGAAGCCCGACGCTGAGGGGTCCGCAATGCCGCTGGGGTTCATGTACGTGCTGTTCGCCATCTTTTTGCCTCCGTTTGGTGAATCGCTTGGATTATACCGTTGCCGGCGCTACGCCGGGCTCGGTTTGCGTTTGGGTGGCGCGGGGTGGCAGCCGCGGCGCTTTGGCCAGCAGAATCAGCATGCCCGCGCCGGCGTACATCGCCATCAGCACGATGAACACCACGCTGTAACTGTGCGTGAACGTCAGCAGGTAACTGCCGAATACCGGCGCGGCGCCCAAGGCAGTGGTCTGCAGCGGACCCAGGGACCCCAGTATCGCCCCGAAGGACCCGCGCCCGAAGTACTGCGCCAGCAGCATGTGCTCCAGCGTTCCCACGGTATTGGAGAAGAACCCCCACAGCACGGCAAACAGGTAGGCGGTCCACACCGAGTGCACTCCGATGGCCAGGAAGACGCCGGAAAGCACCGCCCCGGAAATGGTCGCCACCATGCACGGCCGAGGTCCGAACTTGTCCGCGAGGACACCCCAGACCAGGGTGGTCATGGCAAGCACGGCTCCCAGCGCCCCCACGCCAACGGCCTGCGGATTGGTCAACCCGGGACCCGCATCGCTGACGAGGAACGGAACCAGGATGTAACCCAGGCCCGCTGATGCAATGATGGCCAGAACCGCCGTACCGGCGATGCACCAGTAGGCCCGGGTCTTCATCGCCTCGCGGGCCGTCCAGCTGAACTCCGGTGTCCCAGCCTGCACGCGGCGACCCGCCCGCCGTCCGCCACCGGATTGTGACGCTGTATCGGAACCGGGGACCGGCCGGTCGCCGTCCGGCAGCATCCCGATCTCCTCCGGCGTCCGCCGCATGATGAGGAATACCGGCACCGTCATCGCCATCATGAACAGTCCGACGTACCCGTAGGAGGCCCGCCAGCTGTGCGTGGCCGCGATCAGTGAAATGATCTGGATGTTGATCGCGCCGCCCACGGGACGCGCCATGCCGTTGATCGCCAGGGTGACGCCCCGCCGTCGCCGGAAGAAGTTGACCGTCGCGGCCCGGGGAACGATCCCGATCAGGAAAGGATTGCTCACCGTCCGCGCCACGATGTACGCCGCGAAGAACGGCCACGGTGTGTTGGTGTTCACCGCCGAAATCGCCAGCAGCGCGCACCCGACCACCACCAACCCCACCGTGGTCAGAACCCTGGGGCCGTATCGGTCGGCCAGCGCGCCGGCGAAAGGCGCCAATATTCCCGAAAGCCAGGTGCCGGCGGTCACCGCAATGGACAGCGTCCCGATGTCCCACCCGGTGTCATCCACGATGTACACCTGGATGGCCCCCATGACCACCTGCGACACGCTGGCCCCGGTGGCGGAGGATAGGCAGGCCATCCCCAGCACCAGCCATCCATAGAAGAACGGCGTCGGCGGATGCCAGGCCAACAGGCGGCGAGCGGCGGAGTTTTTCAGCAGGGGCCTCGGAGGGAGCGGCTCACGGCAACGGGTCGCACACCCAAGCCATAGAGCAATATAAACGTAGAGGCAATATTACTCCCAAATGGGGAATAGGTAAAACGACCCGGCAAAACGTAACTGTTCAGAGTTGGTGAGATCTTGGGGCCTTTTGACCCCTCACGGTGAGGCGGCCAAGTACAAAACCTTCCGGGTGAGCCAACCAGATCCCCTCAAACGTGAACAGTTACGGCAAAACGAAAACCGGGGCGGTCGCTGTGACCGCCCCGGTGCAAATCCCAGAGGATTGGTTGCCTCGGACTAGAAGTCCATCGGCGGGGCCGCGGGCATCGCCGGCGTCGGCTCAGGGATCTCGGTGATCATGGACTCGGTGGTGAGCACCATGGCGGCCACGGACGCAGCGTTCTGCAGCGCGGAGCGGGTCACCTTGACCGGGTCGATGATGCCGCGCTCGAGCATCGGGCCGAACTCGCTGACTTCGGCGTCGTAGCCGTAGTCATCGGACTGGTCCTTCACGTCATGCAGCACGACGGCGCCTTCACCGCCGGCGTTTTCGACGATGATCTTCAGCGGCTGCTCCAGCGAGTGCCGGATGATGTTGAGGCCGACAACCTCGTCGCCCGTCAGGCCGGTGACGCCTTCCAGCGCGCGCTGGGCGCGAACCAGGGCAACTCCGCCGCCGGGGACGATGCCCTCTTCCACCGCAGAACGGGTGGCGGACAGCGCGTCCTCGACGCGGGCCTTGCGCTCCTTCAGCTCGATCTCGGTGGCGGCGCCAACCTTGATCACGGCCACGCCGCCGGACAGCTTGGCCATCCGCTCCTGCAGCTTCTCGCGGTCGTACTCGGAGGTGGTGTCTTCGATCTGGGCCTTGATCTGGTTGATCCGGGCCTGGATCCCGTCCTCGGAACCGTGACCCTCAACGATCGTCGTGTCGTCCTTGGTGGAGGCGACGCGGCGGGCGCGGCCAAAGTCGTCGATGGTGGCGGAGTCCAGCCGGCGGCCGGTCTCTTCGCTGATGACGGTGCCGCCGGTCAGGATGGCGATGTCTTCCAGCATGGCCTTGCGGCGGTCGCCGAAGCCGGGGGCCTTGACCGCCAGCACGTTCATGATGCCGCGCAGCTTGTTGACCACCAGCGTGGCCAGGGCCTCGCCGTCCACGTCCTCAGCAACGATCACGGCGTTCTTCTGGCCAACCTGCAGCAGCTTCTCCAGCGCCGGGACCAGGTCGGCAACGGCCGAGATCTTCTTGTCGGTGATGATGACGAAGGGGTCTTCGATGGCCGCTTCCATGCGGTCGCTGTTGGTGATGAAGTAAGGCGAGATGTAGCCGCGGTCGACCTGCATGCCTTCCACGTACTCGATCTCGTCGGTCAGGCCGCGGGACTCTTCCACGGTGATGACGCCGTCCTTGCCGACCTTCTCCATCGCCTCGGCAATGGTCTCGCCGATGGCATCTTCGTGGGCGGACAGGGAGGCCACCTGGCCGATGCGCTCACGGGTCTCCACGGGCTGGGACATCGACTGCAACTCGGTCACGATCTGGCCGACCGCGCGCTCGATGCCGCGCTTGATGGCCATGGGGTTCGCGCCGGCGGTGACATTCTTGAAGCCCTCGTTGATGATCGCCTGGGACAGCACGATACTGGTCGTGGTTCCGTCACCGGCGGCGTCGTTGGTCTTGGTCGCGGCTTCCTTGAGCAGCTGGGCGCCCATGTTCTCAAAGGCGTCAGGGAGCTCGATCTCCTTGGCAATGGTCACGCCATCGGAGCAGACCTGCGGCGGGCCGAACTTCTTGTCCAGCACGACGTTGCGGCCGCGGGGGCCCAGGGTAATCTTTACCGAGTCGGCCAGCGTGTCGATGCCGGTTCGCAGCGACTTTCGGGCCTCTTCGGAGTACGCCAACTTCTTTGCGGGCATTGCGTTTCTCCTTCTGTCAATTCGTCCCGGTCATTCCCGAGGAAGCGGGAACCCGGAGGTGATGTGGTTTCCCGCCTTCGCGGGAATGATGCAAACCTGATGCAGTGTGGTTAGCCGATCTTGGCCAGCACGTCCGACTCGCGCATGATCAGGTACTCTTCCTCGCCGTCCTCGTATTCCGTGCCGGCGTACTTCGAGTAGATGACCTTGTCGCCCACCGACAGCTCCATGGGGATGCGGCTGCCATCGTCCGCGGCGCGGCCGGGGCCAACCGCCACGACTTCGCCTTCCTGCGGCTTCTCTTTGGCCGTGTCCGGCAAGAGGATGCCGCCCCGGGTCTGGGCTTCCTGCTCCATCGGCTTGATGACGATTCGCTCGCCAAGTGGTGTGAAAGTGGCCACTGAATGCCTCCTTGATTGTGTTGTTGGCCTGGTCAGCGCCGCAACCCCGTTGAGGAGCGGCTACTTCTTGCGTGCGTAGTCCGTGGTGTAGAACCCGGATCCCTTGTAGATCACCGGCACCGCATGGAACACGCGTCGGGCGACGCCGGAACACTCGGGGCATTCCCCCTCCGACGACGCGCCGAAACTCTGCCTTTGGTCGTACTCATGGTCGCAGGCAGTGCATCGGTAAACGTACCTTGGCATTGTTCCCTCCTTGCATCGGCCGGTACGCGTTCGGCCGGCTAGGCTCGCTATCTATTCTCGCCTCCGCCCGACCGTTTTCCAATGGCCTTAATGTTAAAATTGCGTTGGAAATCGCTGCACATTGACCGCAACCGGCCATCCCATGGTTACTCGCCATTTCAATCCGAACCCTGCGGTGCGAACCGACGACACCGCCGTCGAGCTTCAGCCGGAACTCGAAGGAATCCTGCGCAACGCCGTGCGCGCCCTCGGCGGCAGCGCCGCAGTCGTCGCCACCTGGGACGACGCCGTCCGCAGATTCGTGGTCACCGGAGCCTACGGCTTGGACGGCCCGCAGATCGCCCGGATCCGTCCGCTGCTCAATGAAGCGATCCCCGACCTCGCCCTCAGCCGCGAGCAGTTCGCCCTCCTGTCCGCCCTGTTTCCCCAGTCGGCCCTGCCCGTGTCCACCACCGGGGAGATGCAAAACCCGGTCATGGCCGTCCCCCTGTACACCAACGACGAGACCGTCGGCCTGATCTTCGTCCTCCGCTCCTCCGACGCCGCCAACTTCTCTCAGCTCGACCCACCGGTGCTGGCCGCCTTCGCCGAGCAGGCGGCCATCGCCGTGCAGTCGGCTCGCCTCGCGCACCTGCTCACCCAGGAGAAGCAGCGCGTGGAATCGATCCTGGAGGGCAGCGCTGACGGCATCTACACCGTCGACGCCGACCGCCGCATCGTCAGCGTCAATCCCGCCATGGAACGCTTGCTGGGCCGCCCCGGCGAGGAACTGTTGGGGCTGCCCTGCGCCGTCGCCCTGAACTGGCGGGACCGCGAGGGTCGGCCCATCTGTCCCGGCCGGTGCCCCATGCTCCACGCTCATCAGGCCGCCTTCGGCCTGGAAGGCAACGTCACCGAGCTCGCCGCCGCCGCCCGCTCCTCCACCGGCCAGCGAACCGAGGTCGCCCTGGTCTATTCCGTGGTCCGATCACCCGAAATGGCCCCGCTGAACGCGGTGGTCAACGTCCGCGACATGACCCGCGTCCGTGAGACCGAGGAGATGAGGTCGACTTTCCTCTCCATGCTGGAGCACCAGCTCCAGACCCCGCTGGCTATCATCAAGGGCTACACCAACACCCTGTCCCGTCCCGACGCCCAGTGGGACGGCGACACCCTCCGCCGCAGCTTCGAAGCCATCGAGGAAGAGACCGACCGCATGAGCCAGCTCATGGACCGCCTGTTGCTCGCTTCCCGCCTGGAGGCCGGCGCGCTGCCGCTCAGCCTCGAACAGGTCAATATGGCCGGCATGGCCGAGAAGGTCATCGAACGTCTCCAGCCGACCTCAAAACAACACTCCCTGTCCGTGTCGTTCCCGGACGAACTTCCCCCGATCACCGGTGATCCGGGCCTCCTGGAGCAGGTGCTGGTCAATCTCGTCGACAATGCCGTGAAATACTCGCCGGACGGCGGACCCGTCGTCGTATCCGGAGAACTGCATGACCACGGCGGCGTCCGCGTAACCGTCAGCGATACGGGCATGGGCGTGCCGCGCTGGGAAACGCGCCGCATCTTCGAGCGATTCCACCGGTCCCAGAGCCTGGCGTCCACCCACCCTCGCGGCATGGGCCTCGGCCTGTACATTTGCGACGCCATAATCAAGGCCCACCACGGTGACATATCGGTGCAAAGCTACCCCGGCCGCGGTTCCGCTTTCACTCTCACGCTACCCAACGGGGCCGGCGCTTCCCCATGACCGCCTCCGACAAGCGGACCATAATGGTGGTGGACGACGAGCCGCACATCGTCCGTTTCACCGCCATGAACTTGGAGGTCGAGGGCTACAACGTCGTGACCGCCGAAAGCGGAGCCCAGGCTCTGGAAAACCTGGACGCCGGCCAGCCCGTCGACCTCGTGGTACTGGACGTCATGATGCCCGAGATGGACGGCTTCGAGACCCTCCGCCGCATCCGGTCCGAGTCTTCGGTGCCCGTCATCTTCGTCACCGTTCGCGGCGACGAGGCCGACCGCGTGGCCGGGCTGGATCTCGGGGCCGACGACTACATCACCAAGCCCTTCAGCCCACGGGAACTCGCCTCACGGATCCGCGCCCTGTTCCGCCGCGCGGATTTGTCAATGATCGAAGCCGCCGAACCGCCCCGCCTGCAGGAAGTGGTCGTGGATGACTGGCTGACCATCAACTTTGACCAGAGCATGGTCCTGGCCGGCGGTGAGGGCATGCACCTCCGCCCCACGGAATACCGCCTGCTCTATCAACTGGTCAACAATCCCGGTCAGTTGCTCACCCATGACACGTTGCTGGAACGTGTCTGGGGACCGGAGTATCGTGGCGAGCACCAGTACGTCCGCACCTACGTCACCTACCTCCGCCAAAAGCTGGAGCGGGACCCCCGCAACCCCGAATACATCCTCAGCGAACGCGGCCTCGGCTACCGCTTCCGCGATTTAGACCGCTGATTTGATCGAACCGCCCGACCATCGAAGTCAGCCAACATCTTGGCCACCCGACCTCGATGCGCCCAGCGATCCTCCGCTGTAGGAGGTCCCGGTTGGACCCGGGTCACCCGACACCTAGATCGGCCTTGCTTGGGAACGAAGTCTTGGATCCCACCGGCCGAAACCCTGAACAAAATGCTTTGGGCAACAGCCCGCAATTCCCGACAAATCGCTACTGTCGCCCGTCGCTTCACGCTACGCCAAAGGAAATCCACAAAGAGAGTCTGACATGATCCCAAACGAAGAACATTCGAACCTGCTCTGTCGAATCACCGAACTACGACGGGAGCGCAGCGCAAAGGCCGGCGAAAATTTTGGCCAACTGATTGACACTGTGGACGTGTACGTTTGGCACGCCGACACTTGGCTCGAAGACGTAGGGCAGACGGAAGGGCCGTCTGCGGAACCTTTGGATCTCCCCCAGGAATACCTAAAATTAAGCATTTGGGCATTATCGAGCCTAGCACTGGAAGGATTGGGGACGGCCTCGGAGTGCTTGCGTGCAGGCATCATGTACCCGGGAGCATGGTTGCTAAGAAACCTGCTCGAAGCTCGCACGAACGCCATTTTCATAGCCTACGAGCCCACAGGTTTAGCAGGGAAGAGGTGGATACATTACAACCTCCATCGGGAGGCTAGACTGGAGCGAGATAGTACACCAGCGAAGGAACTCATCAACAAAATCAACGCGATGTTCCCGAACGACAACACCAATCGGGATGGGTGGTGGGCAAAAACAAAGGACCCTAATGGCAATGATAAGCTGTACGGGGACCTGACAGCTCGCGCAAATTATGTGGAGCAATTCCAACCGCCCGCGCCCGGATTCTTGGCGACTTTGAGGCAAGCGACCCATCAACACGAACTGGGAATGATCAGCCAAGCAAACTTATCGGTTCACCCGATGCTGGCAGGGCGGGCGGCTTCTCCTCATCCGATCCAGGTCCTGTACTGGGGATCCCAAGCCACATGGGACATTTTGAGAGCATGTTCGGTCGTTTTCCATTTGTCCCTGTCCGACGACGTGATTCGAGCTCACGATCAATTGGAGATGGCGTGCATCGAAGTAGGCTACCCACAAGTTGAGCAAAACCCGTAAGCCACCGTAACCTTCACTGAAGCAAAGCAAGAAATGCTCCCACGATAACGACACGCAGCTACGGGGCCGTACGACCAACAATTTAACGACGGAAGGCTATACCACCGTAATCGTCGAATTACCCAGATTTCGTGGAGGGTTGAACGACCACTGGCCCTAAACTGATAGCTTGTGAGAAGCGAACTGATCCGTCCTACCGGCGAAAGCCGGTATCCACCTCATCCGCGCCCCGACCGCTTTCGCCGGAAGAGTGGCTGTCGCAAGTTCACCCTCCGGCGTTCCGCGCCATCGCAATCTCCCGCGCCGTTTCCTCCGGTGCCGTATCCGTAAGCGTGATGCTGTCCACCCACTTCACGCTGGCGTAGCACGCCTGCCCGATGCTCACCAGCCGGCATGGCCCTCCGTGCTCCTCCGGCAAATCGACCCCGTTGAGCCGGGTCGCCAGCAGGACCCCCGAAGGATCGCCCAGCGCCACCCCCACGCTGAAATCCATCGCGGCGATCGCCGCGAACCGCGCGCCCGGCCGGGGTTTCACGATGTCGAGCAACACCGCCAGCGGAACCCCTTCCCATTCCTGGCCCGGCGCCGACCATCCATCCACGCACTGGAAGTCGTCGATGATGGTCTGCCGCGTCAGCTCTAGCAGCTCCGCCGCGCTGAACACGGTCGGCCGCTCCACCAGTCCTTCCACCCTCAGGCCCGGCCAGGCTTCCGGACGCCCGTGGTGGTTGTCGAACACGGGCAGGGCATCGAGCACGCGGGCGTTGTCCGGTTGCGTCATGATTATTCCTCCCTGCTAAACGGGCGCGCCTCTTGTCATCGTCACCGCCACGACCACCACCAGGATGGTCAGCAGCACGTTGATTCGCGCGATCCACACGACCGTCTTGCGTAGCGCCGGCAGGTACCCCGGCGGTTCCTGTCCCGACTGCATGGCCTCGATCAGCCGGTTGGTGTACGGCCCGATCACGAAATCGTGGATCGCGCTGAGCCAGATCACCACCGCCACCAGGGCCACCTTCACCCGCAGCGTCGCCACAAAGTGCCCGCCCAGGCTGAAAAAGTCACCAAACCCGATCCCGTACCGCGTGGGCAGAATGTACAGCCCGGTCGCCACCAGCAGCGCGATGCACACCCATGAAATCCACCTGAACCGGTGGGCCATGCTGCCCAGCAGGTCCGCCGGCAGCGCCGGCGGCTCTCCGGGCGCCGGCGCGTACCGCCGCAGCACGGGAATCAGCACCAGCGCCAGGAACAGGCTGCCGCCGATCCAGATGATCGCCGACGCCAGGTGAATGAAAACCGCCGCCTGGTACATTTCTCTCCGTGACCGTGAGCACAACGCCCGGTGATGGGCTTGCTGCTGACTCCCAGCATACACCCAGGCCATCAAGGTTGAACGCTCGCCGTTCGGCGGTTATCCTGTGCCGGAACCCGACCATCATGGGACAACGTTCACGTCACCGGCGTCGGGCTTCCCCGGAGATGATGCAATGCGATTGGAAGGCAAGGTCGCCATCGTCAGCGGTGGCGCTCACGGCATGGGCGCCGTCGAATCCCGCCTCTTTGCCCGCGAAGGCGCCAAAGTCGTTATCGCCGACATCCGCGACGACGACGGCCGGCAGGTGGAAGCGGAAATCAACGAGGCCGGCGGCGAGAGCGTTTACATCCATACCGACGTGACCAGTGAAGACGCCTGGACCAACGTCGTAGCGCAGACCGTGTCCCGTTTCGGCCGCCTGGACATCCTCGTCAACAACGCCGGCATCAGCAGCCGCGCGGTCCCCGACGATGACAGCCTGGAAGCCTGGTCCCGCATCATGGACATCAACTCCACCGGCGTCTTCCTCGGCACGAAGCACGCCATCGGCCAGATGCGGCAGAACGGCGGCGGTTCCATCGTCAACATCTCGTCCATCGCCGGCCTCGTCGGCATGCTCAGCGGCCATCCCGCCTACAACGCGTCCAAGGGCTCCGTCCGCATTTTCACCAAGGCCATGGCCGTGCGCTACGGCACCGAGAACATTCGCGTCAATTCCGTCCATCCCGGTTACATGCCGCCCATGATGGGCAACATCGCCACCGAGGATGTGCGCGAGGGCCGGCGTTCGATGATCGAAGATCAGGTGCCCATGGGCCGCGAGGGACGCCAGGAGGAGGTCGCCAACGCCGTCCTGTTCCTGGCCAGCGACGATGCATCCTACATCACCGGCGCCGAGTTGGTCGTCGACGGCGGTTTCACGGCTCGCTGATCCGCTCCCGGACAGCCAATGCCCGGCCCGCATTTTCGCGTTGAAGATACCGGCATTCGCACGAGCCAATACCCGTAGCAATCACCGGTAAGACAGGAGGGAATGGTTTTGCCGATTACTGACGTCACCATCGTCCGTCGCTGCGCCGACTGCTCCGTGGAAATCGGCACCATCACGGTCAAGAAGGACAACATGCGGCTGATGACCAACGACCTGAACTGGTGCGAGAGCTGCGGTACGGAAACCCGCGAAGTCCGCGACATCGCACAGCGCGAGGAAACGGTCACGGCCGAGCAGGCTAGCTATCCCGGCAATCCTCCGGTCGAGGACGTCACCGCCGCCGAATTCCGACGCCGTCGCGGCGCCGGCATCGCTGTATAACACCGGCAGGTTTGGGAGAATCACATGTTTGCGGCAGACGCCATCCTCGAATTGCAAAAGCTGGTTGCTTCGGAGTCGGCGGACGCCGCGGACGGGAATTTTGACCTTGCCACCGGTGCCCTTCTGGTGGCTTCCACCGACGACCCCAACGTCGACATCGATGGCTGCTGCGCCAACCTCGACCGCATGGCCGAAGCCGCCCTCGCTCGGACGCCGGCCGATGCCGGCCCGCTGGAGGGACTCAACGCCATCACCGACCTGCTCTTCGGGGTCATCGGCTTCGCCGGCAACCGGGACGACTACTACGACCCCAACAACTCGTACCTGCACCGGGTGCTCGAACGCCGTCTGGGCATCCCCATCACCCTGTCCCTGCTGTGCATTGAGGTCGGCCGCCGCGCCGGCGTTCCGGTGCTGGGCATCGGGATGCCGGGGCACTTCCTGGTCCGGCACCGCGACGAGGAAAACTACTTCGTCGACGCCTTCAACGGCGGTCTGCTCATGAATCGCGACGAGTGCGGCGCGGTCATGCGGCAGGCGGCCGGCGATGACGCCCGCCTGGAGGAGCATCACCTCAACCCGGTGACACCGCGGGAAATCCTGGCCCGCGTACTTCGCAACCTCAAGGCCATCTATTGGGACCGCGAGGAGTTCGACCGCTGCATCACCACCATCGGCGCGTTGATGGCGGTGCTGCCCGACCGGCCCGAGGAACAGCGCGATCGTGCCGTGGTACACCTCAAGGCCGGCAATCACCAACAATCCGCGGATGATTTTGCCGCGTATATAGAAGCAGCACCCAATGCCGACGATATCGAGACCGTCAGGAACGCACTGTCCAGATTGAGGGGTACGCTTTCCTGATCATTCATAACCAATCCCTACCTATCCTTTCGAATGGAGCGAGATAATGCTTCGATATTTGCTGGTTGGAATCGGAATCCTGGTCATCATCCCCGTGGCATGGTTTGCCTGGTGGCTCCTCAGCCCGTTGGTCATCACCAACGAAGTCAACGAGGACTTTCCCCTCGCAACCCGGGCCGTGGTCCCCGCCAACATGACCCTGTCCGAAGTGGAGGACGTCATGTCCGCCGCCGCCAATCTGGAGCGGCCGGTGGACGAGGCAATGCCCGAGTCCTCCGGTTCAGCGGCTTCTCAGACCCAGCCGCAGGCCGGGCTCACCGGCCAGTTCCGCGACGCCGACTCCTTCCACAAGGGCTCCGGCACGGCCACCATTTACGACCTCGGCCCGGATGGCGGACACATCCTCCGGCTGGAGGACTTCCGCGTAACCAACGGGCCCGACCTGCGCGTGCTGTTGGTCAACGCCCCCAACCCGGAGAGCCATTCCGACCTCGATGATGCTGGCTACGTCGAGTTGGGCAAGTTGAAGGGCAACGTCGGTTCCCAAAACTACGACATCACGCCCGACGTTGCGCTGGCCGATGTGCAGAGCGTGGTCATATACTGCCACCCGTTCCGAGTGGTGTTCAGCGTCGCCACGCTGGAAACCTCGTCGGGATAATCGCCAAGCGAGGGCCGAATCATGGCCTACCTGCCGATAGAAGAATACGGTATCGTCGGCAACATGCGGACCTGCGCCCTGATCGGCGTCAACGCCTCCGTGGATTGGTTCTGCTGCCCCGACTTCGATTCACCCAGCGTTTTCGGCGCCATCCTGGATGACAAGCAGGGCGGCTACTTCAAGATCGCCCCCCTCCTGGACGCCCCGCCCGTCCAGCGCCAGGTCTACTGGCCCGACACCAACGTCCTGATCACCAGGTTCCTCGCCGAAAACGGCGTCGCCGAGGTCATCGACTTCATGCCCGTCGCGACGCCCGGCCGGCCGCACCACCACACGGAGCTGATCCGCAGGGTCAATTGCGTTCGCGGCGTGGTCCCCTTCTTCCTGGAATGCTATCCGGCGTTCAACTACGCCCGTGACGAGCATCGGACCGAACTGAACGAAAACGGGGCGGCGTTCGTGTCCAAAGACCTCGGCCTCCAATTGTCCACCGACATTCTCCTCGAAAAACACGAGGGCGGCGTGATCGGGGCGTTCGTGCTCAACGAGGGCCAGTCCTCCACCTTCTCCATCGGCGTCATGGGGGACGACACCGTCGACTACCATCCGCCGTCGGAGCAGGAAAGCACCGCACTTTTCGAAGAAACCGTCTCCTACTGGCGGAACTGGCTGTCCCAGTGCACCTACAAGGGCCGCTGGCGCGAAATGGTCGAGCGGTCCGCCCTGGTCCTGAAGTTGCTCACCTACGAGCCTACCGGCGCCATCGTCGCCGCCCCTACCTGCAGTCTGCCCGAGGAACTGGGAGGCGTGCGCAACTGGGACTACCGGTACACCTGGATCCGCGACGCCGCCTTCACCCTGTACGCCCTGCTCCGCATCGGCTTCACCAACGAGGCCAGCAACTTCATGCACTGGCTCGAGGCGCAGATCGACCCCTTCGACGGCGACTGGAGCAACATCCAGATTCTCTACGGCATCGACGGGCGACGCAGCCTGGACGAGGTGACCCTCGACCACCTCGACGGCTACCGGGGCTCCAAGCCCGTCCGCATCGGCAACGGCGCCTACGACCAACTCCAGCTGGACATCTACGGCGAGCTCATGGACTCCGTCTACCTGTTCAACCGGTACGGCGAACCCATTTCCTTCGACTTCTGGACCAAGCTCCGCCAGATGACCAACTGGGTCTGCGACAACTGGCGGTTGGCCGACGAGGGCATCTGGGAAACCCGTGGCGGCCGCCAGCAGTTCGTCTACTCCAAGCTCATGTGCTGGGTCATGCTGGACCGCGCCCTGAAACTGTCCGAACTGCGCTCGTTCCCTTCCGAGCGCCAGCGCTGGATCGCCACCCGCGACGAGATTTACGAAGAAATCCAGAGCCGCGGTTGGAACGACAATCGGAAGGCGTTCGTCCAGCACTACGGCAGCGATTCGCTGGACGCGTCCAACCTCATCATGCCGCTGGTCTTCTTCATGTCGCCCACCGACCCCCGCATGTTGAGCACCATCGACGCCATCAATCGCAGCCCCCAGCAGGGCGGGTTGGTCTCGGACAGCCTCGTCTACCGCTACAACCATGAGCAGTTCACCGACGGCTTGACCGGACACGAGGGCACGTTCAACATGTGCACGTTCTGGCTCGTGGAAGCCCTCACCCGCGCCGGTTGGGGCGACCCCCGCCGCCTCGACCAGGCCCGCCTGATGTTCGAGAAGATGCTGGGTTACGCCAACCACCTCGGCCTGTACGCCGAAGAGACCGGACCCAGCGGCGAGGGCCTCGGCAATTTCCCCCAGGCCTTCACCCACCTCGCCCTCATCAGCAGCGCGTTCAACCTCGACCGCGCGCTGTCCGGCATACGGTAATCATCAAGGAGCGCCAACCATGCCCATCGAACAGGTATCACCCGGCCTGGAACGCATCATCGATCTGGATCAGGAAGTCCAGTGGCTCGCCAGCGGTTTCGGCGGCGACGGCTCCGCCCTGGGCGTCCCGTGGTGGCCCGCCGAGGGCCCGGTCTGGATCCAGGAGGGTGGCTACCTGCTTTTCAGCGACATCGGCGGTAACCGACGCATGCGTTACAACAACGCCGACGGCCTCTCCGAATTCCAGTTGGGGACCAACGAGGCCAACGGCCTGACCCGTGATCCCCAGGGCCGGCTCCTCGCCTGCGAGCACGACGCCCGCCGCGTCACCCGGCAGGAAGCCGACGGCAGCATCACCGTCGTCGCCGACAACTACCAGGGCAAGCGGCTGAATCGCCCCAACGACCTCGTGGTCAAGTCCGACGGCGCCATCTACTTCACCGACCCATACCGCGACACCTACCCCGGCATGGAACTGGGATACGCCGGCGTGTATCGAGTGTCCCCTGACCTCAGCGACATCACGCTCCTGATCGACGACTACGTCGGGCCAAACGGCCTCTGCTTCTCCCCGGGCGAGAGCATCCTGTATATCAACGACTCCCGCGTCGGCCTCATCAAGGCGTGGGACGTCCGACCCGACGGCGGCATCGAAAACGGCCGCCTCCTCTGTGTCCTCGCCGACGAACGCCCCGGCGTCCCAGACGGCATGAAGTGCGACCTCGAGGGCAACATCTACGTAACCGGACCCGGCGGCGTCTGGATCCTCTCCCCCGACGGGCGGCACCTCGGCACCATCGCCCTGGGCGACGGCAAGCGCGCCACCAACGTCGGCTTCGGCGGCGGCGACTGGAAGACCCTCTACATCACCACCTTCGAGGAACTCTGCCGCGTCCGGGTGAACATCCCCGGCGTTCCGGTTCCGCGCGTCATCTGACCTCACCCGCGCAAAATGCAGGGGCGACACTCGCGTCGCCCCTCATCGATTCTATCGTCGCCCCCAGCTCCTCAGGGACGATTGGTAACTGTTCGGACTCGCGCGGAACGCGTCGTTGCGAGCGCAGCGTGGCAATCTCGTTGGCGTAGAGAGGTCCTCTGCCGTACACGTTGCTGCCCCGGCATCCTGATCGCCACGGCGCTGGCGCGACGAGATCACAACCCGCTGGATCCCAAACCCTTACGCCGATTCATCTGCCGGTCCGAATGTAGTCGGCCACCTTCTCACCGATCATTATCGTCGTGGCGTTGGTATTCGCCCGGATGCAGTCCGGCATGACCGAGGCGTCGGCCACCCGGATATTCTCCAGCCCGTGGATCTTGCCCTGCTGGTCCACCACCGCCATCTCGTCGCTGGCCGGCCCCATCTTGCAGGTGCCGGAAACGTGGTGCGACGTGCCCGAGTTCCGCATGAGCCAGTCGTCCAGCGCCGCGTCGGATTGCGCCTCCGCGTCCACCGGCGTGATCCGCTCCAGCAGGATCTCCCGGTAGGACGGGTGCTCCCCGATCTCGATGCACGTCCGTATGGCCTTGCGCATCCGTTCCAAGTCAAACGGCTCCTGGTAGTAGTTGTAGTCCAGGTAGGGGTACTCCAGCGGGTCGTTGGACTTCAGGCGCAACTCACCCTTGCCCAGCGCCAGCTGCAGGCTCGCGCTGATCCCGATGTAGTTTTCATCGTCGTCGATGGTCACCTGCGCCGGCCGGTGCTCGGATGTCATCAGCAGCGGGGTGATCTGCATGTCGTTGCGCAGGTACGAGTCTTCCACTGTGTACCGCAGGCCCACCTGGATCGCCGCGGCTTGGACGTCCGGCCGGTCGCCGGCGGCCCGGAACAGCACGCACGCCGAGGGATGGTCCCGCAGGTTCTGGCCCACGCCCGGCAGTTCGTGCACCACCGGGATGCCCACCTCGCGCAGGTGGTCCGCCGGCCCGACCCCCGATAGCAGCAGCAACTGCGGCGACGCGATCGCCCCGCTGCTCACCACGATCTGGTCTCCTTCCACCGTGAATCGGTCGCCCCTGCTCTCCACTTCCACACCCACTGCCCGTTTGCCGTCGAACACAACCCGGCACGCCTGCACGTTGGCCCTGATGGTCAAATTCAGCCGGTGCCGCGCCAGATTCAGGTACGCCAGCGCCGTGCTGATCCGAACGCCGTCCAGGGTGTTGCGCGCCCGCGGGGACACGCCGGTGGATTCCGGGTGGTTCTGGTCGGGGTCGTCGTTGAACCCCAGGGCCAGTGCCGCGTCCTTGAACGCCACCGAGTGCGGCAGCCACTCGTCCGGTCGGTACCGTCGCACCGGTATCGGCCCGTCCGTCCCGTGCCAGTCGTCCTGGAAGTCGTGGTCGTTTTCCATCCGCCGGAAAAACGGCAGCACGCTGGTGTAGCCCCACTCGTCGTTGCCCCATTCCGCCCACCGGTCGTAGTCCTCCGGTATGCCCCGATACAGCACCTGCCCGTTGATCGCCGACGATCCGCCGGTGGCCTTCCCTCTCGGAATCACCAGATCGGTCTGTTGCGCCGTCACCCGGGCGCTGTAGGCCCAGCTGTGCGGGCCATAGGCCGAAAAGAAGACGTTGTTGCCCAGTTTCAGGTCATCCGGCAGGTGGTTGAAGTCGGGATAGTCCGGCCCCGCTTCCAGCAGCAGCACGCTCTTGTCCGGATCTTCGGAGAGGCGGGTGGCGATGGTGGATCCGGCCGAGCCGGCGCCGACCACGATATAGTCGTAACGCATCAGGACCTCCTGCAGCAGCATCTGGTTGTCTGGCGCAATACTAGCCGACCCCGGTTTCACCGGCAAGAAACCGATCAACGTCGCGGGCAGCCGGTTTCGTTTGATGGGGTCGTTGCGAGCGAGGCGCGGCAACCTCCCCAGGGCAGCGAACACGGCCACGGGAACGACATCGCCGCGTGACTGTGATCGTCGCGATGACCAACCGGATACCCGTGAGAACTATCCCCACCTGTGGGCCGGGTCCTTCCCAGCCCAGCTTGCTTATAGTTCGTCGGCTTTCAACGAAATCACTGACACCGACCCGCCGTCCGTGCGCGTACCCTGTGCTAGAATCCCTGCAATGAGCACCACTTCTACCGATTCGCTGGGCTATTGGGTGGCCCTGAGCCGCGTGCCCCGCCTGGGTTCGGCCCGTTTCCGTCTCCTCGAATCCTACTTTGACGGCGACCTTTCGACCGCCTGGAACGCTCCTGCGCGGGATCTGCGGGCCTCCGGAGTGGGCCGGGCCGTCGCGCAATCCATCGTCAACGCAAGGGAAACCTCTTCCCCGGATCAGGAGCTGTCCCGGCTGCGCGACGCCGGCGTTACCGCCATCAATTGGCACGACCCCACCTATCCCCATCGGCTCCGGGAGACTGACGACGCGCCGCCCGTTCTCTACGTGCGCGGCATCCTTCCGGCGGTGGAAACGCCATCGGTAGCCGTCGTCGGCACCCGCCATCCGACTGATTACGGGTATCGTGTGACGGCTGAGCTGTGCGCATCGCTGGCCGCCCACGGTGTGACGGTGGTCAGCGGTCTCGCTCTGGGCATCGACTCCCGGGCGCACAAGTCCGTCGTCGACGCCGGCGGCGTGACCGTCGCTGTCCTCGGAAACGGCCTCGACACCGTCTACCCCCGGGAAAACCTCCGTCTGGCCGAGCGGATCGTCGCCGAAGGCGGCGCGGTCATCAGCGAATTCGCCATTGGCGTGCGCCCGGAAGCATCGCACTTTCCCCGCCGGAACCGTATCATCAGCGGCATGACCCTGGGCACGTTGGTCACCGAAGCCGGCGAAACCAGCGGCACCCGGTGGACCGTTTACCACGCCCTGGAGCAAAACCGCGAAATCTTCTGCGTCCCGGGTAGCATATACTCAGAGGCCAGTAAGCTCACCAACCGGCTCATCCGCGAAGGGGCCAAGCTGGTCTGCAACGTGAACGATATACTGGTGGAAATCGGGCTGGAAACCTCAGAGCGCCAGATCCCACTGGAGCTGCCCGCCGGCGAAGTGTCTCCCAACGCTGACAAAACCGGCGCGAATGGTCACAGCGAAACGGCGCCCGCTCGCTTCCACGATCCGATAGAATGTCGGCAGACCCCTTTGGAAACCCCCGACGCCGACGAAGCTGAACTGCTTCAGCACATCGCCGGCGAACCCGTACACATCGACGACCTCGTGGCCCTCAGCCGCCGGCCCATTGCGCAAGTCAGCGGCCTGCTTACCATGCTGGAACTCAAGGGCCTGGTCCGCCAGGTTGGTACCATGCACTACCAACTTGCCAACTGAACTGGAGACTAACTCTTTTTATGCCGCCCAAGACAGGATCCTCGGCTAAATCGACCCGGACCGCCGCCACCAAGGGCCGCCGTGCCAGCCAGTCGCGGCGATCCTCCGGGCGCGCCGCCGGCAAGTCCGGTTCCCAGGACACCGCCGCCAGCGGGTCCACCCGACGCGCCGCGCGTACGCCCTCGTCGAAGGGCAAGCGCCTGGTCGTCGTGGAATCGCCGGCCAAGGCCCGTACTGTCGGACAGATCCTGGGCAACAAGTACCTCGTCACCGCATCGATGGGTCACGTCCGCGACCTGCCCAAGTCCACCCTCGGCGTCGACACCGAGCAGGACTTCAATCCCAAGTACCTCACCATGAAGGACAAGCGCGACCTGGTGAAGGAGCTCAAGGAAGCCGGTGCCAACGCTTCGGACATCTTCCTGGCCACCGACCCCGACCGTGAGGGCGAGGCCATATCCTGGCACCTGCAGGCCGCCGCCGGCTGGGACAAGTTCGAAAAGCCGCCCAAGCGCGTCGTGTTCCACGAAATCACCAAGCAGGCCGTCGAGGAGGCCTTCGAGCATCCTCGCGAAATCGACATGCAGTTGGTCAACGCCCAGCAGGCCCGCCGCATCCTCGACCGCCTGGTGGGATACGAAATCAGCCCGCTGTTGTGGCTCAAGGTGAAACTCGGTTTGTCAGCCGGGCGCGTACAGTCCGCCGCCCTGCGCATGATCGTCGACCGCGAGCGGGAGATCACCGCGTTCGTTCCACAGGAATGGTGGTCCCTCGAGGCGCATCTTCACAAGGCTGCCGACCCCAACATCCCCGCCAATCTGTTCACCGCCACGCTCCATTCCCGGAAGGGTTCCCGCAAGCTGAACATCAACGACGAGGCCACCGCCCGCGGCCTGGAAGCGGAACTGCAGGGCGCCGCCTATTCCGTCGATACCGTCGAGAAGAAGCCCCGTCGCCAGCGCCCCGCCCCGCCCTTCATCACCAGCACTCTCCAGCAGGATGCGGGTCGCAAACTCCGGTTCACCGCCCAGCGCACCATGGCCCTCGCCCAGCAGCTTTACGAGGGATTGAACGTCGGCAGCGAGGGTTCCGTCGGCCTCATTACCTACATGAGAACCGACAGCGTCAACGTCGCCGATACCGCCGTGCGTGAAACCCGTGACTACATCCGCCAGCGATTTGGCAAGGACTACACGCCGGACAAACCGCGCGCCTATCGCACCCGCAGCAAGAACGCCCAGGAGGCCCACGAGGCGATTCGCCCCACGTCTGTCGGCCGCACCCCTCAGGCCATGGCCGCCTTCCTCGACCGTGACCAGCTTCGCCTCTATACGCTGATCTGGGAGCGCATGGTCGCCAGCCAGATGTCCGATGCCCTGTTGGAAGCGACCACCGTGGACATCGACGCCCGTTGCGTCGCGCCTTCGGACAGCGTGTTCCGTTTCCGCGCCACCGGCTCCGTGCTCAAATTTCCCGGCTTCCGCGCCGTTTATCTCGAGGGCCGCGACGATGCCGCCGACGGCGCTGAGAACGCGCTGCCCGAACTCGCCGCCGGCGACGGGCTGCTCAACCAGAAGCTCGAAGCCAACCAGCACTTCACCCAACCGCCTCCGAGGTTCACCGAGGCCACGCTCATCAGGGAGATGGAGGAAAAGGGCATCGGTCGCCCCAGCACCTACGCGCCGACCATCGCCACCCTGGTCGAAAGGGAATACGTCCAACGCGAGCAGCGGCGGCTTTCCCCAACCGACCTGGGCTGCACCGTCACCGACCTCCTCACCGAGCGGTTCGCCGACGTCATGGCGCCCGAGTTCACCGCCAAGATGGAGGAGGATCTGGACAGCGTCGCCCAGGGTGAACAGGACTGGGTGCCCATGCTCCGCGATTTCTACGGACCCTTCCACCAGGCCGTGAATCTGGCGGAACAGGCCTTCACGCCATCCTGCGAGAAATGCGGGCAGCCCATGACCATGATGATGGGCCGGTTCGGCCGGTTCCTGGCCTGCAGCGGCTATCCCGCCTGCCAGAACACCCGTAACATGCGGGACAACGCCGAACGTCCCGCCGACGAGCCCACCGACGAAATCTGCGAGAAGTGCGAGCGCCCTATGGTCATCAAGACGGGACGCTACGGCCGCTTCCTGGCCTGCACCGGGTACAACGCCGATGACAACCCCTGCGACAACCGCCGCAACATCGTCACCAAGAGCGACGTGCCGTGCCCCAAGTGCGGCGGCGACCTCGTCCAACGCCGCGCTCGTAAATCGGGTCGCCCCTTCTGGGGATGCGCCAACTATCCTGAATGCGAGTTCCTGGTGAACACCGAGCCTCTGGCTGCTCCCTGCCCGGAGTGCGGCGGCATGTTGGTCACCGCCGCCCGCGGACGTGCCCGTTGCAACGACTGTAAGTGGAAGGGTGACCCGCCGACGGCAGAGTCCGCCGAGGCGCCCCCCGCTGCTCCGGAGTTGGCTGGCGTTGGCGACTAGTCAGGCCGAAATCACGGCCCCGCCGCACGATGCGCGGAACTGCGCTCCGGCCACCGCCGAACTGCTGGAGCGGTACGCGCTCCATCTCACCGGGCAGCGTTCGCTGTCCGACAACACCCGGCGCATCTACCTCGACGATCTGCACACCTTCCTCGGCTACTGCCGGAAAAACGGCCACGGTCTGCGCGACATGGACCGCCAACTCCTCCGCGGATACGTCGCATACCTCGCCACGGTCGGCCGATCCGATGGCCCCCGACCCGCCGGGTACGCCCGCGTCAGCATCGTCCGCAAACTCACTGCCCTCCGCACTTTCTACAATTTCCTGGTGCAGGAGGGATGGTTCCAGTCCACCCCGGTTCCGTCGGCCCGCTCCTTCCCGGTCAAGGTTGAGAAACCATTGCCCAGCTTCCTGGGCCGGCAGGAGGCCAGTCGCCTGCTCGCCACCCCCGAAGACGATAGCCCAACCAGCCTCCGGGACCGGGCGATCCTCGAGATCCTCTACGCCTGCGGGGTTCGCCTGGCCGAGCTGCAGGGTATGAACGTGGGGGACATCTACCAGGACCGCCGCGAGATTCTGGTCCGCGGCAAGGGCGACAAGGAGCGTTGGACCCTGTACGGCGCCCCGGCAGAGGACGCCCTGAAACGGTATCTGGAGGACGGCCGTCCACACTTCGCCCCCACCACCGGCCAAGAGGACCCGCTGTTCGTCAACCGCTACGGCGGCCGCCTTTCCCGTCGCAGCATCGAGAAGATCGTCCGTGATTACGCCGCCCGCGCCGGACTCAAGGAGGGCATCCACACCCACACCCTGCGGCACAGTTTCGCCAGCCACATGCTCGAAGGCGACGCCGACCTCCGTGTGATCCAGGAACTCCTCGGGCACAGCAGCGTGTCCACCACCCAGCTCTACACCCACATCACCAAGCAGGAAGCCCGTCGCGCCTACATGGATTTCCACCCCCTTGCCTCCGCGTCCGAAACCGGTCCCGACGGCGACGACGCCACCACGGAAGAATGACCTCCATTCTCGTTCTCCACGGGCCAAACCTCAACGCCCTCGGCCGCCGCGACCGGCATCATTACGGCGTTGTGACCCTGGAGGAGATCAATCGTCGGATCGCCGAGCGCGCGGACACGTTGGGCGTGTCCGTGGAATGTTTCCAGTCCAACCACGAGGGCGCACTGGTCGACAAGTTGCAGGAACGCTCCGGTTCCATCGACGGCGTGGTGATTAACGCGGGGGCGCTGACCCATTACGGCCTGTCCCTGAAAGACGCTCTCACTGACGCCGCCGTGCCTGTGGTTGAGGTGCATCTCAGCAACATCCACGCCCGCGAGGAATGGCGCCGCCGCTCGGTGTTGGCCGACACTGCACTGGGGCAAATTGCCGGGCTCGGTTGGAGAGGCTATACTGCTGCACTGGAAGCGCTGGTGGGCATCATAAACGACCAATCCACCTAGCGCCCGTCATCTGCGGTCGGCGAACCGCCCGGGGGAATTCTTACATGAGCATCAACTTTGGCGACCTCAACAAGGGCATGGTTATCGAACTCGAGAACCAGCCGTGGCAGGTCATGGATTACGAGCGTCACAAGATGCAACAGCGGGCGCCCGTTACCCGCATCAAGATGCGGAACCTGATCAGCGGCACCGTCATCGAGCGCACTTTCCAGCGCTACGACACCGCTTTCAGCATAGCCGAGGTCGACAACCGCGAGACCCAGTACCTGTACACCGACGGGTCCAGCTACTACTTCATGGACCAGGAAACCTTCGACCAGCATGAGCTCACCGCCGATCAGCTCGGCGATACCCTCGGCTACCTGACCGAAAGCATGATGGTTGAGTTGGTGTTCTACAAGGGCAATCCGATCAACGTGAACCTCCCGATTCACGTCGAGCTCGAGGTCGTCGATACCCCGCCCGCGTTCAAGGGTGACACCGCTCAGGGAGGCAACAAGCCGGCCACCCTGGAAACCGGCCTGCGCATCACCGTCCCCATGTTCATCACCCCAGGCACTCGCGTCAAGGTCGATACCCGCAACGGCACCTACTCCGAACGAGTTTCCTAGCCAGCCGCCGTCGGTGTCGCCCCATGCTGTCACCGGTTGTCCACTCGGTCAGCCAGGTAGCCGTCTATCTCAAGGACAAGCTTGAGTCGGACGGTCTGCTCTCACGCCTGACCGTCCAGGGAGAGGTCGCCAACCTCCGCACCGTCGCTTCCGGTCACTCCTACTTCACCCTCCGCGAGGACGGTAGCAGCATCCGCTGCGTCATGTTCCGCGGCCGCTCCGGCCAGGAATACCTGGAAGACGGCCAGGAGATCCTCGCCGGGGGCAACTTCACCTTCTACCCGCCTTCCGGCGAGGCCAACATGCAGGTGGCGGCCGTGTTGCCCGTGGGCGCCGGCGCACTGGCGTTGGAGTTGGCTCGTCTGCGGCAACAGTTGGCTGCCGAAGGTCTCTTCGACCCTTCACGAAAGCGGCCGGTGCCCATTTTCCCAAGGGTCATCGGCGTGGTCACGTCGCCCAGCGGCGCGGTTTGGCAGGACATCCAGAACGTCGTCATGCGACGCTACCCGCTCGCTGAGTTGCGCCTGTCTCCCACCTCCGTCCAGGGCGACATCGCGTCCGCTCAAATCGCTGGGGCGATCCGGTCGCTCAGCGACGAGGCCGTCGCCGACGTCATCATAGTCGCCCGCGGCGGTGGCTCTCTCGAAGACCTGTGGTGTTTCAACTCTGAGGAAGTCGCCCGCGCCATCTTCGCCAGCAGCATTCCGATTGTGTCCGGCGTCGGCCATGAGACCGACACCACTATCACCGACGATGTCGCCGACAGCCGGGCCCCTACTCCGTCCGCCGCCGCCGAACTGGTCACTCCCGACCGTAACCAGCTCATCGCCGGCATCTTCGGCGCGCGGCAGCAGATGACTTCAGTCATGGCCGGTCATGTCGACCGCCTACGTTCTTCGGTCCTCTTCCAGCAGCAGCGTCTCCAGCGCCGCGCGCCCGACCTTGCGTCCATGCGCCGACGCGTCGATGAATACGCCGACCGCGCCACCGCGTCCATCCGCTATCGCCACACGCTCAGCGGGCGCGATGTGGATACTCTGGTCGGCAAGTTGGGAGCCCTGAACCCCGCCGACACCCTTCGCCGCGGTTACGCCGTCGTTCGCCTGTCGCAAGACGGTCTCGTGCTGACATCGCCCGACCAGGCGCCCGCCGGCGCGCATCTCGACATCGCCCTGGCCGGCGGCCCTCTGGCCGCCACCGCCGGCCACACTTCCCCCCAGCCGGCCGCTGACCCGCCCGTTCCGGTCACCCCGGTAGCCGGCGATGCTGACGCCGCGACTCCGCGTAAGCGCAGCCGCCGCCCGCCCGCACCTCCGCCGGCGATGAAGCCGCTCCTGTAGCGGTGGTCCCAAACCATGACCGAAACCACCGAACCCAGCGACGCCTGGCGGACACAGCTCGCCGCGATGCCCTTCGAAGAAGCGTACCGCCGCCTCGAGGACACCGTCTCCCGCCTCGAACAGGGCGAACTCTCCCTCACCGACGCGGAGCGCCTCTACCGCGAAGGCATGGAACTCGCCAACCGTTGCCAGGAACTGCTCACTGAAACCGAACTGCGCATCACTCAGATAGGCGATGGCCGCGCTTCCGCCGATCCTCCCTCCCCCGGCTTGCCCGACGGCGATGACGAGTGGGAGCCGCCGCCACCGTTGGAACCGGACGATCCGTCCCTGTTCGACGACGATGACCCGCCCTTCTGATTTCAGGTTCCCTACCGGTACCGCACGATGTTGCGCATAGGATGGTTTTCCACCGGCCGGGGCGAAGGCTCGCGCGGGCTGCTCCGTTTCATCCATGACGCCATCGACCAGGGCCGTCTCGACGCCGAGATCGAGTTCGTGTTTAGCAACCGCGAACCCGGCGAGGCCGAGGGCTCCGACCAGTTCTTTGACCTAGTGCGTTCGCGCCACCTGCCCCTGGTCACCCTGTCCTCAGCCCGCTACCGGCGCGAGCACGGCGGCGGACCCATGGCGCGCCATCGCCTCGGATTCGACCGGGAGGCCATCCGGCTGCTCGAACCATACCGGCCCGACGTCTGCGCACTGGCCGGCTACATGCTGATCTGCAGCGGCGACATGTGCCGCCACTTTCCCCTCCTGAACCTCCACGGCGCCCTGCCGGACGGGCCTACCGGAACCTGGCAGTCCGTCATCTGGCAATTGATCGAATCTCGATCAACCCAAACCGGAGCGATGATCCACCTGGCCACCGAGGAAGTGGACCGCGGTCCGGTGTTGTCCCATTGCGTCGTGCCGATCACCGGCACGGAGTTTGACCGGCACTGGGCGGCCCTGCGCGCGCGTGATGCCGCGGACATCCGTTCCGCCGAAGGGGAAGACTTCCCTTTGTTCCAGCGCATTCGCGAAGCCGGCTACCGTCGCGAACCCTTTCTGCTCCTGGAAACTCTCCGCGCCGTGGCTGACGGCAGGTTGCGCGTCAAGCCGGGGGTCGCGCAGGACGGTTCGGGAAACCCCTTGCGGCTCCGGCACCCGGCCGGCCTGCCCCTCACCGATCAAATCGAGGCCGCGTTGGCCCGAGCGTAAGGGGACTACGCCGATTTTCTCTGCTGGTTGGACCGGGACCGGGCCAGCGCGGTCTTCAGCGTCAGGTGCCGCCCGCCTCCACGCCGGTATAGCTTGGGCGAAGCCTCGCCGGTGATGGCATCGCCGTGGACTACGCATCGGCCGATGTCCCGCAACGAGGGCAACTCGTACATCACTTCCATCAGCGCTTCTTCGACGATGTGTCGCAGGATACGAGCCCCGGTCTGGTAGGTCAGCGCCCGCTCCGCGGCCGCCTCCAGCGCGTCGTCAGTGAACTCCAGCTTGACGTTGTCCAGCTGGAACAACCGCTGGTATTGTTTCACAATCGCGTTTCGCGGTTCCACCAGCACCCGGATCAGATCCTCGCGATCCAGCGGCTGCAGCGCCGCGACCACCGGCAGGCGTCCCACCAGTTCCGGTATGAACCCGAACTGCAGCAGGTCCTCCGGCGTCACCAGATCCAGCATCGCAACCGGATTGGCCTTCCTGTCGGCCCGCTCCTGGTTCTGCGCCAGAAACCCCATCGCCGAACCCGACGAGACCCGCTTGGAAATAATTTCCTGCAGTCCGTCGAACGCCCCTCCGCAGATGAACAGGATGTTCTTGGTGTTGATCTGCAGCATCTCCTGGTGCGGGTGCTTGCGGCCCCCCTGCGGCGGCACGTTGGCGATGCAACCCTCAATGATCTTGAGCAGCTCCTGCTGGACCCCTTCCCCCGCCACATCCCGCGTGATCGACCGATTCACCCCTTCTTTCCGCGCGATCTTGTCCAGCTCATCGATGTAGATGATCCCCTGCTCTGCCCGCGAAATATCCCAGTCGGCGGCCTGGATCAACCGCAGCAGGATGTTCTCCACGTCCTCGCCAACATATCCCGACTCCGTCAGGGACGTGGCGTCGCATATCGCAAATGGCACATCCAGCGACCGGGCCAGCGTTTCCGCCAGCAACGTTTTGCCGGACCCCGTCGGACCGATGAGCAGGATGTTCGACTTCTGCACCTCGACGTCCGGCCCAGTTGCCTCGCTGCGGATGCGCTTGAAGTGGTTGTAAACCGCCACCGCCAGCGTCTTCTTGGCCTTCTCCTGCCCGATTACGTAGGCGTCTAGGCTCGAATAGATCTCCCTCGGCACCAGCGTACGGTTCCCGGTATCCCGGTGGGCCGGCGGCTGATCTGCCAGGTCGACCCGGTCATCCGGCTTGGGCTGGGGGACGCCGCTTTCGCCCCGCCGCTTCTTGCCTCCGCGTTCGGCCACGTAGCTGGCCAGCTCGCGGATGCAGTCAAAGCAGATCCCTCCCCGCGTCTGACCCGGCGGGCGCACCAGGCGGCCCTGCGGGAACAGGCTGCCGCAAAATGCGCAACGGTGAGCGTTGCGATTAGAACTGCGGCTGCCGGTGGCCATGGTTGCGTCCTCGGTCGGGCTGGTGTCAGTATCCCGACTTCACGCTGCTTCCGCGGCCTCTTCTTCCGTCCGGATCCCCAGTATTTCGTCAACCAGTCCGTACTCAACCGCCTCTTCCGCCGTCAGGAAGAAGTCCCGGTCGGTGTCGTCGGCAATCCTCTCCGCGGGTTGCCCCGTTGCTTCGGACAGGATCTTGGTGAGCCGTTCCTTGAGCCTCACGATCTCCCGCGCCTGAATCTCGATGTCCGCGGCCTGACCTTGGAAGCTTCCCACGTTGGGCTGGTGCATATGCACGGTGGAGTTGGCCAGGCAATAGCGCTTGCCCCTCTGTCCGTTCGCCAGCAGCACCGTCGCCATGCTCGCCGCCGTACCTACGCATATGGTCGACACCGGCGAATTGATCAGCCGCATGGTATCCAGGATGGCCAGTCCCGACGCGATATATCCGCCCGGGCTGTTGATGTACAGGCTGATGTCCCGGTCGTTGTCCTCGCGCTCGAGGTAAAGCAACTGCGCGATGATCACGTTCGCCACCTGGTCGGTTATCGGCGTTCCCAGGTAGATGATCCGTTCCCTGAGGAGCAGCGAGTAGATGTCAAACGCCCGCTCTCCCCGTGGGCTGGTCTCAATGACCATCGGCACGATGTTGGTGGGTTGCAGCAGTGGGGAGTCTTCAAAGGGAACGGCCATTGTGGTCTCCTGATACTGATTGCGGGCGCCAGCCGTCCCGGCTGAGCGGCCCCTTGGGCATGGAAGCCGTCGCTAGGACCCGAATACGCGATTAAAGGAATCGGGCAGCGTGTCCATCACGTGGTCCACGATCCCGTATGCCACCGCTGTCTCGGCGTCCATCCAGTAGTCCCGGTCCGAGTCCCGCGACACCTTGTCAAACGGCTGGTCGCAGTTCTCCGACAGGATGGTGTTCAGGCGCTCACGCAGCCGCAAAATCTCCTGGGCCGTGATCTCGATATCCGACGCCGAGCCCTGGATGCCGCCCATTACCTGGTGGATCAGCACCGTGGAATTCCGCGTGCAGTACCGCTTGCCTTTCTTACCGCCCGACAGCAGCACCGCGCCCATGCTGGCGGCCTTCCCCAGGCAGATGGTGGCCACGTCCGGCTTGATCAGCTGCATCGTGTCGTAAATGGCCATCCCGTCCAGCACCGACCCGCCCGGCGAGTTGATGTACATGCTGATGTCCTCGTCGGGGTTCTCCCAGCTCAGGTACAGCAACTGCGAAACGATCGCGTTGGAGATGTCGTCATCCACCGGCGTACCCAGGTAGATGATCCGGGCCTGCAGCAGCAGTGAATACGGATTGAAAGCGCGTTCGCCCTCGGTGGTTGGCCGGATGATCCCGGGGATCACGTTGGACGGCGTGACCATGCCCGAGGGGTTGGAACTTCGTGGCATCTGTAGGTTCTCCTGGAATGGTCGGCGGGCCGGCGCTATCCGCGCTCTTCCGCCTGATTTCCCGCGGTGGCGTCACCATCGCTCTCGTCAGTAGTTTCGGCAGATTCGGAGGCATCCGGTTCGTAGGCGTCCGGTTCGCCGGCCTGGGCGGTCGCCTCGTCAGCCGCGCTGGCCGACGTGTCGCCATCCTCGTCCAGCTTGCCCTGGGCAATATCGGTCAGCCGTTCCATCACCCGTCGGCTGTGCAGGGTGGACCGGATGTTGTCTCGCGTCGATTCCGACCCGAGAAACTCCCTCAGCGAGTCGAGGTTGGCCTCGTCCTGCTCTTCGTCACCCGAGGACAGGCCCAACAGCCGGTCGGTTTCGGACTGAACGTCCTCGTCGGATACTTCGATCGCTTCGACCTCCGCCAGTTTGCGCATCACCAGCGCGCTCACCAGACGTCGCTCGGCATTGGGGCGCATCTCGTCGAGGAATTCGTCCGCGGACTTGCCCATGAACCTCAGGTACGTCGGCAGATCCAGCCCCTGCTGCCGGAGCATCCGCTCCCGGTCAGCCTGCATTGCCTCCAGCTCACGCTCAAAAAGCAGGGGGGACGCGTTCACCACCGCCACATCGCACAACGCCTCCAGGCTCTTTTGCTCCAGCTCGTTGCGCGCATTATTCTCGGCCTGGCTCGTCAGCGATTCGCGGATGTTGCTCCGCAGCGCCTCCAGGTCGTCGAACCCGTCTCCCACCGACTTGGCAAACTCGTCGTCCAGTTCCGGCAGCGTCTTTTCCTTGACCGACAGCACCGAGACCTGGAACTGGATTTCCTTGCCCGCGTACTGTTCGCGAGGGTAATCCTCCGGCACGGTTACCGTGAACTCGCTCTCGTCGTCCTCGGACAGCCCCACCAGGTTGGGCGCAAAACCTGGGAACGGCAGCACATTCTCCTCGTTGGGGATGAACTCGACGTCCTCGTCTTCCACCACCGTTTCTTCGTCCATCGTCCCCAGCACGTTCAGGTTCAGCCGATCCCCGTACTCCGCAGCCCTTTCCACCGGCTCCCAGACCGCTTGCTCTTCCCGCACCCGGTTCAGCACCCCGTCGACCTCTTCGTCCGTGACCTCCACGGGATCGCTCTCGACCCGTATGCCCCGGTAATCCCCCAGGTCCACCGTCGGCTCCAGGGGAACCGTCGCCGTGAAGGACACCGGCTCCAACTCAGTGACTTCGATGCTCGGCTCGCCGAACGCCGACACCTCCTCGTCCTGGAGAACCTTGTCCAGCGTCTCCGGCACCATGAACTCCAGCGCTTCCTGCAGCAGGGCGGTGCGCCCCATCATGCTTTCCACTATGTGACGCGGCGCCCGTCCGCGACGGAACCCTGGGATGTTGAGGCGCGAAACCACTCGCCGGTACGAACGCTCGATGAACGGATTCTCATCCTCAGTGGCCAATTCCACCGTCAGCGAGACCTCAATGGGTGATGAGTTATCCCTCGTGACCTTCACCGCCGATACGCTCCTGTACCCGTCAGATTCTGCATAAAACGGCGGGCAGGGTGGTCGATACCGGCCTGCCCGCGAACGTAGCCGAGTATAGCATAACCGCCAGCGTGCCATAAAGCCGGGCCGCCCTCGCGCCGATTTAGATGCTCGAGTTCGTTGTGGGCGAGACCCCTATCTGATCATTTCCGGGGACTACTCGACCTGCAATCATGCGTCCCAAGCCAGCATGACGTTTGAACAGATGCCTGCGATTTCAGATGCCTGCGAGCCGACTAATTGTTTTTGCTCGCATATTTCCATAGACCTTTTCATCATGGCTACGACTGACGTCTCTGTCTGACGGACAATCAGCGCAGCAGAAGGCTGACCGCTGGCTCGGATGTGGACGTAACCAGAGGGGAATTCGATCAACTGACGATATGGCCTTTGGCGTGACCCCCTCTCTAGGCTCCCGGTTATGGTGCCAGCATCACGCCTGCAGATTTCCAAGTATTACCCCGCCTTTCTGGAATGCCATCTAGCAAAGTCTGGATCGTATTGATGTCCTCTTGGAACCTCTGCTTTTGTTCTGCGTTCATGCCCGGATCATATAGCAAGCTGTCGCGGGCGAAATAATAGTCGCGCGTCATTTGCCATTCGGTCCAATCTCGAAGTTCTGCCTCGTTATCGCCCAGGAAATCGAAACGGATGTAACATTCGTGGACGTTCCGAGACAGCGCTGCCGCCGGACGTGTTAGCCCTGCCTCTACCAACAGCCGAATGCTGCGGTAGTGCTCGATCACCTGCTCACATGCCTGCCGGATCTCGATTTTCCATAAGTTGTCAGTTTGGAAAAACGTTTGCCGCGAGGCGAATTGTGGACTATCCAATTTTTCCAGCGCGTCAATGACCAGTGAACAAATTTGGATCGTCTCGTACCCTTCACGTTTATTCATTTGATTGGCTCCTAGACCTATGGCAACGCAAATCCAGTACGTGATCCCGTTTTCTTCGCTTAAACCGACTCGGGTTTGCCGGACGTTGCTGCAGAGCGGCCATCATTTGTTACAAATCGTTAATCCTGTTACAACACCGGAGCAGTACCCTATCAAATGCAGGTCTCCTTGACGCCGTCTGGCGCCGACCGACGACCCGCACAACCGATAGTTTTCACCAGCAGCCCTTCCTTGGATTTGGTGTCAAATGCTGACCGGCAACGTATCCAAGCCTAGTCTAAACGTACACCTCAATCTCGTCGCATCCAAACGTTCCATCTACCGGCCACTCCTGGTCCACGTCGCCGGCCTCGCAACGACCGAACTGCGCCAGCATCGGCGCGATGGCAACGACAGCGCCGGCCTGGGGGCTTTCAACTTCATGGAGGTCCCCCGAGTTCCGCACCGTGCCCACCGACCGCCTGCCACGCCTGGTCCCTGATGACGAATGGGAGACTTTCTCCCACGGCGTCACCCAACGTCTGAAAGCCATCAACAGTTTCCTGCCGGACCTCCACTACATGGGGCATAACCGCCGGGTGTGAACGCGCTACCTGCAGGGTGACCTCCCGGTCGGCCTGGTCTACTTCCGCGTCAGAACCCCGAGCTCTTCATCCCCGGCTCGACCGAAGCCTGCCTGGCGCACCGGGTCGTGCCCGCCAAGACGACGGGAACTGCCGCCTGCTACGACTATCTGGTGTTCTTCTGTGTGCCCGATATGATAAAAGCCTATCTGGGAGAAGAGGCCATCCTTAAACAGGCTCGAAGTTACGACCTGTGGCGCGCCGCCAACTGCCAGCACGTCCGGCAGACCCTGGACTCCTCCCACCATCTTGTTATTGACGAGACCCATGGCGAATTCGAGGAGCGTCACGTTGACCCGCGCGTGTTCGCGGTGCAGAACGGCCGGGGTGAGGCCACCTTCTTCCCCGGCGGGCTCACCCGCGTCTCCGAGACACGCAGCCGGGTCACCGACAACTCGTCAGGAGGATCATGCAAACCGACCTGGGTGGTCCGATAGCCGTCGAGACGATCCCGGTGCACTACGCCTACGTGGCCCGCTATTCCTATACCGACATCGTGGTGCAGAACGACAATGTCCTCCGGTTGTCCGCGGTCGCCGACCAATACCAGACCCCGGGTCCCTGCACCGTCGCCACCTTCCCGGCTGGCCGCCAGATCCAGTATCCGGACCGGCTGGGAAATCCCGTCCACCGCGTCAGGATCACCACGCCACACCGGGAACTGATCATCGCCGCCACCGGAAGCGTCACTCTGAGCCACCAAACTGTGCCGGCGCCTGACGTTCCGCTGTCCGGCGGCGCTTACGACATCGACACGCAGGAATTCCTTTCCGCCTCCTCCCTGGCCGACCCAACCCGTGTCGCCGATGCCGCCCGCGATGCCAGCGCCGGCGCAAACACGTTGCTCGGAGCCGTTCAGAACGTGGTGCAATGGATCTACGCCAACGTCCGCTACGAGCGCGGCCACACCTCGGTAAACACCACCGCGGCGGACGTACTCGTTTCCCTGCGGGGCGTCTGCCAGGATCAGGCCCATCTCTGCCTGGCGATGCTCCGCGCCCTCGGCATCCCCGCGCGGTACGTCAGCGGCCTGCTCACCCGTCAGCCCGGGGAGACCCACGCCTGGATCGAGTTCCTGCACCCCCACCTGGGTTGGCTGCCCGCCGACCCCACCCGTGGTGTCGTGATCGACTTCGGGACCGATTACCTGAAATTCGGTATCGGCCGGGATTATTCCGAAGTCCCGCCGGTTTCCGGATCCTTCATTTCCCGCGGCGACGGCCACCTCGATTTCACCACTGCCGAGGTCTTCTTCGGGCGCGACTGTGTTTCCGTGGACGACGCCCTGAACCTGCTCCGCTCGGGCGACGCGCCCTGATCCCGTCCAACCTCCGATTCGAACCCCCTGAGCACAGCGCCCCAGGATGGTGGGACCCAGGTAAATCGCCTTCACTCCCGACCGCCGCCTAACCGACGCCCGGATGTACAACCTGATCTCGTTGGGGCCATGGCTCGAACCGGCCGACAGCCTCACCCATATCGTCAACACATCAGCCGGCATCGCGGTGGAATCCGCCGCCGATCTGCTGAGCCTCCCGCAGTCCCTCAGCAACGCCCCGGCCTCCCGGGGAATCGCCGCCGGTGAGCCCGCCGGCGCCCTGAAAGCTCCCCGGAAGCAGCATCAGCGCCGTCTACAAGGTCATCGGAGACAAATGGTTCCACCAGGGAACCCTGTCAGACGAAGAGGTCTACCGCGGCTTTGTCCAGCAGCAACAGCAGCAATAGGCGTCGAACAATCCTTAACGGACCAGGCCGTATCAGAGACGCACCCGTGTGGTGGGTTCCAGAACCTCGCGAACCGGGTCAACCTTGAACAACAGCATCTGCAGCGTCGTCGCTCCGATGACGCTGTTTTCGTCGCCTTCCGGCCCGAAGATCACTCGGCAAACGCCCTCTTCTCCGTCAATGCCGATCAACGCCCACCCGGTCCAATACGAAACTTCGCTGCCGTCGGCAAGCGTGCCGTCAATCTGCGAACGCCGGCCAATTCGCAGCCCATCCAACCGAGACGCGGGGAACATGGAGTGCGAGGCGCCCGTATCCACCAGCGCTTCCACCTCAAGCATGTCGCCGCCGTCAGGATTTCCAACGCGTACCGTTGTTGCAAACGTGCCCATGTGAAGCTCGTTACACCCTGTTACAAAAATGCCCGCCCCGCACAGCATTAGGTGCAGGGCGGGTCTGATGACCGGAATGTTTGCCGGCTACTTGAAGTGCGGTATCACATCCTCGGACAGGCACTTCAGGGTGTCCATCACCACCTCCCTCGGAACCGATGAGGTCCAGTTACACTCGAACATGATCTCGTCGGTGGTGAACTGCTCGCGGAACATGTGAATCTTCTCGACCACCTCTTCCGGCGTGCCGAAAAGGTTGACCTCCTGGGTGGCCTCGGGGCCGGCACTCCCTGCGTCGGTGCTGCCGATGGCGAGACGCCCGGCGTAGTAGATGCGCGCCAGGTTCATCAGGTCGTCGACCCGGCGGTCGGCCTTCTCCTGCGTGTCGGCAACCAGCGTGGGCACGCGCACCACCGTGCTGGGATGGCCCTCGTGTCCCGCGTCGTACCACGCCTTGCGGTAATCCTGCACGTCTTGCCTCAAGATGGCTGAACCGCGAAGGTTGTGCGGGGAACTTCCGGCGCCGATGGCAATCCGATACCCGTGCTCGCCCATGGGCACGAAGCTCTCCTGTCTATCCACCGGCAGCAGCATCGGCATGGGCTTCTGCACCGGCTTGGGGATGCTCATGTAGTCTTCGTAGAAAGCGGGATAGTTGAAGTACTTGCCCTCGAACCCGGAGAACCGGTCCTCCTCCCACAGCTGCTTCAGCAGCTCCAGGTACTCGTAGAAGTACTCCCGGCGTTCGTCGGAACCACGGGTGCGCGCCCCTGGGCCGTAAATGAACCGGCCCTCGCTAACCTGGTCCACTATGGCAACCTGTTCCGCCACCTGGAAGGGGTCCTCCAGCTGGAGATTGTCAAAGGCGTAGCGTTCGTGGGGCAGCGCCCGCTCCGAAACGGTCTCGCCCGGCAGCCGCAGCGTCGGCCGGTGGATGGACGTGCCGATCCTGATGTTCTCGGTGTGATTGGCGATGACCGCGGACAGCATCAGGGACTGTGGATCCATGCTGCCCTGGGTGGAGAAATGCCCCCCGCCGAACCAGACGTAGTCCCACCCCGCTGCCTCGACGTGGTCGATTTCCTTGAAGTTCTGCTTGTACGCCTCGGACTCAAGCAGCTTCCCGCCCTGGTAATCCGGGTCCCAGGGAACCTTGCCGCCTTCGTACACGGCGTTCCAGGTGGTGAACAGTCCAAAATCCATTTTCTCGGTCATGCGTGCCCTCCTCTAGCTTCGGGCGACAATCATCATCATTGACGCCAATTTAGCATCGGGGCAATGCACCGTCAACGCAGGCGGTTGCCGGCGCCGCATGACTGCCCCCATTCTCCGCCATCTATGGCATACTCACTGCCCAGGAGGGCCACAACCATGGTTGCTAAACCAACCACCGAAACCCCCGCCGTATCCGCCAAAAACATGTGGGTCGACGGAGATCCTGCCCCGTCACCTGTTCATCTCGACTTCCGCCCGGTGCTGAAAGTCCTGGCCGAAGCCGGCATCGACGGCGTCAAACTCGACCAGTGGCTGATCGGTCTGAACGAAGCAAATCGCGATTTGGTGGGCAAGTTGGAACTGACCTGTGAAGGAGCGTTGCTGATATCTCCCATGCAAAGCAAATACGGATCCCGATCGGAAGCAATTTTCGCCGGAGAGCTGTACCTCTGGGCAGAGCAGCATGGCGGCGAAGCTCATGGCGCTCGGTTGGGCCTGCACTTTCCCAACGGCGCGCGCTACGCTCCGGATGCGGCGTGGTTGTCACCCGAACAGCTGGCAGCATACACACCTTCGGAAGAAACCTGGCTCCTGGACTTCTGCCCATTTTTCGTCGTCGAGATCATGTCCCGCAACGACAGCATCGCCAGCGCGCAACAAAAGATGCGCGATTACGTCGACCACGGCGCGACTCTGGGATGGCTCATTGACCCCTACCGCCGCCGGGTCCACATCTATCGCCCCAATTCCGACCCCGTCGTTATCGACGACCCTGAAGTGGTCAGTGGCGACCCGGACCTGCCCGGGTTCAATTTCAATGTCCGGGAAAGGATTTTCGACGCCCAGTGACCATCGCACCTGATCGCCAACCGCTTCGCCGCGACCGGTCCTTTCCCTCGTTCACCATCAGGAGTTCCAAGGCATGAAAGTGGCAGTAATGGGAGCCGGCAGCATCGGCGGCTACTTCGGCGGCATGCTTGCCCGCGGCGGACACAACGTGACCCTCATCGCCCGCGGCAAAAACCTCGCCGCCATCCACCGCGAAGGCCTGATCATGCAGACCGAGGCCGGACGGTTCACTGTGCCCTGCTCGGCCACTGACCGGCCATCCGAGGTCGGCCCGGTTGACCTGGCTCTCCTCACCACCAAGACCTACCACAACGCCGACGCCGTGCCCGCCATGGCCCCCATGATCGGCCCGGATACCGCCGTCCTCTGCCTGCAGAACGGCATCGATTCCTACTTGCCGCTGGTGGAAGCGTTCCCTGACGCCACGGCCCTGCCCGGCGCGGCCTATATCGAAGCGGGACGAGGCGGGCCCGGTGTCGTCACCCAGGCCGGCGACATCGTCCGCATCGTCACCGGCAGCATCCGCGGCAGCGATCCATCCCACCAGGAGCGGGCCAAGGCGATCTGCGCCGCTTTCCGCGAAGCCGGCGTCCCCGCCGAGGCCGAGGACGACATCGCCGTCACCCTTTGGACCAAGTTCCTGTTCATCACCACCATGGCCGGCACGACCTCCCTGGCCCGAGAATACCTGCGCGATCTCCTGCCCCGGCCCGAGTGGCACCGGATCATCGTGGGCTGCATGACCGAGATCGAAGCGGCCGGCCGGGCCTCCGGCGTCGACCTGTCCCCGACCATCGTCGCCGACACGCTGAACTACATGGAATCCGCCAAGGGCGCGATGAGCGCGTCCATGCACGCCGACCAGCTGGCCGGGCGTCCTATGGAACTCGAAGCGCTCAACGGCGCCGTGGTTCGTGCCGGAGATTCCGCCGGCGTCCCCACGCCCATCAACGCCGTGATCTACGCCGCCCTCAAGCCCTATGCGGAGGGCGCGGGCTGAGCGCTGGGTTGACGCCACCGCCCTCCGCGGTCCTCACCGGAACGCGTAAACCGGCAAACGAAACGAGCCGCGTTCCGGCGGCTCGTCCTCGATAACGGTGACTTCGGCGACGTTTATTCCCTGGTCTCCATCGGCATCCCCTGGTCGTGTACCTCAAGAACGCACTCCGGACACCTCTGCCACGTCTCGTGTCCGGTGGCCGGCCAGATGTCCTCGCCCTTGGCCCCACACAGGAAGAAGGGTTCCACCTCTTCGATCCCCAGGCTTTCCAGGTAGTGGACCACGCCCTCCCGACGAGGATTGTCGAACCACCACGGCGTCAGGGTCTGGGCCAAGGCGTGGATCCCTTCCTTGAAATCGTCGGTGTATTCCTCCACGTCGTCCGGGATGTCCACCATCCATCGGGTGCCGTTGGGACCACCTTCCCTGGTGGCTTGTAGCTTCCCAGAACGCACGTCCTTGCGGATCACGTCCTGGGATACGTTCAGGATCCGCGAGGCTTCCTGGATAGTGACCCGGGGCATTCTGCACCTCCAACCGGAGCGTTCATTAGGCGGCAATGCCTATTTCTACCACCAACCCGGCACAGCGGCAAGTCGGGTCCGTGCCCATACGTACCCAGTTTGACCACCACGGAAGCAAACTTACATCGATGAACAGGATGCCGGCAACGACTGCTCTCTGCTCTGCCTATGACACCGTCCCGAGTGCGGGGCGTTTCCAGCAATCAACCAAATCGTGTCCATCCTGTTTATCGATGTAAAAGACAAATGGGTACGCGTGAGAACTTCCAAGCCACCCACTTCACCGCGCCGCTGCCATCGTCCTCGGGTCCTCCAGCGTGTCGGCCAGGGAACCGCCCGGCGGAACCATGGGGAACACGTTGGTCTCCCGTTCCACCACGAACTCGATGAGGAACGGCCCGTCGTAGGCCTTGGCTTCGTGCAGCGCCGCGGCCACGTCCTCCTGGTGCTCCACTCGAACCGCCGGAATCCCGTATGCGTTGGCCAGCTTGACGTAGTCCGGCCCTGGCATCGGCACCTCTTTGAGGTGGCCCTCGAAGAACATCTCCTGCCACTGCCTCACCATGCCCAGGTACCCGTTGTTGAACAGCGCGATCTTGATGGGCAGTTTCTCCTCCACCGCCGTGATGAGTTCCTGCAGTGTCATCTGGAACCCACCGTCGCCGGCCACCGACCACACCGTTGCCCCCGGCCGGGCCAACTGAGCCCCCAGCGCCGCCGGCACCTCGAAGCCCATCGCTCCCAACCCGCCGGAGGTGACGAACGAGTTCGGCTGGTTCAGGAACAGGTACTGCGCCGCCCACATCTGGTGCTGCCCCACGCCGGTGACCACCACCGCATCGTCGTCGGCCTGCAGCATCTCGTTCATCTCGGTGAGCACCTGCTGGGGAAGCAGCGCTTCGCTCTGCGGGATCGCCAGCGACGGGTGCTCCGCCCTCAGTTGGGCGATTGTATCCATCCAATCGGCTCGGTCCACCTTCTGCACCAGCGGGGCCAGCGCTTTGAGGATCGGTCTGGCGTCCCCCACCAGCGGGACCTCCGCCGGCACGATCCGCCCCACCTGGGTGGCCTCAATATCCAGGTGAACGATCCGTGCGTGCGGCGCGAACCCGGAGACCCTGCCGGTCACCCGGTCATCAAACCTCATCCCCAGTCCCACGATGACGTCCGCCTGGTCAACCACCATGTTGCACCAGTACATCCCGTGCATCCCCAGCATGCCCAGGCTCTGCGGGTGATTCCTCGGAAAACTGCTCAACCCCAGCAGCGTGTTGATCACCGGGATGCCCGACCCCTCCGCCACCGCCAGCAGCTCGTCAAACGCTCTGGAATTGACGATCCCGTGTCCCGCGATGATCACCGGCCGTTCTGCCTGGTTGATTAGCTCGGCCGCTTTCTGGACGTTTTCCAGCGTCTCGTCCGACAGCTGAGGGTCCGCAACCCATGGCGTCTCCGGGTATTCAAACTCAGCTTCCTCCAACTGCACGTCCCGCGGCACGTCGATCAGCACCGGACCCGGCCGCCCTTCCTGCGCCACGCGAAACGCGTCCCGTATCGTCCGCGCCAGGTCGCCGGCCGACATCACCAGGTACGTCCGCTTCGTGCACACCGACGCGATGCTGCAGATGTCGCACTCCTGGAACGCCTCGGTCCCCATGGCGGCCCGCGCCACCTGCCCCGTGATGGCCACCAGCGGCACGCTGTCCGCCTTGGCCCCCATGATCCCCGTGACCAGATTGGTCGCCCCCGGCCCCGACGTCGCCACACACACGCCCGGCTTGCCCGTCATCCGGGCGTAGCCGTCCGCCGCGTGCGCCGCCGACTGTTCGTGCCGCACCAGGACGTGCCGCAACTGCGGGTATGACCACAGCGCGTCGTAGAACGGCAGTATCGCGCCTCCCGGGTGGCCAAACAGCGCGTCCACCCCTTCCCTCAGCAGGCTCTCGCAGATGATTTCCGAACCCTTCAGTTTCACGGTTTATCTCCGTATAACGTCGTTCCGTCTGCCAGAATTTGCCGGTCTCGGTTCGCTGGGGCACAAAAAAAGCCCGTCCCATAGGGACGGACGAATTGCCCGCGGTACCACCCTACTTGCCCGTCGCATCCGGTTATCCGGATACTTCGAACCTCTCTGGCAGGACACCATCATGTCCCGTCGCTTCTAACGGGCAACGAACCCGGCCTGAGCTTACTCCCCACCGTTTTCGGAAGGCGGATTTCAGCCGGCAGCTCCGGAGGGATTTTGGGCGGGACGATTGTGCCTGCTTTCACCAGGCCAGGCTCGCTACGACGCTCGTCGTCCGCTTACTCGTCTCCATCTCAGCTTTTCGCCAAAAACTCTATCACGCGCCAATTGCAGGGTCAATCAGCCGGAACACTCTTGTTTGCCCAGTTTGCCGCGCGGCAACGTCAGAAGCAGGGTCGTCAAGATTCCGGGGTTCTCGCGGCTACCCAGTTGCACATCAACCGTCATAGGAGTTACGCACTTGAAATTACAAAAACCGTCATCCCACCGGAAGCAGGAATCCTTCGACGTGACAGTGAGCGAATCTGGAACATTTTTGAAGATCGCGGCCACTGGATTCCCGCTTCCTCGGGAATGACGCGTGTAATGACTTCAAACTGCGTAAGCCCATTTCATCGCGAGCGCGGCAATCTCCCCAGGACAACGACCGCCCTCACGGGAAAGAGACTGCCTCGTCGCCGCGCTTCTCGCGATGACCAGCTGGACACGCCTGAGTTGGGGATTATCAGGATCCGAACGTTTCCGTGATGAATCTCTCCCAATCCTGCCGAATCCGAAAATCCCGCAAATCCTGATTCTGACGATTCACGCCAACGCCGCCGGGCTACAACCCACCCACCTCCGCCAGCGCCGCCTCCAACTCAGCAAGCGTCGCAAACCCCTCGAACCGCTGCCGCACGATCCCTTCGCCGTCCAGCACGAATACCCAGGACTCGTTGGTCCAGCCGGGTATCTGCGTGAACCCCCACTCTTCCGCCGCCGGCACCAGCCGCGCCACGCTTAAATCTCCCTGGATCTCCTGCGGGTTGTCATACAGCTCCACGTGGATGTAGTTGGCCGCTTCCGGGTGTTCGACCCTCAGTTCCGACACCGTGTCCACCTGCGGACCACATGTCGGGCTCGTGCAGAACGCCGGCGTCGCAAACACCACCACCGACGGCTTGCCCGACTCAACCGCCTCCGCGACGGAGATCCGATAGAGCTCGGTGTCCGGTTCGTATGCTGTGGTCAGAGCGATGATTTCTCCAGCCTCCCCAAGCGTCTTGGTCTCGCTGGCCGGGGCCGTTTCCCCAACCGATGGTATGGGCGAGTCGGCCAATACCGAAACATCGATCACCGCCTCCCCGGAGACCTCGCTGTCCAACGGCATCACGGTAAGCAGGTAATCACCGGGCGCCGGAAATTCCACCGGCGCCGCATACGACCCCCGGACCCCATACGGCCATGCGTTGTAGTCCGCCGTGACCTCCGATATCGGACCCGTGCCGTCCGCCGCAGCCACCGAGATGTGGACCTGCGGCGCCTTCACCAGCGCTTTCTTCGTGTTCAGCAGGAACGCGACCCGCTGTGTGCCGACCTCCAGTACCTTGGTCGCCAGGTGCGACTGTATCTCGCCGTTGCCCGGGTCAACCGTTGGGACCTGGATAACCGCCGCGGTGGTGGGTTCTGCCGGAGGAAGGTCCGCCGCCGCTCCACCGCACGCGGCCAGCGCAACCACCCCGACCATCGCCGCGGCAAGCAGCAGGAACGCGCGCATCACGGTCCCTCCGCATACACGCCGAACGTGAAGGCGAACAGGCCGAAGTCGTCCGAGTTCGACCGCATGGTCAGGATCGACTGCGGCAGGTACTGCGGGTTATCGATGATCCCATACATCCTCGGTTCGTCCACCAGGATATACGAGTACCCATTCTCGTCCCACTGGATGTCCGCGCCCGCATTTTCCTCGGACAGCATCGCCCCGTCCACCGTCACCACCACCTCGTACGGCTCGCCTGAGTCCGAGGTCAGCACGGCGTTGACGCTCTTTGCGGCGTAGTTCAGCGCCAGGTAGTCCTCCAGGTCTTCGGTCACCCGGGCATGACGAATGCGCTCCGGCTCCACCGACCACTGCCCCTGGAAATACAGCAGGTGCGGATGCAGGTCCTGCGGAACGCTGACGTTGATCACACCGTTGCCGCTATCAAGGATCGACTGGAAGTAGTCCTCGTACTGCGCCACATAGGGATGGCGACCCGACCGCGCCACGCCCACGTTCCGTTGCCATCCGGCGTACAGCTCTGGAGTCACCGGCGCGCTCCCGCTGATCCGCGCCGACTGGAACGCCGCATCGCGCACCTGGTCTTCTGGCAGGTCCAGCGGGTCATCCGACAGGTCCGCCCCGGCTTCCACCAGCGCGTTGCGGATCTTCTGCTCGGTCTCGCCGTAGGCCCCCTCGCCGAAGTGCGAGTAGATCATCTCGCCGTGGCTGTTGAACAGGTACTTCGCCGGCCAGTAGCGGTTCTCGAAGTTCCGCCACGTCACCCGGTTGTTATCCTGCGCCACCGGCCACCCGATCTCGTGGGTCATCAGCGCTTCCGCCACGTTTTCGTGGTCCTTCTCAAACTCGAACTCCGGCGTGTGGATCCCCAGAATCACCAACCCGTCGTCCTCGTACCGCGACCACCAGTCCCGCAGGAACGGTAACGTCCGGATGCAGTTGACGCAGGTGTAGGTCCAGAAGTCCACCAGCACCACGTTGCCCTCGCCCACCAGTTCCTGGATCGTCAGCTCCTCATCCGTGTTGAGCCACGCGTCGATGCCCTCCACGTTCGGGATGTCCGGGGCAATCGGCTTGGCCTGGGCTTCCTCCGCCGGCGTCGACGTGGGAGCGCTGGTGGCAGGCAGTTCTCCGGTCGGCAACACCACCGCCGGCGTCGTCTCGACCGGTGCCGCCGGCGCGGTGGTGGGCTCAGCCGCCGGCGCGGAATCTCCCGATGCCGACCCGACCACGGGTGCCGCCGTCGGGCTCGCCTGTTCTCCGGACTCTTCCGCCGGCGCCGCGCTCTGCGCGCACGCCGCCACGGCCAGCGCCAGAATGGCCGCCAGCAGCATCACGCTCCCGGATTTCAGGGTTGAACGAGTCATCACATCTCTCAACTTTGTGGGTGCGGTGAGTATAACCCCTGGCACTGCAGTTCATGCGTCGCTTGCAACCATCCCCGCTCGCGGCAAACTCGACCGGAACCGCCTCATGTGTACCCATTGGGGAGGAGGAAATTCAAACTGACAGGCAGGATATGCAGGACGGCATTAGATTCATGCGGCGTGCTATGTCCGTTCCTATCATCCAACTCATGCCATCCCGTTCATCCTGTGCATCCATGCAAATTGCTCTTCCTCAGCAATGCAGATACGCGTGGACCGGAACCGCGCGATGGAAGGATCGGCGTTCTGTGTTACTATACGCAAGTCAGTACCCGGCGGATTGAAGCCGCCGTCAGGAGGATATTCACATGGCTACTATGATCGATGGCGAGTCCTATCTGGGCCGCGTGATGGTTCGCCCGCTTAGCAAGTCCGGCGACGTCACGATGTACCTCTGGCCCCTGCGCTGCCTCAAGGCCAAGTTCGGCGGCCCCACCTTCGGCGTGGACGTACAGGGCGTTGAGATCATCCGGTTCGACCCCCACGGCGCTCGCGGCCACTGGCACAAGGGCGGCTATGACAAGCTCGGCGCCGGCGGATCCCACGTCGACTACCCCGAGGAAATGCGCGACGCCGCGGCCCAGCTCGATTTCTCCCTGGAACAGCTCCGGGAGCAGACCGCCGCCTACCTGTCCGAGGCCGGCTATCCCGAGGCCGCAGCCAACCTGGATCCGGAAATGGTCAACGCCGCCGCTGATGCCATCAAGGCTCACCTCGCCGCCGAGGGAGACCTGATTTCCGACGCCGTGTCCAAGGACCTCATCGCCGCCTGATTGCCATCACGTCGACGGTCCCCAAATGATCGGGGCGGGTCAATGACCCGCCCCTGTCTTTTCATCCGACCGACCGTCGTTTATTTGAGCGTCCGTCTCTAATTTGAGCGCCCGTCGTTCCTGCGAAAGCAGGAACCCACACTCCCGCTCACTCGTCGTTCCTGCGAAAGCAGGAACCCCTAGCCCCAACGCGACCAACCCGTATCAGGCCGTTATCCTCGTCCCCATCGGCCGCCCGTTCACGCAGTTCATCACCGCCCCGGGCTCCCGCCCGTCCACGATGTGAGCCATCGGCACGGCCCCGTCCGCCAACGCATCCAGGCACGCCGCCAGCTTGGGCAGCATTCCGCCTCGCGCCACGCCCGACGCTCGCAACTGCTCGGCGCCTCTCGCATCCAGCCGCGGAATGACGCGCCCTCCGTTGTCCATCACGCCGGCCACGTCCGTCAGGAAGATGATCCGCTCCGCCTTCAGAGCGTGGGCCAGCGCCCCCGCCGCCGTGTCGCCGTTCACGTTCAGCGGCCGGCCCGCGTGCTCGCTGTCCTTGCTGACGTCCACCGCGATGGGCGACACCATCGGTATGAACCCCGCTGATACGATCGCCTGCACGGGCCCAGAGTTAACCGCCGTCACCTCTCCCACGTAACCAAGGTCGGGGTTGGCCACGTGCGCCTGCAGCAGGTTGCCGTCCATGCCGCTGATCCCGATGGTGGGCGCTCCCAGCCGCTGCATCTGGGCGGTAAGCTCTTTATTCACCAGCCCACCCAGCACGGCCACGACGATCTCCAGCGATGGCCCGTCGGTGACCCGCAACCCGTTCACGAAGTTGGGCGCCAGGTTCTGCCGCTGCATCCACTCGCTGATCACGTTGCCGCCACCGTGAACGATCACCACTGGCTTCCCGGAGGCATGCAGCTCCACCAGGTCCTGCAACGAAGTGTCGTTGCCGCCCAGCGTGCTGCCCCCGATCTTGACTACGATGGGCGGTTCGGTTTGTTGTGGTTGGGGCATAGAGTTTTCGGCAGACGATCACTGTGGACCGGATTGGCCGCGGCAATTATGCCTGAATCGATTCCCGCGCCGCCAGCCAGCGGGCGAAAGACCGCGCGCTTTCGCCGGATGGCCGGCCAGCCAATAAGCCGGCTACGCTGATGTCTTCGTCGATTCGTTCCCAATGGATGCCGCGCCCATCATCAATCAGCAACCAGTCAGCGCGTTCCTCCGCCGTGGAGTAAAGCAATCTGGGATACCATGCCAGAGGAACGTGAATGCTTCGCCCATCTTGGAGCGATACGGCAAGTACGTCGTCAGTGACGGTGACACTGACGGCCTCGGAAGACAGTCCGTCAAGTGTTGAAATAATCATTCTAACCCTCCAGAAAGAGAGCTCGATTTTGCTCGACAATCCTGCGGATTTGATTGATTTCTTGCCGTGGGAAACCGCCGGCACTGGCCAACGTTAACGGGTCTAGCCAGAATTTGGCAACTCTCCGATCGCGCCTGACATGCACATGGGGAGGTTCGCGCCCGTCGCCTGAATAGAAAAAGAAGCGATAAGGTCCATCGCTCAGCAGATTAGGCACTGCGTTCTGACCGGGTTCCGGTGGGCAACTTCAATCTGCGCGCTCCGTATCATGCTAGGTCGTGTACGCGCTGTTGATGATGACGTACTGCTCGGTGAGGTCGCATCCGTAGGCCGTCGCCTCCCCGCCCGCCAGGTTCAGGCTGACCCGGAAGTCCACCTGCTCGCCCGACATCAACGCCACCACCGCATCCCGGTGGAACGGTATCGGCGTTCCCGCCTCCATGATGCAAACCCCGTTGACGAACAGGTCCACCTTCTCCTCCACCGCCTCGGCTCCGCTGCGGCCCAACGCCATCATCAGCCGTCCCCAGTTGGGGTCCGCGCCGTACACTGCCGACTTGACCAAGGGACTCCCGGCAATCGTCAGCGCGGCTTTCCGCGCGTCGATGGCGTCCCTGGCCCCATCTACCTGGACGGTGAGCAGCCGCGTGGCCCCCTCCCCGTCACGCGCCAGCATCCGCGTGAGGTTGGCGCACACCTGGTGCAGCGCCGCCGTGAACGCCTCGGCGTCCGCCGACCGTTCATCAATCACCGGGTTGCCCGCCAGACCGTTGGCAAACGCCAGGAAGGTATCGTTGGTGCTGCTGTCGCCGTCGACGGTGAGCATGTTGTAGGTCTCGTCCGCCACGGCCTTGACCGTCATCTGCAGGAACCCCGGGTCAACCGCGGCATCCGTTGCCACAAACGACAGCATCGTCGCCATGTTGGGGTTGATCATGCCCGACCCTTTCGCCACTCCTCCAATGGTGATCGTCTCACCGGTGGATGCCGTGAACGACACCGCAGTTTCCTTCGGATGTGTATCCGTCGTCATCATCGCCCGCGCCAACTCGTTGCCCCCGGTATCGTCCAGCGCAATCTCATCAACCCCCGACCGGATCAGCGCCATCGGCAGTTCCACGCCGATCACGCCCGTGCTGCACACCAGCACATCCTCGGCAGTCACGCCCAGCTTCTCAGCCGCCAGCCGCGTCATTTCTTCGGCGTCCTTGTAGCCCTGGGCTCCCACGCAGGTATTGGCGATCCCCGCGTTCACGATCAACGCTTTCGCCTGCCCCCGGGCGACCCGTTCCCTGTCCAGGTCCACGGTAGCCGACCGTATGGCCGACGTCGTGAACACCCCGCCTATCGAGCACGGGCTGTCCGAGACCAGCATGGCCAGATCCAGCTTGTCCTCCCCTCGCGTCTTGAGGCCGATGAAAACGCCGCCCGCGGAAAACCCCTGCGGCGACGTGATGGTTCCGTTCGGAATGGCGGTAATATCTGCGCTGGCGGGCATCGTAAAGCGCTCCTGCAAACCAGTAATTCAAGGCAAAAATGCCGCATAAATATACCATAGTGAACGCGCGGCGATGGATGGCTAGGCCAACGGTCCAGGGCAATCGCGTCTTAATGGGATTTTTAGAAATGTGCTAACGTGCCATGAACCGCTGAACGACGTGGGGGCAGA